>JAGWRB010000242.1 GCA_028876725.1 Gemmatimonadota bacterium
CGCCCCCGCTTCGGCCCGGTAGCGCGCGCCCCCGACCTCCGATAATATATCACGCCGTGATATATTATCCCGTACCATGACGACCTCCCGCACGCGTGCCGCGCCGCGCATCACGGCGCGCGATTTTCATCAGCTCGCGCAATTCCGCTACCAGCTCCGGCGCTTCCTGCGGTTCAGCGAGCGCGCCGCCCGCGGGGCCGGCGTGACGCCGCTGCAGCACCAGCTGCTGCTGGGCGTGGCCGGGTTCACGGGGCGCGGCTCGGCCACGATATCCGAGCTGAGCGAGTGCCTCCAGGAGCGGCACAACGCGGTCGTGGCGCTGGTGCACCGCGCCGAGGCGGGCGGGCTGGTGCGTAAGGCGCGCAGCGCGGCCGACCGGCGCGTAGTCGACGTGGTGCTCACGCCGCGCGGGCGCGGCGTGCTGCTCCGGCTGACCCGGCTGCACCGCCAGGAGCTGGCGGCGTTCCCGCATACGGCGTGGCCCGTGCCCTCGCCCGCGCGGCGCGCGGAGGCGGGCCGATGAGGGCGCTCGTGGACCGCGTGCGGTCGCACCCGCTGGTGCGCCGGTATTCGGCGCTCGTGCGCGAAGACATGGCCGCCACGTACGCGCGCGATCTGCACCGGTGGATCCTCATCGCGCCGGTGCTGGGCGTGATCACCGGCCTGCTCATTACCGGCATCGCCGAGATCATCCTGCAGTGGCTCTGGCCGGCGATGCTGCGCGTGGATCTGGCGCATCCGGCGGCCATCGTGCCCACCGTGACGCTCGGGTTCGTGGCCGCGGGGCTCATCATGCAGTACATGACCCCGGACCCCGACGAGCACTCCACCGAGGAGATCATCCGCGCGTATCACGAGCATCACGGCGCGGTGTCCATGCGCCCATTCGTGCCCAAGCTGCTCGCGGCCATCGCCACGGTGGGCCTCGGCGGGAGCGCGGCGCTGGAAGGTCCGAGCATCTACGGCGGCGGCGCGGTGGGTTCCTGGCTCTGGACGCGGCTCCGCGGCTTCGGGCTTACGCGCCGCGACCGGCGGATTCTGCTCATCAGCGGCGCCGCCGCGGGGATGTCGGCCGTGTTCCGCGCGCCGCTCACCGGCATCATCTTCGCGCTCGAAATGCCGTACAAGGACGACCTGGCGCATGAGGCGCTGCTGCCGTCGCTCATCGCGTCGGTGGTGTCGTACGCGACGATGGCGGCGTTCATGGGCTCGCAGCCGCTGTTCGATTTTCCGGCGGCGGCGGGCTATACCCGGCGCGATCTGCTCTGGGCCGTGGTGCTCGGCGCGGGGTGCGGCCTCCTCGTGATGACGTTCACGATCACGTTCCGCCGCTTCCGCCAGTACAGCGTGCGGAGTTCCCTGCCCCACTGGGTGAAGATGGCCATCGGCGGGCTGCTCACGGGACTGTGCGGCGTGGCATTCCTCTGGTGGTATCACGGCACGCTCGTTCCCATTGGGCCGAACTACGAAGCGGTCAACCAGATTCTCCGCACCGCGCACAGCTCGGGCGAGTTGGTGGTGTTCAGCGTGCTGAAGCTCGCCGCCACGCTGTTTTCCCTGGGCGTGGGCGGCGTGAGCGCGATGTTCGTGCCGCTCTTCCTCACCGGCGGCTCGCTGGGCACCGCGTTCGCGCAGAGCGTGGTACACGCGGCGTCGCCGGGTCTGTTCGCGGCCGTCGGGATGGCGGCGTTCATCGCCGCCGGCTACAAGACGCCGCTCACGGCGGTGATCTTCGTGGCCGAAGCCACGGGCGGCCATGCATTCATCATTCCGGCGCTCATCGGGGCGGCCGTGGCGTACGGCGTGTCGGGCGAGGCGTCGGCCTCGGGCGACCAGCGGCTGCACGAGGCCGTTCGCGTGGCCGAGCTCGCGAACGTGCCGGTCGAGGACGCGATGCAGCCGCGCGTGGCCACCGTGGCCGCCAGCGCGACGCTGCTCGACTTCTCGCGGCTCGTGGATCCGAACCACGCGCACGCCGCCTACCCGGTGCTCGACGGTGAGCGGCTGACCGGCGTCATCGCCGTGGGGACGCTGAGCGCCGTATCGCCGGCGGAATGGGGCCGGCATCACGTGCGCGACTTTACCGAGCACGACGCGCCCCGCATCCCGCCCGAAGCCGATCTGCAGGAGGCGCTGCGCCTGCTGCTGGCGCGGCCCGGGCGGCATTTGCTGCTCGTCACGTCGGCCGGGGGCGCGCTGGAGGGCGTGCTCACCACCACGGACATCCTGGCCGCGCTCGACGCCGCCGGCCAGCGGGGGCCGGCGGTGGCCGTGCCCGCGGAGGCCGCTACACCGTAACGATCGTTTCCACGCGGCGCCCCTTCAGCTCGGCGGCGCCGTCGAGGAAACCAAGGGCCATCAGGAAACTCAGCCCGATCACGCGCGCGCCCACCTGCTCCACCAGCCGGCAGGCCGCGGCTGCGGTGCCGCCCGTGGCCAGCACGTCGTCGACCACGAGGACGCGCGCGCCGGTGGGGAGCGCGTCGGCGTGCATCTCCAGCGCGTCGGTGCCGTATTCGAGCTGGTACTCCACGCGTTCGCGCGCGGCCGGCAGCTTGCCCGGCTTGCGCACGGGCACCAGCCCCGCGCCGAGGCGCAGCGCGACCGGCGCCCCGAGAATGAACCCTCGGCTCTCAACGGCCACCACGTGCGTGATGGCGTCGCCGCTGAAGGGCGCGGCGAGCGCGTCGGTCACGCGGCGAAAGAGCGCGGGGTCGAGCAGCACCGGCGTGATGTCCTTGAACAGAATGCCCGGCTTCGGAAAATCCGGCACGTCGCGAATGGCACCGGCGACGTCAGTGGCGAGAGACACGGTTCGGCTCGGCGTGGAGGTGACGACGCTCAACGTATGACGACGAAGCGATCGGGCAAGGGCTCACCGCCGTCGCGCGCTTCAACGCAAACGTCGACGACGTGGCTCCCCGGCGGGCCGGCACGGAGCTCGGCGGCAAATCGCGCGAGCGCGTCCTCGGGAGCGGCCACCTCGAGCAGGACGCACCCGTCGGGCATGTTGCGCACCCAGCCGGTGACGCCCAGGGTGTGCGCGGTCTGGCGGGCGAACCAGCGATAGCCCACGCCCTGCACGCGCCCGCGCACGGTGATGCGGCGGGCTACGGGCTGGCGCGGAGACGCTATGGCGTCCATCCGTGGCGTCCGAGGAGGGGCACGAAGCGCACGGCGTCGAGCTCCTCGCGATCGTAGCCGTCGCCGCGGCGGGTGACGAGCACCAGGGCCTGCGCGTCGCGCCCGCCTACGGGCACGAGCAGCCGTCCGCCGTCGGCGAGCTGGGCGACCAGCGGGGCCGGCACGTCCGGCGACGCGGCGCTGACGATGATCGCGTCGTACGGCGCGTACTCGCGCCACCCCACGGTGCCGTCGCCCATGAGCAGGGAGACGTTCTTCGCGTCGAGCGCCGCGATCTGCCGGCGCGCGGCGTCGAGCAGCGGCGCGACGCGCTCGATGGAGAACACCTGATCGACGAGGTGCGAGAGGAGGACCGTCTGGTATCCCGAACCGGTGCCGATTTCCAGCACGCGCTCGCGGCCGGTGAGGCGGAGCAGCTGAAGCGATCGTCCGTGGACGGAGGGCTGGGAGATGGTCTGGCCGTTGCCGATGGGGAGCGCGGCGTCCTCGTAGGCGCGGTGCCGGATGCCGGTGGGCACGAACTCGTGGCGCGGGGTGAGCTCGAAGGCGCGGAGCACCGCGAGGTCGGTGACGCCCTTCTCGCGGAGCTGTTCCACCAGCCGCTGCCGGGGACCGCGCATCTCTACACCCGCGGGGGATCGCGCCACCATTCGCTCGCCGTCCGGAGAATGTCGTAGTTGGTGACGTCCAGGTGCAGCGGCGTCACGGAGATGTAGCCGTCCTCGATCGCGCGGAAGTCCGAGTCGTCTTCCCCGCTCCAGCTGATGGAGCCGCCGCCGATCCAGTAGATGGGACGGTTCCAGGGATCGTGCATGGGCTTGAGCGAACCTGAATAGGCGCGCCGGCCGAGCCGGGTGAGGCGCACGCCCTTGATGCCCGCGGGCGCCACCGGCGGCAGGTTCACGTTGAACAGCGTGTGCGGGGGAAAGTGCGGCAGCGACGTCAGGTGCGCCAGCAGGGGCGTGAGGACGGCAATCTGCGCGCGCAGGTGCGACAGGTCGGCCCGCAGATCGCCGCCGGCGAACGACACGGCGATGGAGCGGATGCCGAGGGACAGCCCTTCCATGGCCGCGGCGACGGTCCCCGAATAGAGGACGTCCTCGCCCATGTTGTGGCCGTGGTTGATGCCGCTGATCACGAAGTCCGGCCGCTCGGGCATCAGCGCCTCCACGGCGAGCATCACGCAGTCGGTGGGCGTGCCGTCCACCTGAAACCGGCGTTCGCCCACGCGCACGGGGCGCAGCGGGTGGTGCAGCGTGAGCGAGTGGCTCGTGGCGCTCTGTTCGCGGTCGGGCGCCACGACCGTCACTTCGCCGAGCGGCGCCGCCGCCTCCTGCAGACATTCGAGCCCGTGGGCCAGCACGCCGTCGTCGTTCGTGAGCAGCAGGCGCATCAGCCCTCGGACTCCTCGTGCAGCAGGTCGTGCAGCTCCTGCAGGGACTGCTCGAGCGAGGCGAGCACGTCGGCATGGAGCGCGCCGAACGACAGATCCCGGAGCTCGCCGTTCTTGCGCCGCTCGTCCACCTTCTGCCGCGCGCCGTCGATGGTGAACTTCTCGACGTAGAGCAGATGCTTCACGAGCAGCACCAGTTCGATTTCCCGGCGTTGGTACACGCGATTTCCCGAGCGATTCTTGGCGGGATTCAGGAACTTGAACTGGCTCTCCCAGTACCGCAGGACGTGCGGCTTGAGGCCGGTGAGGTCGCAGACTTCACCGATGGAGTAGAATTCCTGAACGGGCTCGGGTGCGTTCATCGGTCTTGCTCCGCGCGCAGCTCGCGCGCCATGAGTTCCTGAACGGCCGCGCGGGCCGTCTGTCCCTCGAACAGAATCCGGTACACCATCGCGGCGATGGGCATCTCGATCCCCTCGCGGCGGGCCAGCGCCACGGTGCTCACGGTGGTGTCGACCCCCTCGGCCACGGTATGCTTGCCTTCGAGCACCTCGGCCAGCGTTCGCCCCTTGCCGATTTCCACGCCCAGCGCGCGATTGCGACTCAACGCGCCGGTGCACGTGAGCACGAGATCGCCGAGCCCCGCGAGCCCCGCGAACGTCGCCGGGTTGGCGCCGAGCGCCACCCCCAGCCGCGTCATTTCGGCCAGCCCGCGCGTGATCAGCGCGGCGCGGGAGTTGTGGCCCAGCCCCACGCCGTCGTGGATGCCGGTGGCCACCGCCATCACGTTCTTGAGCGCCCCGCCGAGCTCGACGCCCACGAGATCGTCGTGCGTGTAGACGCGGAAGCGCGCGCCGCTGAGCAGGCCCTGCACGCGGCACGCCGCGTCGCGACTCCGCGACGCCGCGACGATGGCCGTGGGGAGCCCGGCGGCCACTTCGGCGGCGAAGCTGGGCCCCGAGATCGCGACCATGTCGTGCCCCGGCAACTCCTGCTCGATGACGTCGGACATGAGGGCGAGCGACCCGCGCTCGATGCCCTTGGAGGCCACGACCACAGTGGCCCCGGGTTCGAGACGGCGGGCGCCGGCCGCTGCAATGCCGCGCAAATGCTGCGACGGCGTGGCGTACACCACGCA
>JAGWRB010000243.1 GCA_028876725.1 Gemmatimonadota bacterium
ATTCCCGTGGACCTGCTGGACGTGGCTGGTCCACCCGGCGACCCGAACGCGCCGGCGCGCCAGGGGCTGGATCGGGCCCGCAAGGCACGACCCGCCGCGTTCATGGACCCGGCGCGCGCGGCGCTCGTCGAAGCCGGCAACACCACCGACGACCTGGGACGCCTCGCCGAGTGCGACCTCGTGATCGAGGCGATCATCGAGCAGCTCGAGCCGAAGCGCGCGCTGTACGAGGCGCTCGAACGCATCCTGCCGGCGCACACGGTGGTCGCCTCGAACACCTCGGGAATTCCGATGACGCTGCTCACCGAGGGGCGCACCGACGCCTTTACGCAACGCTTCCTCGGGATGCACTTCTTCAATCCGCCGCGCTACCTGCACCTGCTCGAGATCATTCCCACGGCGCGCACCGCGCCCGACACCGTCGCCCGGGTCCGCGCGTTCAGCGAGCGCGTCCTCGGCAAGGGCATCGTTACCGCGCGCGACGTGCCGGGGTTCGTGGCCAACCGGCTGGGCGTGTTCGGGATGGTGCTGGCCCTGCGCATGATGGAAGAGTTCGACCTCACGATCGACGAGGTCGACCTGCTCACCGGGCCGCTCCTGGGGCGCGCCAAGTCCGCGACCTTCCGCACCG
This sequence comes from Gemmatimonadota bacterium, assembly GCA_028876725.1. Classification (GTDB taxonomy): domain Bacteria; phylum Gemmatimonadota; class Gemmatimonadetes; order Gemmatimonadales; family Gemmatimonadaceae; genus JAGWRI01. The sequence continues at coordinate 632 of JAGWRB010000243.1, forward strand.
CCGATCTCACCGGGCTCGACGTGTTGTCGCACGTCGCGACCGGCCTCGCGCGGGCCACCGGTGAGGACTTTACCCTTCCCGAATGGGTGGGGACGATGGTGAAGAACGGGCAGCTGGGCGAGAAGAGCGGCGCCGGCTTCTACAAGAAGGTGGGCAAGGACATCCTCACCCTGAACTGGAAGACGGGCGCGTACGCGCCGGCCGCGAAGCCCGAGTCACCGGCCGTAGGGAAGGCGCTCCGGCTGCCGCTGGGCGAGCGCCTCAAGGCCGCGGTCGCGCTCGAAGGGAAGTACGGCACCTTTGCGCGCGAGTACCTCACGCGGCTCTCGCGCTACGTCATCGATACGGCGCCGAAGATCGCCTACACCCTTCCCGACGTGGACCACGCCATGGAATGGGGGTTCGCGTGGGAAGCGGGACCGTTCGCGCAGCTCGACCTGCTGGGCGCCGCGCTGCCCGAAGCGGCGGCGCTGCGCCCGCCCGCGGCGCGCGACGGGTTCTACAGCGCCGACGGCACACGCGCGGCGGCGCTGGACTGGAGCGCCCTGGTACCGGTGCAGGAACCCGACGGGCTGCTGCGCTTGGCGGCGTTGCGGCGCGCCGGCCGCGCGCTCGCCGAGTCGGCCGACGCCACGCTGTGGCACGCGGGCGACGGCGTCGCGGTGCTCGAATTCCACAGCAAGATGAATTCGCTGGGCGAGGGCGTGCTCACGATGCTCATGAAGTCGCTGGACATCGTGGAGCGCGACGGGCTGGCCGGGCTGGTGATCGGGAACGACGATCCGCGCACGTTCACGGCGGGCGCCGATCTGGGCATGGTGGCGGCGCTGGCGCAGGCGGGCGACTGGAAGCGGCTCGACGAGGCGGTGCAGCTCTTTCAGGGGTGCTCGATGTCCATTCGCTCGGCGCCGTTCCCGGTGGTGGCGGCGCCGTTCGGGCTCACCCTGGGCGGCGGGTGCGAGTGGTCGCTGCACGCCGACGCCATTCAGGCCCATGCGGAATTGTACATGGGACTCGTGGAGGTCGGCGTGGGGCTGCTCCCGGGAGGCGGGGGCACGAAGGAGTTGCTGTTCCGCTACGCCGGCGCGCTGGCCCCGTTCGACGACGCCGATCCGTTCGAGGCGCCCAAGCGGGCGTTCAAGCAGATCGCGATGGCCACGGTGAGCACGAGCGCGCTCGAGGCGCGGTCGCTGGGCTACCTGCGCGACCGCGACCGCATTTCGATGAACCGGGACTTCCTGCTGGCCGACGCGAAGCGCCGGGTGCTCGAGCTGGCGCCCGACTACGTGCCCCCGCCGGCGCGCACGATCGAGGCGGTGGGGCGGGCCGGGGTGGGGAACCTGCACTACGCGGCGTGGGCGATGCGCGAGGCCGGACAGGCCAGCGACCACGACGTGCGCCTCGCATTAGAGATTGCGAAAGTCCTGTGCGGCGGCGACGGCCCGGCGCGGCTCGTCACCGAAGACGACGTGCTCGACCTGGAGCGCGACGCGTTCCTGCGCCTCCTGGGCACTCGGGAAACGCAGGAGCGCATCGCCCACATGCTCAAGACCGGCAAACCGCTCCGCAACTGAGAGGGATGACTCGTGACTGACGTCGTGATCGTGTCCGCGGTGCGCAGCGCCGTGGGTCGTGGCAAGAAGGACGGCGCGCTGGCCGGCGTGCACCCCGTGGAGCTCTCGTCCCGCATGATGCGCGCGGCCGTCGACCGCGCCGGTGTCGATCCCGCCGCCGTCGACGACGTGCTGTGGGGATGCGCGATGCCCGAGGCCGGGCAGGGGCTGAACGTCGCCCGGCTCTCACTGCTCCGGGCCGGCTTCCCGGTGGAGGTGCCCGGCGCGACGATCAACCGCTTCTGCTCGTCGGGGCTGCAGACGATCGCCTTCGGCGCGCAGGCGATCATGAGCGGCATGGCCGAGGTGGTGCTCGCCGGCGGCATCGAGATGATGAGCCAGGTGCCGATGTCGGGCTACCACACGCGCCTCGATCCCGAAGCGGTGGAGAGCTACATCGGCATGGGATTCACCGCCGAGCGCGTGGCCAATCGCTGGAAGGTGACGCGGCAGGAGCAGGACGCGTGGGCGCTGGGCAGCCAGCAGAAGGCGGCAAAGGCCTTGGCGTCCGGCGCGTTCCGCGAACAGATCCTGCCGATTCCGGTGACGCGGGCGGAATGGAACGGGGCGCGGAAAGCGGAAAGCACCGTGGACTTCTCGGTCGATGAGCTGCCCCGCACCGACACGACGATCGAGGGCCTCGCCAAGCTGCGGCCGGCGTTCACGGCCGGCGGCACGGTCACGGCCGGCAATGCGAGTCCGTACTCCGACGGCGCGGCGGCGGTGCTGCTGATGAGCGCGGAGCGCGCGCGGGCGCTGGGGGTCGCGCCGCTGGCGCGGTTCGTGAACTTCGCCGTGGCCGGCGTTGATCCCGACGTGATGGGCGTCGGGCCGCTCAAGGCGGTCCCCAAGGTGCTCGAGCGCGCGGGACTTGCGCTCTCCGACCTGGCGCTCATCGAATTCAATGAAGCCTTTGCGTCACAGGTGGTCGCGGTGGTGCGCGAGCTGGGCATGGATCCGGCGCGCGTCAACGTGAACGGCGGCGCGATCGCCCTCGGCCATCCCCTGGGCGCCACGGGGGCCAAGCTCACGACGCAGCTCATTCATGAGCTTCGCGCGCGCGGCGGCGGTAAAGGGCTGGTGACGATGTGCATCGGCGGCGGCATGGGGGCGGCAGGGATATTTGAAGTGCAGTGAACAGTTGGCGGTGAGCAGTGAGCGGTGCACTCCCCACTGCTCACTGCCCACCGCTCACTGCTCACTGTCCACCGTCACCATTCGAGGCCCCTCTTCCCCTTCGCGCTAGATTGAGTCGCGGAGGTACGTATGAACCCGAATGACATCACGCCGCGTGTCGCGGCCGGCGATCTGACGACCAACACGCTCAAGACGGCGCGTCAGGGGCTGTTGCGGGTGCACAAGCTGCTGCTCGAAGTGGAGCGCGTGGAGCTGGAGCGGTCGCGCGGGCGGCTGACGCCGAATGAGTATTTGCAGGCGGTGCTGAACGATCCGGCGTTCGAATGGCTGCGGCCGGCGTCGCAGCTGATCGTGCAGATCGACGAAGCGCTGGATTTCGCCGAGCACGAGGAGGAGCCGGTGAGCGGCCCCGTCGCGGCCACGCTGCTGGCCCAGGTGCGCGCGCTGCTCACGCCGGTGCCGCCGACGACGATGTTCGCGTCGCGGTATCTGCAGATGCTGCAGCGCCACCCCGAGGTGGTGTTCGCCCATCGCGACCTGATGGCCGAGCTGCCCAAGGGATTGCTCGGCCCGCTGCCGGCGTTGACACAATAGATCGGTGAGGCCGTGAAGCGGTGAGGCCGTGATACGGCGCACCGCCTCACGGCTTCACCCCCTCACGGGTGCTCCAGCAACCGGGCCATCAGCACCGCGGCGCGCTCGGTCTGCATGTTGAGAGAATTCAGATCGACCTCTTCCCGCGGCGTGTGGGCGCCGCGTCCCAGCGCGCCGAGCCCGTCGATGCCCGGGATGTACGGTCCCACGAACGATACGTCGCCCGCGCCGCGCGTCGCCGGATCCTGCGCCGCCACCGGGCCGTAGCCCAGCGCCCGGCTCGCCGAATCGTAGAGCGCGATGAGCCGGGCGCCCCCGGGAGTCATCGGCAGTGCGGGATACGCGTCCTCGAACCTGATCTGCGCGCTGGTCCCCGGCAGATGTTGCGCGACGATGTCCCGCATGCGCGCGCGGGCGCTGTCCTTCTGGGCCTCGGAAATGAACCGCAGGTCGCCCGGCACCACCGCGCTGGGCGCGATGATGTTGGTCTTGCCGGCCACGGTGCCGGAGAGGTGGGCGGTGTCATAGGCGACGTGCGCCCCGCCAAGCATCACGCCGGGGTTGAACGTCAGATCCGGCTCCCCGGCCAGCTCCCGGCGAAAGGTGTCGAGGATCCGCGCCGCCTCGTAGATGGCGCCGTACCCGGCGCCACGGCTGAACACGCCCGCCGAGTGCGACTGCCGCGCCTCGACGGTGAGCAGCCACGAGCTGGCGCCGCGCCGTGACACCGACGCCAGGGTCTGCGAGCCGGCCTCGAACGCGAGCGCGACATCGCTCCGCTGCGCCGCGTCGCGCAGCGCCTGGCGTGACAGGGCGAGCGGCATCCCCGGCGATTCCTCGTCGCCGGTGAACACGGCCGTGATGTTGGCGCCATCCAGGAGCCCGGCGTCCCGCAGGGCCTTGAGCGCGTAGACGATGATCACGTCGCCGCCCTTCATGTCGCTGGAGCCGGCGCCGCGCGCGACGGTGTCGTCGCGCGCGAACTGCTGCCCCTCGCCCTCGAACACGGTGTCGAAGTGCCCGATGAGCAGCAGGCGCGGAGCGCCGGGGCGCCCCCGGTGCACGGCCAGCAGGTGGCCGGCGCGGTTCACCGAGTCGGGAAGCGTGATCCAGCGCGTTTCGAACCCCAGCGAATCGAGCGCGCTTGCGAACAGCGCGCCGACGGCGCGCACGCCGGCGAAGTTCATGGTGCCGCTGTTGATGTCCACGGCGCGTTGGAGCATCGCGATCTGGTCGTCCTGATGCGCCCGTATGAATTCGCGCATGCGCTGCTCGCCTGGACTGAGCTGGGCCGTGGCCGAAACGGCGACGAGCGCCACGGCGGCGAGTCCGGCGCGCAGGGTGCGGCGCCGCGGCACGAACATGAGCGAGCGAAGGCGGGAGATCGGGGCGCGCGTCACGGAGACTCCGGGTCGAAAGGCGAGGGGGCGAAGCTGCGGCGACGACCGGCGCGCATCAGTTGCCGTCGTCGATGAACCGCCAGAGGTACCACGAGGCAACGGAACTGTACGGGCTCCACGCCTTCCCGATGCGCGCGACGTCCTTCGGCGTCGCGCGCTTGCGCAAGCCGTAGGCGCGCTGCACGGCGTTCTGGATGCCCAGGTCCAGCTCGGGGAGCACGTCGGGACGGCCGAGCCGGAACATCAGGAACATCTGGGCGGTCCAGCGTCCCACGCCCTTCACCTGCACGAGATGATCGATGATCGCGTCGTCGCTCATGTGGCGTACGCGCTCGAGGGGCACGGCGCCGGTGTGCACCTTCTCGGCGAGATCGCGCAGGTACGCGGCTTTCTGGCGCGAGAGGCCGGCGGCGCGCAGCGCCTCGTCCGAGAGCGCGAGCACGCGATCGGGCACGGCATGCCCGCGCGGGAAGAGGGCGCAGAAACGGCCGTGGATCGTGCCCGCCGCCTTGCCCGAGAGCTGCTGGTACACGATGGCGCGCGCCAGATAATGAAAGTGGGAATTCCCGCGCCGGGGAACGAGGTGAAACGGGCCGACGTGGCGGATGACACGCGCCATCACGGGATCCACGCGCCGCAGGTGCGCGAGCGCGGCGCGGGTGGTTGCGGAATCCATATCGTGGGCGCGCCGCGGCGTTCAGTCCAGCCGGCGCAGGCCGGCGGCCATGGCGTGCACGATCTCGTCGATCTGCTCGGTGCTCACGATGAGCGGCGGCGAGAGCGCAATCGTGTCGCCGGCCACGCGCACGAGTACCCCCTGCTCCAGGCAGTCGAGGAACAGATCGAAGGCCCGTGCGCCGGGCGCGCCCTCGCGCGGCGCGAGTTCCACCGCGCCCACGAGCCCGATGTCGCGCACGTCGATCACGTGCCGTTCGCCGTCGAGGCGGTGCACGGCGTCGGCCCAGTACGGGGCCAGCTCGGCCGCGCGCGCGAACAGCCCTTCGCGCTCGTACAGGTCGAGCGTGGCCAGCCCCGCCGCGCTCGCGAGCGGGTGCCCCGAGTACGTGTAGCCGTGGAACAGCTCGATGCCGGACTTCGCGGAGTCCATGACCGTGTCGTGGATCTCCGTGCTCGCCGCCACGGCGCCCATCGGCACGGCGGCGTTGGTGATGCCCTTGGCCATCGCGATCATATCGGGGCGCACGCCGAAGAACTGCGCGGCAAAGGGCGCGCCGAGCCGGCCGAATCCGGTGATCACCTCGTCGAAGATGAGCAGGATGCCGTGCTGGTTGCAGATGTCGCGCAGGCGGCGGAGATATCCCTTGGGCGGGATGAGGACGCCGGTGGATCCGGCCATCGGCTCGACGATCACCGCCGCGATGGTGTGCGCGCCGCGCCGGGCGATGATGGTTTCCAGCTCATCGGCGAGCTCGGCGCCGTGCGCCGGCTGGCCGCGGCTGAACGCGTTGCGCGACAGATTGTGTGGGTGCGGCAGGTGGTCCACGTTGGGAAGCAACTGCCCTTCGAACTGGCGCCGATTGGCCTCGATGCCGCCCACCGAGGTGCCGCCGAACCCGACGCCATGGTAGCCGCGCCAGCGTCCCACGAACCGCACGCGCTCGGGCTCGCCGCGCGCCTTCCAGTACGCGAGCGCCATCTTGAGCGCCGTGTCGACGGCTTCGGATCCGGAGTTGGTGAAGAACACACGGTCCAGATCGTCGGGCGTGAGGGCGGCGACGCGCTGGGCGAGCTGGAACGCGAGCGGGTGCCCCATCTGAAATCCGGGGGCGTAGTCCAGCGTGGCGGCCTGGTCGGCGATCGCGCGCACGATGGGCTCGCGGGCGTGACCCGCGTTCACGCACCAGAGGCCCGCAGTTCCGTCGAGCACCCGGCGTCCGTCGGCCGCCACGTAGTGCATGTCCTTGGCCGAGACGAGCAGGCGCGGCGCTCGCTTGAACGCGCGGTTCGCAGTGAACGGCATCCAGTGCTCGGCGAGCGACAGCGACGCGGGGGCGGCCGGGGCGGCGGGATCGACAGGGGTCATGGGTACGGTGCGGCGGACGGATGAGGCGTAAACCGTGACGGGATGGACCGGCCACGAGTTAGAGCTAGAGAGCGCATTTCCTGCGAGCGAATATGAATCGCGAACCAACGAAGGGCGAGCCGTCGCCGGAATCTCGCACGAGCGGCGGCGACGAGGAGCCGGCGGTGCGCGAACGCCTGGCGCGGATCCAGCGCGAAAAGCGCGCGGAGATGCGCTGGGGATTGTCGCGGCACACCGCGGAGCGGGCGCTGGTGGCGATCAGCAGCGCGCCGGCGCGCCCCGCCTACTGTCCGTCGTCCAAGAGCCGGCGCCGCAAGCGGGCGAAGCGGCTGCTCTGACCCTCGCTATGGCGGCGTCACGGTGACCGTGGCGGCGCTCGACACGCTGGAAGCGGCGGAGATCTGCGCGCTGCCGGCCGCCACGCCGCGCACGAGCCCGTTGGCGTCCACCGTGGCCACGCCGGGCGCCTGCGAGGCCCACGTGACCTTCACGCCGCTCACCACCTTCCCGTTGCCGTCGTAGGCCGTGGCGGCGAGTTGGACGCTGGCGCCCACGGCCAGGGTGTCGCTGGCCGGCGTCACCACGAGCTTGGCGATTTCAGGCGTGTGCGGCTGGGACGGCGAGCCGCGGTAGCCGCAGCCCGTCGCGGCGGCCGCGATCAGGAGGGAGAACCAGGGGCGCGTCATACGGGAAATGTTCTGCATTTCCCGGCCGTGCGGAAGTGCGCCGGGTCACGCCGCCCGCGCGGGGGCCGGCGCCGCCTGGCGGGCGCCCCTCCGGCGAATCCCCCAGCGCCACCGGTACAGCGCGACCCCCAGCACGAGCAGAGCGCAGATCTCCACGAGCACCTTCTCGCCGTCGAGGTAGTCGATCGGCTTGTCGGTGAGCGTGGGGTCGGTGAGCACGCCGTGCACGAAGAACAGGGCCGCGGTGAGGTACGTCAGGTAGTGGAACGCCTTCCATCGTCCGCGGCCGATGTCCACGCGGTAGTACGACGTGACGACCACCACGCCGAGGACGTAGAGCGACGCGGCGCCAATCGTGTTGATCCACGGCTGCTTGGGGCCGACCACCGGGTACACCACGTCGATGAATCGGAACACGGGCGTTTTCACCGCGAGCAGCAGCAGGGCGTGGAGGACGGCCAGCGCCAGCGCCACGTAGCCGGTCCAGTTGTGCAGTTTGAAATAATTGAAGCGGCGGTGGGGCCAGTGCTTCCACGGATTGTAATGCATGGAGAGCAGCAGGCCGAGCAGCAGATTGACGGTGAGCAGGCAGAGCGCGACGAGCGCTACGTCGCTCGACAGATCGAGAGGGGTCACGGCGTTCGAAGGGGTGGCGAGGTGCAGGGGAGGGCGGCGCGCCCCACCTGTCAACGCATGAGCGGTCCCGATCGCTGTCGGTCAGCCCAAGAGCTGGTTGCCGAACTTGACCCCGTAGTACAGGCCCACGCCGCCGGCGATCGTGCTCACGAAGAACGCGGTCATGAAGCCGAACTTGGCGGCGGCGTACCAGCCGAGCGTACTGCCGATGAACGTGCCGATCGTTCCCATCAACTTCTTCATGACGACCTCGCGTGGGGTGCCCACTGACAACGACCGCGCCAGCCCGCGCGGGGTCACGAATCGGGACGCGCGGGCCACCCCTCAACTTGTCGTGCCGCGCGTGCGGCGTCGAGGGCACGGGCCGCGCGGCGCGAACTTTCGGCGGCCGCCAGGCTCCACTATGCTCCACCGGGGGCCGCCGCCTCCGGCGCGACGCCGCGACGCCGCGGTCCGCTTCCCGCGCACGCTCCCGCGTCTCCTGACCCCGGGTCCGCCATGTCTCGACTGCTGAACTATTTCTTCAAGGGTTTGATCGTCACCGCGCCGGTGTTCATCACGGTCTACATCTGCTACGTGATCTTCACCTCGATCGACAGCTGGATTCAGCTGCCGATTCCGGGCACGGGGTTCGTGGCGATGATCCTCATCGTGACCCTGATCGGATTCGCCGCGCAGACGTTCGCCGCGCGCGCGCTGAGCACGGGGCTCGACGCGCTGTTCGCCCGGCTCCCCTTCGTCCGCCTGCTCTACTCGAGCACGCGCGACCTGCTCAACGCGTTCGTGGGCGAGCAGCGCCGCTTCGACAAGCCGGTGATCGTGGCCGTGGGGGGCGGCGCCAGCGTGTTCGGCTTCCTCACGCAGGAGTCGCTCGAAATGTTCGGCGTCGCCGAGGCCGTCACGGTGTACGTGCCGCAGTCCTACGGATTCGCCGGAAATCTCGTGGTGTTTCCCGTGGCGAGCGTGCGGCGGCTCGACGCCGACAGCGCGCACGTCATGGCGTTCATCCTCTCCGGGGGAGTGACGACGGTGCCCGAGCGGTAGGGCACTCCACGATCCGTCAGCGCCCGCCGCTCCACCGCCCGAGCCGCCCGCGGGGCCCCGAGGCGGCCCGGAGGCCGCCGAGGGCGCGCACGGCGTCGAGCGGCAGCGTGTCCACGAGGGTCCACGATTCCCCGTCGTCCGCGGAGACGGCGGTGCCCGCGAGCCCCACGGCGACGTAGGTGCGCCCGCCGGTGAACGCGACGCCCGACAGATACGCCGGCGCCAGCGGCCCGCGCGCGGCGCGCCAGGTGACGCCGCCGTCGTCGGTGACGGCGACGTTCGTCGTGGCCGCGTGCGGTTGCGTGTAGTCGCCGCCCACGGCCACGCCGTGCCGCGCGTCTCGAAATGCCAGAGCAAAGATCCCCGAGGCCGGAGTCCCCGCGTGCACCGGCGTGTCGCTCACCTGCCAGCTTCGCCCGCGATCCGTGGACCGATAGACCCGGGCGCGTGCGGCCCCGCCGGTCCCGATCCATGCGTCGTCGCTTCCCCACAACGCGATCGACGAGTTGCTCGCCGCGAACCCGCCCTCGTTGGGGAGCGCCGGCGGAAGCGCGTCTGCCGGCACGGCCTGCCAGCTCCGCCCGCCGTCGTCGGTAGTGAGCAGCACGAGCCGCCCGTTTACGGGATCACTCATGGCGATGCCGTGCGCGCGGTCCCAGAACGCGAGCGCGTCGAGGAACACGCCGCGCTCGTCGGTGGTGAACACCTGGCGCCAATGGGCGCCGGCGTCCTCGGTCCGGTAGATGCGCGCCTGTCCGCGCTCGGCGGGCCCCGCGCTGGCCGCGACGGCCACGTCGGGGCCGAGCGCGACGATCGAACGCAGGTCGAGCGAGTCGGCGCCAGGAATCGTGGTCACGGTCCAGGTGGCGCCGCCGTCAACGCTTCGCGCCACGGTTCCGTGCATGCCGCTCGCCCAGAGCGTTCGGCGGTCGGCAAGACTCAGCCCGCGGAATTCCGCGGTCGTGGGCACGCCCGCCATGCTCCACTGCGCGGAGAGCGCCGCCGGGCACGCGGCAACGGCCGCCAGCGCGGCGGACACGGCACATCGGCGAATGGCGCGGAGCTGCGGTCGGTCGAGCGTCACGAGGGAGGCTCCTCGTCTGGAGGTGGCGTGGCGGGCGCATCGCGCGGGGGAGGCGCGAACGTGGGCAGGGAAACGTCGGTCGCGCCGCCGATGTCGTCCAGCCCCAGAATGTCGTTGGCGCGCCAGGCCACGTAGAAGAAGGCGAACGACGCAAGCACCGCCCCCACGCCCTCCCGCCAGTGCGCATGCCGCAGGACGAAGAAGAACGAGATCCCGATGGGCAGGAAGATCGTGCCGAACAGCGCGCTCAGGGCGCGCAGCATGCAGCCGGGATTGCTGAGGCGGGACATGGCGGGGCTCGGGGTCGCCTCAATCTCCGCGCGGCGGCGGATCGGGGCAAGCGGCGTTGCGCGCGCGGGGCGCGGGTCGCTAGCGTGCTACGCACCTACCCCGCATGCCCATGCTGACCTATCAAGACATCGTCGACGCCCGCGAGCGGATCGCGGGACACGTGCACCGCACTCCCATGCTCTCCGCGTCGCGCGTGGGGGCCATGGCGGGGGTGTCGCTACGTCTCAAAGCCGAGCTGCTCCAGAAGACGGGCTCGTTCAAGGTGCGCGGCGCGCTCAACGCCATTCGCCAACTCTCGGACGCCGAGCGCGCGCGCGGCGTGATCGGCGTCTCGGCGGGCAACCACGCCCAGGCGCTGGCCTGGGCGGCCCGTGCCGCCGGCGCGAAGTGCACGGTGGTGATGCCGGAAGGCGCGTCGCAGACCAAGCTCGACGCCACGCGCGGGTACGGCGCCGAGGTGATCCAGCACGCGTGGGGCTCGGCGATGTTCGATCGGGCGCGCGAGTTGGCCGATGAGCGCGGCTACGTGTTCATCCATCCGTTCGACGACCCACGCGTGGTGGCGGGCGCGGGCACGACGGGGCTCGAGATTCTCGAGGATGCGCCCGACGTGGAGGCCGTCGTGGTGCCGGTGGGCGGCGGCGGACTCCTGTCGGGGATCGCCGTGGCGGTCAAGCACCGGAACCCGGCGGTGCGCGTGTACGGCGTGGAGCCTGAAGGCGCGCAGGCGTTGCGCCGGAGTCTCGACGCGGGCCGCGTGACGCCCATCGATCCGCCGCAGACGATTGCCGACGGACTCGCGGCGCCGATGACGACCGAGCTGCCGCTGTGGGCGGCGCAGCACTACGTGGACGACGTGCTGGTGGTGAGCGACGCCGAGATCGCGCGCGCGATGGGCGCGCTGCTGTCGTCGGCCAAGCTGCTGGCCGAGCCGGCGGGCGCCGCCGGCGTGGCGGCGCTGGTTGCCGGGAAGCTCCCCGTGGCCCCTGGCGCCCGCGTGGTGTGCGTGGCCAGCGGGGGCAACGTGGATCTCGCGCGTATCAAAGAATTATTATAGCCGCGCCGAGCGGCGCGGCTAGCGCTTGTTCCCGCTCGACTTGCGGTCGATCCGCCACTTGGACCAGATGACGATCGTCGCGCAACCGCTCTGGCCCGGCACCTGGAACTGCGGCGGGGTCTCGGCGCCGTGGTACACCTCGACGGCGCCGACGTTCGTGGGGAGCAGGAACGAGTCGATGTCGCCCGGGCTCATCGACACCCAGGGCGAGCCGTCCACCACGTAATTCACGCAGCCGCTGGCCGGGTCGCGCGCGTCGGTGACGTACGTGTCATACCCCGAGGTCGTGACGCGAAGGCCGGGCACGGTGCGAAGAATGTCGGTGAACTTGGGGGCCTGCCGGCGCGCGATCGTCTGCTCGTCCAGGAAGTAGCCCATGCCGGTCTTCTGCCGCATGGTGAAGCCCACGGCGTCGAGCCCGCTCTCGCGCTGCGCCTCGGTGGTCACCGTGGGCAGCAGCGTCACGGCCTTATCGAAGCGCAGGGTGGTGGTGGCCGGTTCGTTGCGCGAGAGCTCCACGGCCTGCTCCACCGGGTTGTAGCCGATGCGCCGGGCCACGACGACCTGTGAGCCCGCGGGCAGGCTGTCGAGCGTGAACGTCCCGTCGAGGCGGCTGTTGACCGCGCGCGTCGTGCCCTCGAGCTGGACCCGCGCGCCCCCCACCGGCTCGCCGGCAACGCTCAACACCCGTCCGCTCAGCCGCGCCACGTTGACCGGTGCGGCCGCCTTGCCGCCGGTGTCGCTCGCCGCCACGTGCGCCACGGGCGCCGCGATGCTGAGACTGCGCAGCTCCAGCGCGTCGCGGTTGAAGCTGATCGGCACGTCGCCGCTGGTGACGCCCGCGTACTGCACCTGCACCTTGCCGTCGAAGGTCTCGGGGAGACCGCAGATGCGGTACGTGCCGTCGTCCGCCGTCACCGCCTCGCGGACCTTGGGAATCTTCTGCAGCCCGCCGAATTGCACGGCCGTCCACACGATGGAAACCCGCGCCTTGCCGATGGGCGAGTCGGTGTTCGCATCGCGCACCCGGCCGAACAGCGCCGATGGCCCGAGCGCGAGGCGCGCCGGCGGGCAGAGCATCTTCACCAGCCCCCCGGGCGACGGCGTCATCATGTTGACCGTGACCTGCTGCCCTGCGGCTACCGTCACCGGGGGCGTCACGAGTTGGATCCCGATGCTGTCGAGAATCGGATGGGCGGCGATCAGGCGGTGCTGCCCGGGAGGCACGCTGTCGAAATGGAACCGCCCGTCGGGGCCCGCCACCGCCAGCAGCGCCGTGCCCTGCACGGCGATCTGCGCACCGCTCATCGGGTGATTGCGCACGCTGTCGTACGCGATGCCGCTGATGGTGGCCGGCTTCGACGGGGCCGCCTGCTGGGCACCCAGCGGCGCGAGGGCCACGGCCAACAGGAGGCCGGTGACCGCGGATGTGCGATGAATCACAGGGATGCGCATGTCCAATAGTACCACGGCGGAGCGGCCTCGCTCCAGTCGAACGGGCGGATTTTGCGGGACGTTTAAGCGGGGGGCGGCAGACACTCGACGCCTGGCTGCATCGGACAAGATGTCCGATAGTGTCGTGATTCTACTACCCCTCGGGCGACGCTCCGGTCTTGCCTCGCCCTACCGGCGGTATGACACTTGGTCGCAGGTGCCACTTCTCGATGCAGAAGGAGCCCCAGAGTGAGTCTGGAAAGAAATCCACCGACGCTGGCGGATGTACCGGACTCCGATCGCATTCGGAGTAAGCTGACGGTGCAAGGACTGGCGGATCGGACCAAGCAGGCGATGTACGACCACTTCGAGCAGACGCTCGTGGTGGTGCTCGTCGTGTCGCTGATGCTCATCAACTTCACGGTGGATTACAAGCTCGCGTTCCTGAGCTTCTACTACCTGCCGATCATCGCTGCCGGGTTTCTCCTGGGGCGCACGACCGCCGTATGGGCGGCGGTGCTCACCGTGCTGCTGGTGACGTTCTTCCAGGCGGTCACGGGGTGGGGCGGCGCGCCGGGCTTCACCGAGCCCACGATCATGTACTTCGCGCCGTGGGGCGGGTTCCTGATCCTCACGGGCTATGCCGTGGGCACCCTGTCGGACCAGCGGAAGGAACGTGCCGAGGACGTGAAGCGCACGTACTTCGCGCTGCTCGAAATGCTGACGTTCCATCTCGACGCCGCCGACCGGCATCGCCGCGGGCACAGCTACCGCGTCGCCGAGCGCGCCATGGCCATCGGCCACAAGCTGGCGTTGCGCGACGACCAGATCGAGGATCTGCGAGTGGCGGGCCTGCTGCACGAGATGGGGCCGCAGGATCCGCGGGTCGCTCGTATGTTCGCCGACTTCCCGCGCGAGATTCGCGAGGTGCCGGTGGCCGCGTCGATGCGCGCCGCGCTCGACACGGTGACGGCCTACAGCCGGTACCACGAGCTGATCGGCGACGATTGGCCGGTGGACGCGCTGCGCATTCCAATGGCGGTGAAGATTCTGGCCGTGGCCGACGCGTACGAGACGCTGCTCACGCCGAGCGACACGCGCCCGGCGTTCGCGCCCTGGAACGCGCTCGAGGAAATCGACCGCGGGGCCGGCCGGACCTTCGCCACCGAAGTCGTGCAGGCCCTGCGCCACACGATCGTGCCGGAACACGCCGAGCACGTCGCCGAGAAGCCCCCGCTCAAGCTGATCGTCACGCGCGGCGCCTGAGCGCCGCGGCGAGCTAGAGCGGCGGCGGGGTGAGCTCTCCCCGCCGGCCGCGCGCCGGCGCAAAGAAGGCGCCAAGCGCGCGCAGATCGGCGTCCATGTCGTCGCCCGGCATCACGATGGGTCCCACCACCAGCGTGTGGCGCGACCAGTCGAACGCCACCGGGATGATCGGCACGCCGGCGCCCCGGGCGATGTAGTAGAACCCCGTCCGCCACTTCTCGACGGCCTTGCGCGTGCCCTCTGGCGAAATGCCGAGCATCAGCCGCTCGCGTTCCGCGAACCGCTCCACCGACTGCGCGACGACGTCGTGTGAGCTCGAGCGCACGACGGGGATGCCGCCCAGCCAGCGCATGAAGGCCCCGAACGGCGGGCGGAAGAGCGTGTGCTTGCCCAGCCACGACGCGCGCAGGCCAAGGGCGAACTTGGCCGCGATGCCGACCACGAAATCCCAGTTGGTGGTGTGCGGCGCCACGATGATCACGCCCTTGGGGATGTCGGGCAAATTCCCCGCCACGCGCCATCCGAGGGCGGCGAGCAGCGCGCGCCCAAACGCGCGCGACACCGGTCCGCCACTTCGCGGAAGCGCATCGCCAAGAGACGGTACCCGCGGAGCGGCGGTCATCGGCTGGCAAAGCTAGGGTGCCGGGAACAACGCCGCCATCGGGAATCTCGACAAACCGACGGGCGCACCGATATTTGCTACCGCCCTACCGCCCTACCGCCCTACCGCCCTACCGCCCTACCGCCCTACTGCCCTACCGCCGTGACCCCTCCCATCACCATCCCCCAGGCGTTCGACGCCACCGCCGCGTCATGCCGCGACCTTCCGGCCCTGCGCTGGAAGGAAGACGGCGCGTGGCAGTCGCTCAGCTGGGGGGCGTATCGGCAGCAGGTGCACCTTGCGGCGCGCGGGCTCATCGGCCTGGGCCTCGAGGCGGGCAAGGGCGTCGCGATCATCGGCTACAACTGTCCCGAATGGCTGGTGGCCGATTTGGCGGCGATCCACGCCGGCGCACTGCCCAGCGGGATCTACACCACGTGCACCGCGGAGCAGTGCCAGTACGTGGCGCACCACTGCGAAGCGCAGATTGCCGTGGTCGAGAACGCCGAACAGCTGGCCAAGTTCCTCGCGGTGCGAGACGGCCTGCCGCACCTCCGCGCCATCGTGCAGATGCACGGGGAGCCGGCGGCGCCCGGCGTGCTCTCGTGGGAACAGCTCCTGCGCCGCGGACACGACGTGCCGGAGCCGGCGCTCGCCGAGCGCGTCGCGCGGCAGCAGCCGGACGACGTCGCCACGCTCATCTACACGTCGGGCACCACCGGCGTGCCGAAGGCGGTGATGCTCTCGCACGACAACGTCGTGTGGACGGCGGGCACGGGCATCGCCGCGCTGGGCATTCGCGCCGGCGACAACATCCTGAGCTATCTCCCGCTCAGCCACATCGCCGAGCAGATCGTGTCGATCTTCGGGCCGGTGAACTTCGGCGGATGCACCTGGTTCGCGGAGAGCATGGAGACGCTCGGCGACGATCTGCGCGAGATCCGCCCCGACTTCTTCCTCGGCGTGCCGCGCGTGTGGGAGAAGATCCAGGAGCGCATGCAGGCGGCGGGGGCGCAGAGCTCGCCGCTGCGGAAGCGGCTCATCGCCTGGGCTCGGCGCGTGGGGCTCGCCGCCGGTTATGCGGACCAGGCGGCGCGCCCGCGTCCCGTGGCGTACCGGCTGGCCGATGCGCTGGTGTTCCGCAAAGTACGCGCGCGGCTCGGACTCGATCGCGCGCGGGTGCTCGTGACTTCGGCGGCGCCGATCGCGCGCTCGACGCTCGAGTTCTTTCTCTCGCTGGGGTTGCCGATCTGCGAGGTGTACGGCACGAGCGAGTGCACCGGGCCCGCCACTATCAGCACGCCGGCGCGCTACCGCACCGGCAAGGCCGGTTACGTGTTTCCCGGCGCCGAGCTGAAGACGGAGGCCGACGGCGAGGTGTGCATGCGCGGGCGGCACGTGTTCAAGGGGTATTACAAGGACGCGGCGGCGACGGCGGAGGCGCTCGACGCGGACGGATGGCTGCATTCGGGGGACATCGGCGAGATCGACGCCGACGGGTTTCTGCAGATCACCGACCGGAAGAAGGACCTCATCATCACGGCAGGGGGCGAGAACGTGGCCCCGCAGCTCGTCGAGGGGATGCTGAAGGGCATTCCGGTGGTGAGCCAGGCGGTGGTGGTGGGCGACCGGCGGCGGTATCTGGGCGCGCTGATCACCCTCGATCCGCAGCGGCTGCCGCAGGACGCGGCCGAGGCGGGGAGCCCGGCGCGGGATCCGGCGGCCGCGGCGACGTGCGCGAAGTTCCGTGCTTATCTGCAATCGCATATAGATGCCGTGAACGCGCGGCTGGCGCGCGTGCAGGCGGTGAAGCGGTTCGAGATCGTGCCGCGGGAATTCACCGTGGAGGGCGGCGAGCTCACGCCGTCGCTGAAGGTGCGGCGGCGGGTGGTGGCGGAGAAGTACGCGGCGGAGATTGAACGCTTGTTTACATAAGTGTTTACCGTTCGCCGGCGGCGCCCGTGCGGGAAATCCGTACACGGTGGTCGAGGGAGGCCCGACAGCAAACGCGAATATCGGGGCCCACCCTAGGGAGCGCTGGCGGGAGAACGCGGACGCTCCCGGCGCCGGGTGTCGCCGCCGGTGGCCCGCCGACTCCGATCCGCGCCGGCAGGTGGGCATGCCCGCTCGATCATCCACGTTGGGGAGTGCGCCGCGGGCGGCGGCACTTTCACAGGCGCCCGCGGGCACGCTGGCCAGCGCCCTCGACGGCGTGCGCGATGCGTTTCTCATCGTGGACCGTGCGTGGCGCGTGGCGTACGCCAATGCCGCGGCGCGCGACCTGGCGGCGCCGGCTCGGCGCCCGGTCGTCGGGCGGACGTTCTGGGACGCGTTTCCGGCGGCCGGGCAGACGGAGCGCGCCGCGTACTTTCGCCGGGCGATGGACGAGCGCGTGCCGACGACGTTCGAGGCGCAGGCCGGACCGGCGGACCGGTGGTTCGAGAAGCGGGTGTTCCCGGTGGATGAGGGCATCGCCGTCATCGTAGAAGACGTATCGGAGCGCCGGCGGGGGGCCGCGGAGCTTCAGGAAGCCACGGAGCGGCTGCGCCGGAGCGAGGCGCTGTTCCGGTCCATCACGGAGCATTCGGCGGAACTGACGACCATCGTCGGCATGGACGGGCGCGTGCAGTATGTGACGCCGGCCGGCGCCGCGATGCTGGGGCGGGCGCCCGCGGAACTCGTCGGGCGTCACGTGGCCGCGTTCACGCACCCCGACGACCTCCCGGCGATGGCCGGCGCGTTCGAGCGGCTCATGGCGGCGCCGGGCGCGCCGGTGGACCTGCGCGCTCGCCTGCGCCATGCCGACGGCTCGTGGCGCACGCTGGAGGGGCGCGGGCGGAACCTGCTGGACGATCCCGCCGTGCGCGGCATTGTCAGCACGGCGCGCGACATCACCGCCCAGGCGACCATCGGCTACGAGTTGGGGATGCGCGCCCGGCTCCTCGACGCCGTCGAGCAGGCCGTGATCGCGACCGATCTCGACGGACGCATCACCTACTGGAACCGGTTCGCCCAGTCGCTCTACGGCTGGCGGGGTGACGAAGTGCTGGGGCATCCGGCGGCGGCGGCGGTGCCGGTGCAGGCCGCCAAGCTCTCGGATCCCGAGATCCGCCGCACGCTCAACGCCGGCGCGAGCTGGAGCGGCGAACTCGAACTCCTCCGGCGCGACGGATCGCGCTTCGTCGCGCGCGTGGACTGCTCGCCGATCAACGATCCGGACGGTCGTCCGGTGGGCGTGGTGTGCGTGTCGTCGGATCTCACCGACCGGCGCATGCTGGAGGAGCAGCTCCGCGTGACGCAGAAGCTCGAGGCCATCGGCAGTCTGGCCGGCGGGGTGGCGCACGACTTCAACAACATTCTCACGGCCATCACGAGCTATTCGGAAATGCTGCTGGATGCGCTGATTCCGGGCGATCCGGCGCGCAGCGACGTGCAGGAGATTCATCAGGCCGCGCGGCGCGCGGCATCGCTCACGCGCCAGCTGCTGGCCTTCAGCCGCCATCAGGTGCTGCAGCCGAGGGCGATGCGCCTCGACGAGACGGTGCGGGGCATGGAGGGCATGCTGCGCCGCCTGATCGGCGAGGACATCGCGCTGCGGGTCGAATCGGCCGAGACCCCGCTCGGCGTGATGGCCGATCCGGGCCAGGTGGAGCAGGTGGTGATGAACCTCGTGGTCAACGCCCGCGACGCCATGCCGCACGGCGGCGCGCTCACGATCGGTCTGCGCCGTGCGCCGGTCACCGAGGCGTTCGCGCGGGCGCGCGGCGTGGACGTCGTGCCCGGCCATTACGTGGTGCTCACCGTGCAGGACACGGGGCAGGGGATGTCGGCGGAGGTCCGGGAGCGCGCGTTCGAGCCGTTCTTCACCACGAAGCCGAAGGGCAAGGGCACGGGGCTCGGGCTGGCCACGGTGTACGGCATCGTGCGTCAGTCGCAGGGGTTCCTGACGCTCGATTCCGCGGAAGGCCGCGGGACGATGTTCGAAGTCTACCTGCCCGAACTGCGGCGCGATGCCGACCCGGCGACCTTCGACGCCGCGCGCCTGGCGCCCGCCAAGACGACCGGCACGATTCTGCTGGTTGAAGACGAAGAAGGCGTGCGCGCCGTGGCGCGGCGCGTGCTCGAGCGCGAGGGTCACACGGTCGTGTGGGCCGACTCCGGCGCGGCGGGGCTCGAGATCCTGCGCGCGCGCGGGCGCGAATTCGACCTCGTGCTCACCGACCTCGTGATGCCGAAGATGGGCGGGCGAGAGATGGTGGACACCATGCGCGGCATGGGCCTCGATCCGGTGGTGCTCTTCATGTCGGGCTATACGGAAGACGAGATTGCCCGCCGCGAGCCGTGCGATGCCGTGGGCTGGATCGAGAAGCCGTTCACGGTCGAGGAACTGCGGTCGCGAATTCAGGCCGCGCTCGCCGCGCGGCCCGTGCGCGCCGGCGCCGCACCGTAGCTACCGCAGCATCTGCTTGGCGATCGTCTGGAGCTGCATGTTGGACGTTCCCTCGTAGATCGCGCCGATCTTGGCGTCGCGGTAGAACTTCTCCGCCGGGAAGTCCTTCGTGTATCCGTATCCGCCGAACAGCTCGAGCGAAATCGAGGTCACGCGCTCGGCCACCTGCGAGGCGTAGAGCTTGGCCATCGCGCCCTCCATGGCGATGTCGTGGCCGGCGTCCTTGAGCCGCGCGGCGTTGTACACCATCAGCCGCGCCGCCTCGAGCTCGGTGCGCGCCTGCGCAAGCTGGAACTGGATGCCCTGGAAGTCGGCGATGGGGCGGCCGAACTGCTGCCGCTCCTTCACATACGCCGTGGCCGCGGCCAGTGCGCCTCCGGCGACGCCGATCATCTGCGCGCCGATGCCGATCCGCCCCTCGTTCAGCGTCTCGATGGCCACTTTGTACCCCTGGCCTACCGGGCCCAGCACGTTCTCGGCCGGCACTTCCACGCCTTCGAGAATGAGCTCCGTGGTGCTCGACGCGCGGATGCCCATCTTGTCTTCCTTCTTCCCGACGCTGAATCCGGCGAAGCCGCGCTCCACCACGAACGCCGTGATGCCCTTGTAGCCGGCGCTCGGGTTCGCGTTGGCGAACACCACGTAGATCTGCGCCTCGGCGCCGTTGGTGATCCACATCTTCCGTCCGGTGAGCACCCACTTGCCGTCCTTCTGCACCGCGCGCGTGGCCATGCCGAACGCGTCGGAGCCGGAGCCCGGCTCGGAAAGGGCGTACGCGCCCACCGTGCCGCCGGTGAGGCGCGGAAGGTAGGTGGACTTGATGTAGTCGCTGCCGTACGTGCGGATCGGGTAGTTGACCAGCGTGTTCTGGACGTCCACCTGGATGGCCGCCGAGGCGTCGATCTTGCTGATCTCCTCTACGGCGAGGGTGACCATGGTGAGCGATCCGCCGGCGCCACCGTACTCCTCGGCCACCTCGATGCCCATGAGCCCCATCTCGGCGAACGCGCGCGTGAGCTCGGGGTCGATCTTGCCGGCGCGTTCCATGTCCTGCACGCGCGGGCGGACCGTTCCCTCGGCCATCGCCGCGACGGCGTCGCGGAACATCACTTCGTCGTCGGAGAGGAGGGTGAGCGGCGGGCGGGAAGCAGCGGCGTCGGTCGTCATCGGTGCTCGGTAGTGAAGGTCCGAGGGGAATATATCCTGAGCGAATGGGAGGGTCAGACGCCCCGACAAAAAAGCGGGGGCCCTCAGGGCCCCCGCGGCGGCTGCGCTGTTGTTCGTTCCCGCTCAGAACATCGATCGCGCGTTGAGGCAGAGCGCCAGGAGCTGGTCGTCGGACATCCCGCGCCAGTTGGCGGGCGCGGGCCAGACGCGGCGCCGGTCGATGCGAGACGAGAAAATCAGTCCGGGATTCTCGGTCTGCGGCAGCACGTCCCAGTCGAGCGCCATGCGATAGTCCCACTGGCTCTCGTCGTAGACCTCCCACTCCACCTTGTCGCCATCCACGAGAATGCGCGCCCCGGGATCGCCGAGGCCGCCAGATGGATCGCTGGTTGGGTTGGAGGTTCGGAAGTCCATGCGCGCGGAGTTCGACGCCGATGATGACCCGCACGGCGCGCGTTGGGGGAACGAGCCGGGCAACGTTAAAAACGTCGCGCAACGGCGTCGCTGCGCGATCGAGAGCAGGCTTCCCTGCATAAGTAATGACGCCCCAACGAGATTCCGGCAACCCCGAGGGGACTTGACGGAAATATGACGGCGGTCTCGGAGACCGGCTGCGCGGAGAATTAGAGGGTGGATATCCTTGCCGGGGCAAGACTTCCGGGGGGCGACCCGGCGTGACCCCGGGGCTAGCCCAGGACGTCCAGGGCCAGCTCCACCTTGCCGAAGGGTGCCGAGACCTGCGCGCCCTGGACCAGTGGGCGCACGCGCTCCAGCATCTCACGGGCAATGGCGATGCCCTCGGCCACCGCGTGGTCGCGCGACCGCTCGTTGGCCCGCCGCATGCGCGCCAGGATGTCGTCGGGAACGGTGACGCCGGGCACCTCGTTGGCCAGGAACTCGGCGTTTCGCGCCGACACGAGGGGCCAGATCCCGGCTACCACGGGAATGCGCACGTGCGCGATGCGCGCCAGGAATCGTTCGAGTTGCGCGGCGTCGAATACCGGTTGCGTAATGGCGAACTCGGCGCCGGCGTCGACTTTCCATTCGAACCGCTTGACCTCGTGCTCCGGATCGACGGCGGCCGGATTCACGCCCACGCCGATGACGAACCGCGTGGCTTCGCCGATCTGGTTGCCGCCCGGATCGAGCCCACGGTTCAGGTTGTGCACGAGGTTGGCGAGGCCGATGGAGTCGATGTCGAACACCGCCGTGGCGTCCGGGTACGGGCCCATCTTGGGCGGGTCGCCGGTAATGATGAGTAAATTGCGAAGTCCGATGGCGGCGGCGCCGAGCAGGTCGGAGAGCATGCCGAGCAGGTTGCGGTCGCGGCACGCGTAGTGGGTGACCGTTTCGATGCCCACCTGCTGCTGGATGAGCACGCTCGTGAGGAGCGCGCCCATGCGGCTCTGCGCGCGCGGGCCGTCGGGCACGTTGACGGCGTGCACGCCGGCGTCCTTGAGGCGCCGCACGTCGGCGAGCATGCGCGTGGCGTCGACGCCGCGGGGCGGCACGATTTCCACCGAGGTCACGAACTCGCGGGCGGCGAGTCGCGCGCCCCACGCCGACCGCTCGGCGAGCGGTACGACGTCGGGGAGGCGGGCCTCGCTCCGGACGGGGGTCGCGGGGCGCGCCTCGGCGTGGGCGCGGGCGCCGGCGAGGCGGGGGGCGAGCGGGCGCACCCCCTCGGCGATGGCGCGAATGTGCTCGGGCGTGGTGCCGCAGCAGCCGCCCACGATCTTGGCGCCGGCCTGCACGAGGTGGCGGGCATAGGTGGCCATGTATTCGGGGCTGGCCATGTACATGCTGCGGCCGCTCACCTGGCGCGGCATGCCGGCGTTCGGCTGCGCGCTGAGTTTGCGGCTCGTGACGGGGGCCATGCGCTCGATGGCTTCGAGGATCGTCTGCGGTCCCACCGAGCAGTTGAGGCCGATCACGTCGGCGCCCCACGCGTCGAGCGAGCGGGCGATGTCTTCGGGGGTGGCCCCGAAGGGCGAGAGGCCGTCGACACCGATCGTCATCTGCGCCACGACCGGCACCGTGGGATCGACTTCGCGCGCGGCGCGGATGGCCTGCTCGATTTCGTGGAGGTCGGCGAATGTCTCGAGGATGAAGAGTTCGGCGCCGCCGTCGCGGAGGGCCGCCATCTGCTCGCGAAAGATGGCGCGCGCGTCGTCGATACCGGTGGGGCCGAAGGGTTCGAGTCGCACGCCCAGCGGGCCGACGGCGCCGGCCACGAGCACGTCCTGGTCGCCGGCCACCTCACGCGCGATGCGCGCCGCGGCGGCGTTGAGCTCGTGCACCTGCGCTTCGAGGCCGTACTGCGCCAGCTTCAGCCGGTTGGCGCCGAAGCTGTTGGTCTCCAGCACTTCGGCGCCGGCGCGCACGTACTCCTGGTGCACGGCGCGCACCATCTCGGGGGCGCGCACGTTGAGCTCGTCGTAGCACTGATTGATGAACACGCCCCGCGCATAGAGCATGGTGCCCATCGCGCCGTCGAACACGACGATGCGCGACGGATCGAGGAAGTGGGAGAGCGAGTGCGGCGTGCTCATGCGGACTCCCCGCCGCCGCGCACGGCGTAGTACTTGGCGTCGGGGTGGTGCACGATGATCGCCGCGGTGCTCTGCTCGGGCACGAGCTGATAGGCCGACGTGAGCGTCATGCCCAGTTCGCGCTCGGCCGGGAGGAGGCGGAAGACCACCGCGTGGTCCTCGAGCTCCGGGCACGCGCCGTAGCCCCACGAATAGCGCTTGCCTCGCCCGCCGGGAACGCCGAGCTCGTGACGCGTGTGGCGATGCAGCCACTCGGCGGTGGCCTCGGCCGCTTCCACGGCCAGGCCGTGCAGGTAATACGCCTCCGTGTATTCTCCCATCTGCTGGAGGCGGTCGAATTCGCGCGAGGCGGCGTCGCCCACCGTCACCACCTGGAGCGCGGCCACGTCCATCTCGCCGGAGTCGACGGCGCGGAAGTAATCGGCCAGGCACAGGCGCTCGCGCCCTTCCTGCCGCGGGAAGGTGAAGCGCGCGATCTCCGCGGCCGTGCCGTCGCGCGCGTACGCGTCGGGATCGTACACCACGATGGCGTTGCCGCGCGCCTGCACGGGGAAGTAGCCGTACACCGCGCGCGGCACGAGCAGCGCTTCGCGCGTGACGCGCTCGCGCAGCCGGCGGAGCGTGGGCTCGAACTCCTCGCGCACCGTGCGGTCGAACGCCTCGCCCGATCCGCGGGCGCCCCACTGGAGGCGGTACAGTTCGTCGAGGTCCAGCAGATCGAGCACCTCGTCGAGCGGGATGTCGCGGAGCGTGCGCGTGCCGTAGAAGGGGGGCGTGGGCACCGGGTGGTCGGCGCGGACGCCGCTCCGGACTTCGTCGTCGGTGCCGGCGCGCGCGTCCTTGCCGACGGCGGTGCGCAAAAAGACGTCCTGGCGTGCGTCGTCGAGGAGGCGGGTCACCACGGCCGGGCGGCGCTCGGCGTCCTGCAGGGCGTCCATCGTTTCCAGCCCCTCGAACGCGTCCTTGCAGTAGAACACACCCGCTTCGTACGCGCGTTCGCCTTCGACGAAGAGCGCGCGCCGGCCAAAGCGGCGGTTGATCGCCGCACCGCCGATGAGCACGGGGATCGAGAGGCCGCGCTTGTCGAGCTCCTGCACGCACAGCGGCATCTGCTTCGACGTCGATACGAGGAGCGCGGAGAGGCCGATGGCGTCGGCGTTCACCTCCTGCGCCTTCTCGAGAATCGTATTCACGGGCACCTGCTTGCCCAGGTCGTACACCGTGTACCCGTTGTTCGAGAGGATGGTGTTGACCAGTGACTTGCCGATGTCGTGCACGTCGCCGTACACCGTGGCGAGCACCACGCGCCCCTTCGTGTAGCCCTCGGCCTTCTCCAGGAACTGCTCCAGGTGGCGCACCGCCTTCTTCATAACCTCGGCCGACTGCAGGACGAAGGGGAGGATCAGGTCGCCGGCACCGAACTTGTCGCCCACCTCCTTCATGGCGGGGAGCAGCACGTCGTTCAGCACCCGCACCGGATGCTCGCGCACGCCCGCGGCGTCGAGCACTGCTTCGATGCCGTCCTTCTTGCGGTGGACGATCATCCAGTGGGCTTTCTCGTCCGGCGGCATCGTGGCGGTCGGATCGTCGGCCGCCTGCGGCTGGCGGTCGCCGGGTTCTCCGCGGGCGGAGAAGCGGTCGATGTATCGCTGCAGCGCGTCGGGGCGGCGATTGAAGACGAGGTCGTCGGCGAGCGCGCGCTCGGACTCGGAGATCTCGGCGTACGGCACGATGTGGGCCGGATTCACGATCGCCATGTCGAGTCCGGCCTCCACGCAATGGTGGAGGAACACCGAGTTCAGCACCGCGCGCGCGTCGGGCGCGAGCCCGAAGCTCACGTTCGATACGCCGAGCGAGGTGAACACGCCGGGCAGCTCGCGTTTGATGAGGCGGATGCCCTCGATGGTTTCGCGCGCCGAATCGACCCACTCGGCGTCGCCCGTGGCGAGGGTGAAGGTGAGCGCGTCGTAGATCAGGTCTTCGGCGGCGAGTCCGTATTCGCCGACCACGATGTCGTAGATCTTGCGCGCGACCTCGAGTTTGCGCTCGCGCGTCTTGGCCATGCCCTGCTCGTCGATCGTGAGCGCGACGAGGGCCGCGCCATGCCGCTTGGCGATCGGCACCACCGCTTCGATGCGCGCGCGGCCGTTCTCCATGTTGATGGAGTTGATCATCGCGCGCCCGGGGACGTGCTCGAGCGCCGCCTCGATGACCGCGGGTTCGGTGGAGTCGATCATCAGCGGCAGTTCGACGCTCATCGAGAGCAGCTTGACCAGCGCGGCCATCTGCTCGGCCTCGTCGCTGCGTTCGGTGACGGCGACGCAGACGTCGAGCACGTGGGCGCCCGCTTCCTGCTGCTCGCGGGCCACCTCCACGATGCCTTCGTAGTCCTCGGCGAGAAGCAGACGCTTGACCTTGCGCGAGCCCTGGGCGTTGACGCGTTCGCCGATGAGGAGCGGGGGCGGCTGCTGTTCGAGCGTGGTGGCGCGCATGGCCGACGAGACGCGGGGCACGTGCGCGGCCGGCCGGGGTTCCCAGGGGCGCTGGGCCGCGGGCTGCGCGTGCACGCGGCGCACGATGGCCTCGAGGTGCGCCGGCGTGGTGCCGCAGCAGCCGCCCACCACGCGTACGCCGAGGGCCGATACGAACTCGGCGAGCATCTCGGCCATCGGCTCCGGCTCGAGTGGGTAGACGGCATCGCCGGTGCCCGTGTTGAGGGGCAGGCCGGCGTTGGGGATGCACGACACCGGGCGCGAGGCGTTTTCCGTGAGATAGCGGATGGGCTCGCGCATGTGTTCGGGTCCCGTGGAGCAATTGAGCCCGATGAGATCCACGCCCAGCGCTTCAAGCGTCGTGAGGGCGCTGGCGACGTCGGTGCCGAGCAGCATGCGGCCGCTCACGTCGAGCGTGACCTGGGCCTGCACGGGCACGCGGCGCCCGAGCTCGGCGAACAGCCGCTCGAAGCCGGCGATGGCGGCCTTGACCTCGAGGATGTCCTGCGCGGTCTCTACGAGCAGCAGGTCGACTCCGCCTTCGACGAGCGCCCTGGCTTGGGCGTAGTAGGTGTCGGCGAGCTGGGCGAAGGTGATGCGGGAGAGCACCGGGTCGCTGCTCGAGGGGAGCATGCCGGTGGGGCCGATGGACCCGGCCACGAACCGGGGTTGCTCGGGGGTGGCGTAGCGGTCGGCCGCCTGGCGCGCGAGCCGGGCGGCGGCCACATTCAGATCGTGCGCGCGGGCGCCGAGGCCCCATTCGTGCAGGCGGTGCGGCGTCGACTGGAAGGTGCAGGTTTCGACGACGTCGCACCCGACGGCGAGGAACGATTCGTGAATTTCCCGGATCACGTCGGGGCGGGTGAGCACCAGGTGGTCGTTGCACCCTTCGAGCGACGGGCCGCCGAAGTCTTCCGCCGACAGATGGTAGCGCTGAATATTCGTGCCCATGGCCCCGTCGAAGACGAGGACGCGCTCGCGGAGCGCGGCGAGGTACGGGCTGGACGGGGCGGAGTCGGTCATGAGCGGCATACCGGAAAAACGAAACGGGCCCGGAGCTGGAAGCGCCGGGCCAGGCGCTTTAGCGATTGTTTAACGTGGCCGCAATTTGCCGGAAATCGCCACGAACCGTTGTTCTCAGCATATTAATGGACGCCCGGGCGGCGCGGCAAGCGCCCGCCGGGCTCCCGACCCTCGACGCCCCACGTACTCCCGGATGACTGATCGCGGATCCTCCCATCGTGCCGGGCCGGCGTTGCCGCCGGCGCTGGAGCCGTATCGCGAGCTGCTCAGGCAGTCGCCGATCGCCATTACGGTGGTCGATCTCGACGGGCGCGTGCAGATGTGGAACGCCGAGGCGGAACGCCTGTTCGGCTGGAAGGAGGCCGACGTGCTGGCGGGGCCGGGGCCGCACGTCCCGCCCGACGGCATTCCGAGGATGTTCGAACATCTGCGCCACACGGCCGAGGGACATCCGGTGCGCGGAGTGGAAGTCATCCGGCTGCGCCGCGACGGCTCGCGCGTGAACGTGCTGCTCCACACCGCCGCCATCCGCGACCGCGACGGCGACGTGGTGGGCATCATGAAGATGTTCGTCGATGTCACCGAGCGCCGACAGGTCGAGATCCGGATGCGCAACGCGCAGAAGATGGAGGCCGTGGGGCTGCTGGCGGGCGGCGTGGCGCACGATTTCAACAACCTGCTCACGGCCATCAAGGGCTTTTCATCGCTGCTGCTCGAAGCCGTGGGAGACAATCCCGCCGCGGAAGAGTGCGTGGGCGAAATCGTGAAGGCCGCCGAGCGGGCCGCCGGCCTCACCGGCCAACTCCTGGCGTTCAGCCGGCGGCAGCTGCTGCGCCCCGAGATCGTGGATCTCAACGCGCGGCTGCGGCACATGCATTCGATGCTGCGGGTGCTCGCGGCCAGCAACATCGAGCTCGTGCTCGAGTTGGGCGAGGACGCCGGCACGGTGATGGTCGATCCGGTGCAGCTCGAGCAGGTGGTGCTCAATCTGGTCATGAACGCGCGCGACGCGATCGTCGAGCGCGGCACGATCACGATCCGCACGTCGCGCGTGTCGCTCGACGAGGAGTTCAGGAAGTGGGGCGTCACGCCCAAGCCGGGCGCGTACGTCCGATTCGACGTGATCGACACGGGCACGGGCATGGATCCCCTCACGCTGAACCGCGCCTTCGATCCGTTTTTCACGACCAAGGAAGCGGGCACCGGACTCGGGCTGGCGACCGTGTTCGGCATCGTGAAGCAGAGCGGCGGGTATGTCTGGCCCACGAGCACCTCCGAGAAGGGCACCACCTTCTCGGTGTACCTGCCGCGCTACGAGCCCACGGCGGAGGAGCTGGAGGCGCTTCGCGCATCCGGGGCGTCGGTGGACGGCGAGTCGGGGGCGGACGACGGGGACGCCGGCGGTCGGCGCGCGCGCGTGGAGGCGGCCGCGCCCCGCCGCACGTCACGCCCGTCGCCGGCCGGCACGCCGGTG
>JAGWRB010000244.1 GCA_028876725.1 Gemmatimonadota bacterium
AAAATACGCCTCGTGCGGGGGATTCTCGGCGCAGTAGCGCAGCAGCAGCTTGGCGATCACCTCGTCGGCGCACGAAAAGTCCATCATCGACACGTGCGAGAAGTCGAGCACCGTGAGGGTGCGCTCGTGCGCCTCGCGCATGAGCGCCTCAATCTGGTTGCGAACCGCCGCGCCGGTGGGGCGCGTGACGAGGTTGGAGTACAGGTTCGCCGACACGGTTTGCCGGAGAACGGAGCCAAGATCGATGTGGTTCATTCTTTCGCCGCCGCGCGCTCGGGAATCGTCACCTGCACCTGAGCGCCGGGAAATGGGGAGAGATCTTCTTCGAGGGGAACATCTTCGTCCCACTTGGGGACGAGCGCAATGCGCGCCGTGCCGCTGCGAATGGAGAGCTTGCCCTCCCAGCGGCCGCAGTAGCGGCGCACGCCCGAGAGGCCCTGCCCGCGGCCGGGATCGCGGAACCGGCTCACGCCACGGATCACCGCGGCCTCCAGCGCCGCGCCGTCGTCCCAGCGGTCATCGCGCACGCGCCCAGGGGCGCCTTCCAGCGAATTGCGGAAGCCGATCCCGGCATCACACACCGCGATCTGCACCACCCGCCGCCCGAGGCGCTTCTTCCAGGTGTAGGCCTGCACGGCCACCCACCCGCCGCGCCCGGCGTGCTCGACGATGTTCTGGCAGATCTCCGAGAGCGTCATCGCGAAGCCCACGGTGGCCTTGGCGTCGAGGTTCAACTCGGTGGCCAGAATTTGCTGGGCCTTCTGCTGGATCCGCTCCACGACCTCGTGCACGTCCTCGCTGCGGGCTACGGGCGTGACCTCCGGGAGCACGCGCGAGTCGCCGCCGGTGCGCTTGGGCACGGACCCGTGGAGCTCGTACAGCTCGTCGGCGTGCCGGAAGAAGTCGGTGCGCGCCCAGTACCCCACGGTGTCCTCGCCCTCGGGCACGGCCAGCGAGGGACGCTCGGCCCGCGTCTGCGCCAGGGTGAGCAGCGCCGTCAGCCCGTACGGCGACGCCCAGCGGCAGTGGCGGGCATCGACGAGCAGCTTCTCGTCCGCGGGCACGGCGGTGAGCTGCTCGAGCACCTGCTCGAAGCTCTGATCGTCGAGCGACGGCGGGACGTTGATGACGGTGGTCACGTGACGCTGAGTTCCCCTCGAAGGTAGCGCGCGAGCCCGGTGGCTCCGCGGTGCTCCAGATTGCGGCCGGCGGCGCGGTGCGCGGCAACGATCGCGTCACCCAACTTATCACCGGCGAGCAGCCGAGAGAAATAGGTCGCGCCCCACACGTCGCCGCAGCCGGTCGGATCGCCCCCGGCAGGACTTGACACGGGCGGGGGGATCAGGGCGGTGCGAATCGGACCGCCCGCCGCGCCCAGCGGACGGGGCTTGCGCAGGTCCGCCAGGCGGTCGAAGTCGGCGGCCGCGAAGTACACGGCACCGCGCGCGCCGAGGGTGACCACCAGGCACCGCGCGCCGGCGTCGAGCGCGGTGGCGGCGAGGGCCATGGGATCGGGCGCCATGAGCGCCATCTCGTCTTCGTTGACCTGCACGATATCGAAGCAGGCGCACCACTCGCGCACGTTGGGCAGGGGACGCGGCGTCCGAAGCCCGTCGGGCTGAATGGCCAGCACCAGCGAGTGCAGATCACAATAGATGGGCCCGCGAAAGTGCTGGCGGATGAGCTGCGCCGTCTCGAGATCGATTTCCCAGCCCGAGAGGAGGTTGATGTACAGTGCGTCGAGCCCGCGCAGGAGGGGCTGGAGCCCCACCCAGGTCCACGGCGGCACGCCCCCCGACAGGCGCTCGGTGCGGCGCGTGTCGCTCACGTAGCGAATCTCGACGCGGTTGTTGGGATACGGCACTTCGACCAGGGCGGCGTCGCGGGCGATGTGGCGCAGGGTGGCCAGGAACTCGCGCGCGCGCGACGCGAGGTCGGCGCCCACCTTGATCAGCGGCACGATTTCCCAGTCGTCGGGCAGGGCCGCGTCGAGGCCGCTCAGGCTGTACGTCACGCCGCCCCATTCCTCGATCGGGGCGGGACGGACATCGCGGCCATAAATGACGTCCCAGACAAAGGGGCCGAGAATACCAATTTTCATACAGCGCGAACCGCGAACCGGCGCACGGCCGAACCCACGCAGTCCCGAAGCCACGCAGGACCGAACCTACGCAGGACCCAACCCACGCAACGACGAACCGGCGGGGAATCGGAGTCAGGCCTGCGGCCCGCGAAACCGCGAACAAGAACGGAGAAACCGCGAGTGGACCGCGCAAACCTGCGGAACCGCGCCACGTCGGAGCCCGCCGTCGGCAGCGGCCCACGCTGGATTCCCTGATTCGCCGTTTCAGCCCCTTCCATATCCGTTCGCCGTTTCGTCGTTGCGTCGTTTCGGTCCTGCGTCGTTTCGGCTCTGCGTCGTTTCGGCCGTGCGTGGTTTCGGCCGTGCGCCGTATCGCCGTTGCGCGCTCCCGGCCCTGCGCTGTTTCTCAGTCCCGCAGTTTTTCGGTGAGGTATGTCTTCACGGCTCCCACCACTCCCGCCGTTCCCGGCAATTCGCCCGGCACGATCCGCGCCGCCGCCACCGCCGGCGCGAATGCGCGGCGCCGGACCTCCGCCCCTAGCGGGCCGAACAACCGTTCCCCGGCCGCCGTCACGCCGCCCGCAACCACCACCACGTCGGGGTTGAAGATGTTGAGCAGGTTCGCCACGCCGGCGCCGAGGTAGCGTCCCGTTTCGCGCACGATCTCATTGGCCACGGCGTCCCCCTGGCGGGCCGCGTCGTACACCGTCGCGGCCGTGAGCTGCTCCAGATCGCCGTGCACCAGTCCCGGCATCAGCGACTCCGTGCCCTCGCGCACCAGCACCTCGCGCGCGCGCGTGGCGATGGCGGGGCCCGACGCGTACGCTTCGAGGCAGCCGTAATTCCCGCACTTGCACAGGCGTCCGTTCAGCTCGATGGTCGTGTGGCCGATCTCGCCGGCGACGTCCGACGCGCCGTGAAACAGGCGGCCGTCCACGATCAGCCCGCCGCCGATGCCCGTGCCGATGGTGAGCCCCACCACGTGCCGTCCGCCGCGCGCCGCACCCTGCCACCATTCGCCCACCGTGGCGCAGTTGGCGTCGTTGTCCAGTGTCGCCGGCAGCCCCACCTTTTCGGAAATCAGATCGCGCAGCGGGAAGTCGCGCCAGCCCAGGTTGGGCGCCACCACCACCAGCCCGCGCTCGCGGTCCAGCGGGCCGGGCGCGCCGATGCCGACGCCGGCGAACGCGGCGCGCGACACGCCCGCCTCGCGCATCGTGTCGGCGATCGTCGCCTCGATCTGCGCGGCGATGCGGTCCACCACCTGCTCGGCGCCCGAATTCACCTCGGTGGGCGCCGAGCGCACGCCGTGCGTGCGGGAGCCGTCGGCCGTCATGGCGCCGGTCACGATGTTGGTGCCGCCCAGGTCGACACCGACGATGTACGACTGCGGAGAGATCGCGGGCATAAGTGCGGATGGAAGTCGCGGCGGAATTTCGAGTCTACAGAAGATGACGCACGCGCTCGGCCACGTCATCAGGCATGAGTTCGCGCATGCACTTCCAGTGCTTCAGGGGGCAGGTGGGCGGCCCGTGCTTGTCGCACGGCCGGCACGTCAGGCCCGTGTGCCCCACAACAATAGAGTGCGGCGCCAGCGGGCCGAACCCGAACTCGGGCACCGTGGGTCCGAAAATCGTGACCGTCCTCGTCCCCATTGCCGACGCCAGGTGTTGCGGCGCCGAATCGTTGGTCACGAGGACGCGACAGCGGCCAATGAGTTCGGCCGATCCGAGCAGCGACAGCGCGCCGGTGGCGTCCACCGCGCCGAGTCCGGCGGCCCCGACGATCTCCGACGCCAGCGCCCGGTCCTCCGCGCTGCCCACCACCAAGATGCGGGCGAGCGGCGCGAGCGCCCGGGCCAGCTCGGCGTAGTAGGGCCACCGCTTGGTGGCCCACACGCTGCCGGGGGCGAGCGCGAGCAGCGGACGGGCGTCGGCGGCGCCGCCCAGGAGCGCCTCCACCGCCGAACGTTCCGCGGCGCCCGGATAGAGGCGGGGGCGAATCTGCCCGGCGTCCGGCTCGCGGTCGGGAACGGCGAGCTGCCAGAGGCGTGCCGCGTGGTGCAGGTCGTGGCGGTAGGGCACCCGCCGTGTGTAGAGCGCGCGGCCCGCGGAGGTGCTGAATCCCACGCGCGACGGGATCCCCGCGGCGAATGCCAGCGCGGCGCTGCGCAGCGAGCCTTGCGCCAGATACACCGACTCGGCGCCGCTCTCGCGCATCGCGCCGGTGACGCGCCGGAAGCCGGCGATGCCGCGGGCCGTGCGCCGCTTGTCGTACACGATCACCCGGCGCACCGCCGGGTGATTGGCCAGCAGGGCCGCCGACGCCGGCGTGGCGACGACATCCACCGGTCCGCGCGCGGCCAGCTCGGCGATGAGCGGGGTGGTGAGCACCATGTCGCCGAGGAAGCTGGTCTGGACGACGAGCGAGGTCATCGCATCAC
>JAGWRB010000245.1 GCA_028876725.1 Gemmatimonadota bacterium
CGTTCTTCGCGTCGGCCACCCGGAAGTTCACCGTGGCCGTCATTCCCGGCAGCAGCGTGCCGTCGGGGTTGTCCACCGACACCACCACGGGATAGTTCACCACGTTGTCCACGGTGGTGGACTGCAAACGCACCTGCCGGACCTTGCCGTGGTATACCCGGTTCGGATACGCCTCGACAGTGAAGTCCACGTCCTGCCCGTCGTGGATCTCCCCGATGTCAGACTCGTCCACCGACGCCACGATCTGCATATGCGTGAGGTCGCCGGCAATGAGGTACAGTTCAGGCGCCGAGAAGCTGGCGGCGACGGTCTGCCCGACGTCGACGCTGCGCTTGATCACGATGCCGTCGATGGGCGAGTAGACGTAGGCGTACGCCATGTTCTGCCGCGCCTCGGCCAGCGCCACGGAGTCGGACTTGAGGTTGGCCTGCGACATGGCATAGCCGGCCATCGCCGTCTCGTAGTCGGTCTGTGTGGCGGCATTCGTCGCCAGCAGGCGCTTGGTCTGGTCGAGCGCGAACTGCTTCTGCTTGAGATCGGCGCGCCCCTGGGCCTCGTTGGCCACCGCGCGGTCGAGCGAAAGACGCAGGAGCGTCGTGTCGATGCGGGCCAGCAGCTCGCCCTTGTGCACGTGCGCGTTGAAGTCGGCGAACAGGGCGTCGATCCGCCCCGATACCTGCGTGCCCACCTGCACCGAGTCCACGGCACTCAGGTTGCCCGTGGCGCTCACCGTCGACTCGATGTCGCCGCGCGTGACGGGGACGTAGAGATACGTGGTCGGGTCGGCCGACGCCTGGCGCTTGAAGTAGAACGTGCCGGCGCCGACGGCCGCAATCACGATGACGGCAATGAGAATGCGTTTCATGGAGGAATGCGTTCGTCTTGAGTGATACACCGCGCCCGAGGCGCGGTGCGGTGCCTTCTGGAAGCAATACGCATGCCAATGGGTAACCGTTGCCGTCTAAACAACTTCGCAATGGGGGCCCGCCGGCCCGGCGCCGCGCGCTTCCCCGGCCCTCCGGGGGCCGCCCGGGTCTGCCCGCAGCGGCGGGCGCGCGGTCCGGGCCGCGGGAGCTTCGCCAGCGCCGATTAGTGCCGCGCCGCGTACCCCGCGGCGCCGAGCAGGCCTACCTTGGTGTTCATCACCACGTGCACGGGTGCCTTCGCCACCATCGGCGACAGGCGCCCCTGGTCGTGCAGCGCCGACCGAAACACGTCGCCGCGCAGGCGCTCCACGATGCGCGGCGCGATGCCACCGGCGAGGTACACCCCCCCGGTGGCCACGGCGATGAGCGCCAGGTTCCCGGTCACGGCGCCGAGCACGGACACGAACAAGTCGAGCGCGCGCTCGCACAGCGCGTCGTCGCCCGCAAGCGCGTGCGCGGTGACCACCGCCGCCGGATCCTCGGCGCGCATCTCGCGCGCCACCGCGGCCTGCTCGGCCGCGATCCCCGACTCCGCGCAGAACCCATAGAGATCAACGAGGCCGTTCCCCGAGAGGATGCGCTCGTTGGAGGACCGCCCGTACTTGCGCTGCAGATAGCGGAGCAGCTCGATCTGCACGTCGCCGCGCGGCGCGAAATCCACGTGCCCGCCCTCCGACGCGTACACGCGATATCCCGTGCCGTCCCAAAGGCGAAACCCCACGCCAAGCCCCGTGCCGGCGCCGAGGTAGGCCACGGGCCCCCGCTCGGCCGGCTCACCCGCCTGCAACGTGACGAGGTCGTCGGGGCGCAGCAGATCGAGCCCCGCCCCGACGGCGAAGAAATCGTTGATGAGATGGAACCGGTCGACGCCGATGGTCTTCGCCACGTCCGCGGCCTCGATGGTCCACGGAAGATTCGTGGTCTGCACCCGCCCGTCGATCACCGGACCGGCAATCGCCACGCACCCTCGCTCCGGCCGGGCGCCGGTTTCGTCGAGGAACCGGGCCGCGATGGCCGAGAGTCCATGGTAGTTCGCGCTCGGATAGTCGCGCTCTTCGCGGATGCGCGCGGTTCCGTCGCCGATTTCGACGATCGCCAGTCGCGCGTTGGTGCCTCCCACATCGCCGGCCAGTACGTGCATGGTCCAACGTTAGCGCATCGGGCCGCGACACGCACGACGCGCGTCAGACCAGCCAGACCATTCCGATCTCAATCACGATCAGCGCGACGATGGTCGCCTCGAGCAATTCGCTGCGGCGCGCCTGTGCCTCGGCGTTCAGCATCTCGTACGTGTCGCTGATGATCTCCAGCTTGCGATCGATGCCGGCGCGCCAGGCGCGGCCGCGGAAGGTCTCCATCGCCGCCGCATACACCCGCGCCAGGTACACGTCGCCGGTCACGCGCAGCGCGTTGTCCACGCGCTCCACAGTCTCGGTGATGTCGGCGAACAGCTCGTACAGGCGCCCCAGCACGCGGGCGTACCGCGGCGTGAGCAGCGGCCGCTGGCCGCGGCGCGCCCGCGCCACGTCGTCGTACAGCCGCGGCAGCTCGGCGTCGAGCTGGGCATCGTAGAACCGGAGCTCCAGGAGCTGCGCGTTGGCGAATTCGAGCACCCATTCCACATCCGCCTCATCGCCGGCGTCGGGCGAGAGCACCAGCGCCTGCTCCCAACTCAGCACGACGAGATCGTCCTGGTAGTAGCTGAAGCGGTGCGGCAGCAGCTCGTGCCGAGCGGACTCGCTGAGCGGACGCTCTTCCTGCAGCAGCAGCTCGGTCAGCCGCTCGTCATCCAGCGCCGCGGCGGGCAGCAGCTGCCCGGCGCCGTCCCACACGCCGTCGAGGCGGTAGACGGTGTAGTCCTCACTCACCGCGGCGACGTGGGGGCGCGTGATCGCCGGCGCGAGCGCCTCGGTGAGCGACGCGATCACCGGCGCGAACAGATCCCCCGAGCGCAGCATCTGCCCCACGTCGCGCGCGAACGCGGAGAATGTATCCCACGGCACGGGACCGTCGTGCGGGTCCAGACAGAGGCGCACGGCGATCGTGCCGAAATCGTAGCAGCGCGCCGAGACATCGGCGTAGAGGCCGGCGAGCGGGCCGGTGAGCGCCACGCGATCGAGTTGCACGCGCAGCGGCAGCACCGGAATGTGCAGCGTCGAGGCCTGGGCGCCCATCGAGAGCCGCGCCGACCGTCCCGGTGGCAGCAGCTGCGCGGCGGCATCGAGATCGATCGCGTACCCAACGTCGTACAGGCGATACACGTCCGCCCGGCCGCTCGTGATGAGCGTCTCGCGCTCCGTCGCCGTCGTGGTCACCGCCTCCTCCCGCGCCGCGTCGTTCGTGGACGTTACGCCGGACCGCCGAGCGGTGATGTCGGGGCGGCGCCGACCCCCGCTAGGGGAGTTCCCGGCGCGCGCCGGCGCCCGGCGGCGCCGTCCGTTCCTCGCGATCGGCGTCGGGAATGTCCACGGACATCGGGAAGAACAGCGCATGATGAACGCCCGGGTACGGTGTGCGCCATCCGCGCGCGTCGTGCCAGAGAATGCGATTCAGCTCGTCGCTCGGCGCCGCGTCGGGGACGTCGAAGATCATGCGCGACGACGCGAGCGCGCCCGCGCGGGCCGGGCCGGTGAGCTGCCCCACGCGCGGATTCACGTCGTAGAGGGACTGTCGCGGCACGATCGCGGTGTACGGCGTGAGATCCGGCGCCGTGCCGGCGGGCTCGAAGCTGGCGCGCATGTCCGTGGCCACGAGGTCGAACATGCTCAGCGCCGGGAGCCCGAGCATGAGCTCCATGGTCTTGAGCATGCTCGGCTGGCTGTAGAACGTGCTGTCGATCACGTGGCGGCGCGCGTAGGGCGACGCCACGAGCGCGACGGTGCGATGCCCGTCCACGTGATCGACGCCGTTCTGCGCATCGTCCTCGACGACGAAGATCGCCATCGACGGCCAGAACTTCGAATGCGACAGCGCCTCCACCATGTGGCCGAGCGCGAGATCGTTGTCGGCCACGGAAGCGCGCGGCGTGCTCCACCCGGGCGCCGTGCCGTTGGTGTGGTCGCTGGGCAGGATGACCATCACCAGGTTGGGCATCGAGTCGGCGGCGTTCCAGTCCTTCACGTGCTCGTCGAAGATGTCGGCCTTGACGACATCGGGCATTTCCTGCGTCCAGCCGGGATACTCGCGCACCAGCACGCGGTCGAGCGACGGGATGTCAGAGTGCGTGTCGTACATCGTCCGCGCGAGGTTCCGGAAGTACGCGGGCGGGTGGGCGGCTGAGTCGCGATACTCGGCGAGCAGGCGGCGCCGCACCTGGGCAATGGAATCC
The DNA here is from genome assembly GCA_028876725.1 of Gemmatimonadota bacterium. Taxonomy (GTDB): domain Bacteria; phylum Gemmatimonadota; class Gemmatimonadetes; order Gemmatimonadales; family Gemmatimonadaceae; genus JAGWRI01. The sequence continues at coordinate 4,255 of JAGWRB010000245.1, forward strand.
GACGGCGCCGGCGCGTACTCTCCGAACACCGACACCCATTGGCCCTTCGCCGCCGCGCTCTCCCAGAGAAAGCCGCCCAGCGAGTAGGTGAGCGCGTCGACGCCGTTGTACGGATAGCTGCGTCCCTCGTACAGCGGCCACATCGGGTAGTCGGTCTCGTTGGCCTGCGTGAGCCACTGGTGCCCGTCGGCGGAGTTGCCGCCCGAGGCGAAGAAGTGGTCGAGCAGCACGAAGCGGTCGGCGAGCGCGTGCGCGTTGGGCGTCACGTCGCGCCCGTAAATGACGAGCGAGCTGTCGCTGGCGCCGCGGCCCATGTCGCCCAGCACCTGATCGTAGGTGCGGTTCTCGCGGACGATGAATACTACATGTCGTATGAGCGACGGCTCGCCGGGGCGCTGGGGCACGGCACGTGGCGGTTCGCCGGCGCGCGGGCGGGCGGTGGCGTCGACGCCGCGGCCGGCGAGGGTGAGCCGGTTGTTGCGCGCCACCGAGGTGGTGTACGCCGCCAGCTCGGCGTCGGTGGGCACGGGGATCACGTTCACGGATCCACGCACGGCGTACACCTGGCGCCCTACCTTGCCCGGCGAGCCGGACGTGGTGCCGGTACCCGAGCCCACGCCGAGGAGCGTGCCCACGGCGATCGTGGACCCGGCGGGGCTCACGTCCAGCGACGACGGGTACCACCCCGTGGGGATCAGGCCGCGCAGCACGGGGCCGGCGGTCACGTCGTACACGGCCACGGCGTTCAGCCCGCCCAGCGCTACGTACAACGTGCGCGCGTCGGGCGACAGGGCGACCGCCGTGGGCGCCAGCCCTATACGGGTTTCGGTAAATGGCGCGACGCGCAGCGTTTCCACGACGCTCCCGGTGCGCGTGTTGACCACGGTGAGGGCGTCGGAGTTCCCATCGGCCACGTACAGACGCGCGCGGCGCCGGTCCCAGGCGAGCCCCGTGGGGTGCCGCCCCACCACGACGCGGCGGACGATGCGTCCGGTGACGAGATCGAGTTCGTCCACCGTGCCGGGCTCGGCGATGCCGCGGGCGTCCACGCGGACCGGCTCGGCCATCGGATCGCAGCATTGCCGCGACGCGCGGTCGCCGCTCGCGGGTTTGGCGCCACCGAAGGTGCTCACCCACGCCGTGGCGCCGCTGTCGTCGATCACGGCGTCCACCGGGAGCACGCCGGCGTCGACCGTGTGCAGCACGGTGCCGGCGTCGGCGTCGAGGATCGCGATGCGATCGTCTGCGGGGAGCGGCAGGACCGCCACGCGATGACCGGACGCATTCGCGGCCAGCGCCACGGCCGGCCCGCCGGCCATGTACGCGCCGAGCGCGCCGGAACTCATCGCCACCGCGGCGGAGTCGCCGGACGTCGTGCCCGGTGTGTACGCGGTGAGCTGGGCGACCGCGCGTCCGCGCGGCATGGGCCCGCCGCCTGGGGTGCGGCCGTTCGCCATGCCGGCGGGCAGCCGCCCCACCGACGATACGACCACGCGACCCGCCGCGGGATCCACCGCCACGCCGTGCACGCCCGGCGTGCCGTCGAAGGGCGCGACGGCGAGCACGCGATCGCTGCGCCAATCGAGCTCGTACGCGGCGTGCGGCGCGGCCACCCAGATCCGGCTCGCCGAGCCGGCAAAGCGCACACCGGAAACCCGACCGTTGAAGACCGTTTGAACACCGGCCGGGGTGACCTGCTGGTCGGTGGCGATGACGCCGGGATCGGGCACCGTGCGCCGCGGCTGCTGCGCGCCCGCCTGCTGCAGGGCGGCGAGAAGGAGAGCGGTGAGGATCATGGCTCCAACTTACCGCGGGCAGCGGGCAAGTCGAGCGCGGCTCGGGTCACGAAATGGTGTCCGTCCCGCGCCCGCGGTAGCTTAGCGACCCATGCTCACCCTCCTTGGAATTCTCGTCGTCGTGGTCGGGTTCGCGCTTCGCGTCAACGCGCTGCTCGTGGTCACGGTGGCCGGCATCGTCACCGGGCTGGCCGGCGGACTCAGCCTGCACGACGTGATCGCGGCGTTCGGCCGCGCGTTCACCGAGAACCGCTACGTGGCGATCGTGTGGCTCCTGTTGCCGGTCATCGGACTGCTCGAGCGCAGCGGGCTCAAGGAACGCGCCCGCACCATGATCGCGCGCATCCACGCCGCGACCACCGGGCGCGTGCTGATGGCGTACCTCGTGCTCCGGCAGGTCACGGCGGCGCTGGGGCTCACCTCGCTGGGGGGCCACGCGCAGATGGTGCGTCCCCTGCTCGCGCCGATGGCCGAGGGCGCGGCTGAGAACCGGCTGGGCGAGATCACGGACGAGACGCGACACCTCATCCGCGCGCATTCGGCGGCCGTGGACAACATCGGCGTGTTCTTCGGCGAGGACATCTTCATCGCCATCGGGTCGATTCTGCTCATCAAGGGCTTTCTGGCCCAGAATCGGATCGACGTGTCGGCGGCGACCCTCGCGAAGTGGGCCATCCCCACCGCGCTCTGCGCGACGGCCATACACTTCGTGCGCCTCCGGCTGCTCGACCGGCGGCTGTCGCGCGAGGGGCGCCGCGCGTCATGATCGGACTCGGATCGGTGTACCTGCTCATGGGCCTGATGCTGGCCGGCATCGCGCTCGTGAACGCGCGCGACCGCGCCGACGCCCGGCGGTGGAACAAGCTCGCGTTCTGGGGCGTGTGGGCGATCACATTTCTGATCGGGGGCCGGCTGTCCGACTTCACCGTGGGCTGCCTGGTGATCGTGATGGTGCTGGTGTCGAGCATCGGCGGGCTGGGGGGCGCGGGACCGGAATCGGCGTCGCGCGAGGAGCGCGAAGCGAGCGCGCGGCGCTGGGGGAACCGTCTGTTCGTCCCCGCCCTGCTCATTCCCGCGGTGACGCTGGCCGGCAACAGCGTGTTGGGGCGGATCACGGTGCACGGATCGCCGCTGGTGGACCCCAAACAGGTCACGGTGATCGCGCTGGGGCTGGCGACCGTGGTCTCGCTCGCCGCCGGGATGGTGATGCTCCGCGCGCCGGGACTGCCGCGCTGGGCGGCCTGGTGGGGCGCCGGCGCGGGCGAGGTGCTCGCCCAGGCCTGGTTCCGGCACGGCTTCGCTTACGCGCCTTTCGCCCTCTACTGGGCGTGGGTCCTGGCCATGTCGATCCTGCTGGTGGCCGGACGGCTCACGACCCAGGCGGCCGGGCCCGA
>JAGWRB010000246.1 GCA_028876725.1 Gemmatimonadota bacterium
CACCGGGCGTGTGAACAGGCCCAGGAGCAGGAGCAGGCCGCCGAAGGTCTCGAGGATGCCGGCCGTGCCGAAGAGCGTGAACAGGTGGAAGGGCGCGTGCTGTCCCGCGCCAGGTAGGCCCCACAGCTTCTGCGTGCCGTGCTGCATGAACGTGAAGGCCGCCATGATGCGGAGCAGACTGCGAAGGCGCGGCCCCCAGACGGGGGCGGTCGATGTGGACATGTCGAGTCGCTAGCTGGTGATGTCGAGTTGTCTGGTGTGGCGATGTCTCACGGTAAACCCCAGGGGAAGCCCTGTCGTTCCCCGATTGCCGCCCCGCGTGCAGCGGGGTATCCTGCTCAGCATCGGGGAGGGTCGATGATACGCGTGCTTCGATGGGCCAGGATGCTCGTGGCGCCTGCGGTTCTCGCCGCGCTGAGCGCATGTGGGCACCGGATGCCCACGCAGCGCGCCTGCACGCTCATTGGCTGCGACAGCGGCATCACGATCATGCTGTCGGGGACGGCCGCCGCGTCGGTCACGCGCGTCGAGGTGAGCGCGCCCGGCGATACCACGCTCGCGCACGACTGCACCACCGCGTCGCCGTGCACCGGCACCTTCGGCGTCTGGTTTGCGAACTACACGCCGGCCACCGTGACGGTACATCTCGTGATGGCCACGGACTCGCGGACCTACACCATCACGCCGACCTACAAGGACCAGCAGCCCAACGGGCCCGACTGCCCGCCGGTCTGTCACCAGGCCACGCTCTCTATCGACGTGGCGTAGTGCGATTGCGCGAGCGGGCCGCGCCGTCGATGTTCCGGGTATGGAGACGCTCGATTCAGCGGTCCTGCTCGGCTTGTTGCCGCACCGGCACCCCTTTCTCCTCGTCGACCGAGTCGAGATCGTGGAGCCGGGGCGGCGCGTCGTCGGATTCAAGCGGGTGACCTCGAATGAGTGGTGGATGGAAGGCGCCACGCCTCTGGCGGCGGCCTCATTCGCCATGCCGCACGCGCTGGTGCTCGAGGCGCTGGCCCAGACGAGCGGCGCGCTGGTGCGCGACCTGCTCGACGGCGCGGATCGCGCGCTTGCCTACTTCATGGGGGCCTCACGCGTCCGCTTGCGCCAGGCCGCTCGCGCAGGCGACGAATTGAAGCTCGACGTTTCCCTCGTGAAATGGCGCCGAGGCATCTGTCGCGCCCGCGGCGCGGCCACGGTGCAGGGTCGCGTGGTGCTCACCGCCGAGCTCACGACCGCCGTCCAGGCCGGGTAGCAAAGTTTCGCTCAGGTCCCGAGTCGCGACTCGATGCGGCGGTCCGGGACGATCCACACCAGCGCGACGGCCACGAACAGTACGTCCGATATCCACGGGTTCACGAACGCCAGCGGGATCGCCGCCACGTACGCCAATTCGGAGAGCACTCCTTTGAGGTCGCGGCCGGTCGCCTTGGCGAGCAGCGAGTCGGGTCCCTGGGCCCGGACAAGCAACGCTTGCAGGATGCGGTACGCCACCGCGCACAGCAGGAGCACCGCGCCGTACGCCGCCGTGGGGAGTGCGTGGCGGTGGTTCTCGCCCATCCATCCCGTGGCGAACGGAATGAGCGAGAGCCAGAAGAGCAGATGCAGGTTGGCCCACAGGATGCCGCCGTTGATGCGATGCGCGGCATGCAGCATGTGATGGTGGTTGTTCCAGTAGATGCCCACGAACGTGAAGCTCAGGATGTAGGTCAGGAACACCGGCAACAGGGGCCGGAGCGCGTCGAGGTCCGGTCCCGCCGGCACCTGCAGCTGCAGCACCATGATCGTGATCAGAATGGCGATCACCCCGTCGGTGAACGCTTCCAGGCGGCCCTTCGTCATCGCGGCTCCTCGGTCTTGACGGCAGTGCCAGCCAGCCCGAACGTAGAGCGCCTCACCGGTCCGTCACGCGGTTCCCCCTCGCTGGAGGTTCCCAATGGTCGGAATGAGTGGCCTCTACGTCCCCATCGTGCTGTCGGCTGTGATCGTGTTCGTCGCCAGCTCCATTGTCCACATGGTGCTGCCCTGGCACAAGAGCGACTTCCGCAGCGTGCCCGACGAAGACAAGGTGCTCGACGCCCTGCGCCCGTTCAATCTGGCCCCGGGCGACTACATGCTCCCCAAGCCGCAGAGCATGGCGGACCTCAAGTCGCCCGAGTTCAAACAGAAGCTCGAGCGCGGCCCCAAGGTCGTCATGACGGTCATGCCGAATGGCGCGGGTGGCATGGGCACGAGTCTCGTCCAGTGGTTCATCTACCTCCTGGTCGTGAGCGCGTTCTCGGGGTACATCGCGGGACGCGCGCTCCCCGCGGGCGCGAACTACCTCCAAGTCTTCCGCTTCGCGGGCGCCTCGGCGTTCCTCGCCTACTCGCTGGCGCTCTGGCAGATGTCCATCTGGTGGCGCCGCTCGTGGACCATCACGATCAAATCCACGATCGACGGGCTGCTGTTCGCGCTCCTCACGGCCGGTACCTTCGGCTGGCTGTGGCCCAGATAGCGTGAAGGCCCTGGTGGTCGGCGCCACCGGCGCCGTGGGCTCGTCGCTCGTGCGGGAGCTGCTCGCGTCCCCGCGGTGCGATCGGGTCACGGCGCTGGTGCGCCGAGCCACCACGATGTTCTCCGGCGCTCCCGGGTGGGAGAAGCTGCAGCTCGAAGTGGTCGACTTCGGCGACCTCGAGCGTGCCACCGCGCGAGCCGGCGCCGGCGACGACTCGGCCTTCTGCACCATGGGAGTCGGCCAGCCCCGCAAGGTGCCGTTCGACGAATTCCATCGCGTCGACGTCGAGTACGCGGGCGCATTCGCGCGGGGCGCGCGGGCGGCGGGCGCCCGGCAGATCACGCTGCTCTCGTCGGTCGGCGCCGATCTGGAATCGCGCAATCGCTATCTCCGCGTGAAGGGGGAGGCCGAGGCGACGGTTATCGCGGCGGGGATCGAGCGCGTGTCGCTCTTCCGGCCCAGCCTGCTCGTCACGGCGCAGATTCGCTACGGACTGCAGGACCGCCTCTCGCAGCTCTTCGTGCCGATGTTCGCGCCGCTGCTGCCCGCGCGCTTTCACCAGATTCGCGTCGAGGATCTGGCGCGGGCCATGCGCATCGACGCCGAGCGGGGCGGGGCGCCGGGGATCGCGGCGCTCACCTATCCCGACTTCGTGAAGCTCCTCGCCGCCGAGCTGTCGTGACGGCACGCGGGCATGCGGACGCGGTGCTGCTGTACGACGGGCAGTGTGGGCTGTGCAGCCGGACGGTGCGTTTCGTGCTGCGGCACGAGCGCGCGCACTCGCTGCGCTTTGCGCCGCTGGACGGCGAGTATGCGGCGGCCGCGCTAGCTCGGCATCCGCGACTCACGGGTGTCGACTCGGTGGTCTGGATCGAGCGCACCCTACCCAATGGCGAGCGCGTGCTCGTACGCTCGGCGGCGGCGCTCCGCGTGGGCCGGTATCTCGGGGGGCCGTGGCGCCTGCTCGCCCTGTTGCATATGGTACCGAGGGCGTGGCGCGACGCGGCGTACGACTTCGTGGCGCGCCACCGCCACCGTCTCGTGACAGGAACCGATCGATGTCCGCTCCCCGTATCCGCTCAGCAGGATCGCTTTCTCGACTAGCCGCCGTGGCGGTCGTACTCGCCGCCGCGGCCGCGCCGCTCCGGGCGCAGCAGGACTCCGTGCCCGCCGTGCGCCTCGCCGCGCGGCAATGGTTCCGCGGCGCCGGCTTCGGGATGTTCATCCACTGGGGCGTGTATGCGCTGCTCGGGCAGGGCGAGTGGGTGATGCAGAACCGCAAGATCCCCGTGAAGACCTACGAGTGGCTCGCCACGACCCTCGATCCCGTGAAGTTCGACGCGCACGCGTGGGTGTCGGCCGCCAAGGCCGCGGGCGTTCGCTACATCACGATCACCGCGCGCCACCATGATGGTTTCAGTATGTTCGCCACGAAGCAGACGCCGTACAACATCGTGGATTGGGCGCGCTACGGCCGGGATCCCATGCAGGCGCTCGCCGACGAGTGCCACAAGCAGGGGATCAAGCTCTTTTTCTATTATTCCCAGCTCGACTGGCACAACCCCGATTACTGGCCGCGCGGGCAGACGGGGCACGACACCGGCCGCCCCGAGAGCGGCGACTGGAACCGCTACCTCGCGTTCATGGACGCGCAGCTCACCGAGCTGCTCACGCACTACGGTCCCATCGGCGGCATCTGGTTCGACGGGATGTGGGACAAGCCCGACGCCGACTGGCAATTAGACAAGACATATGCCATGATCCACCGCCTGCAGCCGGCGGCGCTGATCGTCCCCAACCACCACCAGGCGCCCAAGCCCGGCGAGGACGTGCAGACGTTCGAGCAGGACCTGCCGGGCGCGAACACCGCGGGGTTCAACACCACGACCATCGGCGCCCTGCCGCTCGAAACGTCGATGACGATGAACGACTCGTGGGGGTTCAACATCGCCGACCAGCACTGGAAGTCGGCGGACGAGCTGATCCAGAAGCTCGCCGGCGCGGCAGGGCGCGACGCGAATCTGCTGCTCAACATCGGGCCGCGCCCCGACGGCACGATTCAGCCCGAGGCGCTGGACCGCCTGGGCGCCATCGGCGCGTGGATGCAGGTGAACGGGACGTCGATCTACGACACGCGCGGCGGCCCGATCTCCCCGCGCGAGTGGGGCGTGACCACGTACCGCGGCGACACGGTGTTCGTGCACGTGCTCCACTGGCCCGACCGCGCGCTGGCGATTCCGGCGTTCGGCCGGCGCGTGCTGCGCGCGGCGATGCTCGACGGCGGCGCGCCCGTCGGCGTGGCGCAGGCGGACAGCGCGATCACGCTCACGCTTCCGCCCGGTGACTCCTCGGCGCCCGATCGGGTGGTCGTGCTCACGCTGGCCCCCGGGACCTGAGCGCTACTCCTCCCGCAGCGCGTCCATTGGATCGACCCGCGCCGCGCGCCAGGCGGGAAGCAGCGCCGCGCCCATCGCCACCACCCCGAGCAGCAGCACGGCAATCGCGAGCGTTCGCGGATCGGTGGGCGTGGTGTGGAACAGGAAGCTCTTGATGTATCGCGTGGTCGCCGCGGCCAGGAGCAACCCACCGAGGAGGCCGAGCACGACCAGCCGCCCGGCCTCGCTCACGATCATGCCGAGCACGCGCGAGCCCGCCGCGCCCAGGGCCATGCGGATGCCGATCTCGTTGCGCCGACGCGTCACGAGGTACGACATGGTGCCGTAGAGGCCGATGACCGCAAGAAGAATCGCCAGCACACCGAAGAACCCCGACAGCATCGCCACCAGGCGCGGCCGCGCCAGCGACCGCGAAATCTGGTCGTCCAGCGTGACGAAGCTGAGCGTGATGCTGGGGCTGGTCGCGGCCGCGGTGCGCTTCACCGCCGGAACCAGGGCGTGCGGATCTCCGCCCCCGCGAATCACGAACGAAATCTGTGTCCCCGCGCCGTCGCCCTGGCCCAGGGGCACATAGATCGTGGGGCGTGGCGCCTCGCTCATCGACGCGTACTTGGCCGTGGACACCACGCCCACGATCTGCACCGGCGCGCTCAGGTGGTCGCCCAGCGATGTCTGGTACGTCCGCCCCAGCGGGCTCCGGGTGCCGAAGAATTGCCGGGCGAACGCCTCGTTCACCACCGCCACGAGCGGCGAGCCCGGTCCGTCGTGCTCGGTGAAAACGCGCCCAGCGAGCACGGTGGAGTGCATCGTGGCAAAGTAGCCGTCGGACACCTGGTTGAAGAACGCCATGGGCGGCCGTCCGTTGGGCGACGTGTACCCCGGGATCGTCAGGACGTCATTCCACCCGATGCCGCTGGCTGGCGTGATGAACGCGGCGGCGGCGCTCTGCACCCCAGGGGTAGCGCGCAGGGCGTCGACCATGCGCCGCTGCGCGGCCTGCACGTCGGCGGGCGCTGAGCCGAACTCCAGGGATCCTTCGCTCGACGGATCGAGCTTTGAGAAGTCCATCGTGGCTACCAATACCCCGCGGCTGTCGAACCCCGGATCCTGCGATATGAGTTTACGAAAACTCCCCAGCAGCAGCGCCGCCACCGCCACGAGCCCGAGCGACAGCGCGACCTGGCCCACCACGAGGGCGCGCCCGGCGCGATACCGCGCGTCCCCCTCCACCACGCCGCGCCCGCCGGCCTTCATTGCCGCCTGCGGGTCCACCCGCGTCGCGCGCCAGGCGGGAATCAGCCCGAAGAGCAGCGCGGTCAGGATGGCGACGCCGGCGGTGAACCCGAGCACCCGCAGGTCGGGCGTGAGGTCGAGTGCCACCGGATTCCCGTCTGTGAGAATGAACCCTACGAGCAGCCGCGCCGCCCAGTGCGCGAACAGCACCCCCGCCGCTGCGCCCGCGACGGCGACGACCAGACTCTCCGTGAAGAGCTGGCGCACCACGCGCCGCCGGCCCGCGCCGATGGCCATTCGAATCGACAGCTCTCGCTGCCGGGCCGCCCCGCGCGCCAGGAGCAGATTCGCGATGTTCGCGCACGCGATCAGCAACACCACGCCCACGGCGGCCAGCAGGAAGTAGAGGGCCGACCGATATTGGTCGCGCACGTCCGACAGCCCGGTTGGCGCCGCCACCGCCCCCAACGACGCATTGCGGTAGCCGGCCTGGTTCTTCTGGTTCCAATGCTCGGGCACGGTGGCTGCGAAGATCCCCGGCGCCGCGGTGGCCAGTCCGGCGTCCACCTGCGCCGGCGAGAGGCCGGGCTTCGGGCGGCCGAACAGGAACAGATACCAGCGGCTGTGCGCCTCCAGCACCTTCGGCCCCTCGAGCATCGGCTCGGCGCAGATCGGCGCATATACGTCCGCGTGGTGTCCCACTTCGATCCCCGAAAACGACGCATCCACAACACCGGTGACGGTGAACGGATGCCCGGAGAGCGCAATGACCTTGCCTACCGCCTGCGCGGCGCTGCCGAACTCGCGCACGGCGAATCCATCGCTCACGGTCGCCGCGCCGGTGCAGCCGCGCACGTCGTCGGCGTTGTCCAGCAGCCGGCCCGACTCGGCCCGCAACCCGAGCGTCTGGAAGAAGTCGCCGCTGACCCACGCGCCATCGACCATACGCACCTCGCCCCCGGGCGCGAGGTTGAACGATGCGTCGCCGTACGCAAACACGTGCGAGAACACGCTGGAGTCGGCGCGGATCTGCTCCCAGAGCGGATTCGTGAAGCTGTTGTTGCCCTGGGGCGACTTGTCGCCGGGGAACTTGCGGTACACGTTGACGAGGTGCGCCGGGTCGCGCACGGGCAGCGACTTGAGCAACACCGCGTTCGTGAGACTGAAGATCGCGGTATTCGCGCCGATGCCGAGGCCAAGGGAGAGGATCGCGACCAACGCGAACCCGGGGCTCGCGACGAGCGACCGCACCGCGTAGCGCACATCGGCCAGCGCCGACTCCAACCAGGTGACCACGCCGGCGTCGTGGCTCCGCTCCTGCTGCACGGTACGATTGCCGAAGCGGCGGCGCGCCTCGGCGGCCGCGTCGGCATCGGTCATTCCGGCGTCGCGCAGCTCCTCGGTGCGCTCGCGCAGGTGGAACGACACCTCCCGCTCGAGGTCGCGCGCATGCCGATCGGAGCGAATGGTGTTGAACAGCCGATGGTACCAGGCCACGATGCCTCCAGGGCTCCGTTGTCGTGGTTGTACTGCCCATTGCCTACTGCCTACTGCCCACTGTCATCCGTTCGTCATGCGAACCGCAGCACCCGCCCAACGCCTTCGATGAGCCGCGCCCAGCTCTCCTGCTCGGCCGCGAGCTGCTTGCGTCCGGCCGCCGTGATGGTGTAGAAGCGCGCCTGGCGGTTCTTGTCGGTCGTCCCCCACTTGCCGCGAATCCAGCCCTCCTGCTCCATGCGGTGCAGGGCGGGGTAGAGCGAGCCCTCCTCAACGCGCAACAGCTCGGCGGAGGACGATTGGATGTGCTGCGTCATCGCATAGCCGTGCTGGGCGCCGCGGTCGGCGAGCGTGCGCAGCACGAGCATCGCGAGCGTTCCCTGCAGGACGTCGTTTTTCGGTCGGGGCATCATTTCACCTATCTAGCTAGGTATAGCTGGCTAGGTAAAGTGGGAGCGCGGGCTCCTCTCGTCAAGTGCCCCTGCTTCGATCGACCGCCTCCGCGTCCCCCGCATGCGTCGGGGCCCCGCCGACACCCCGCACGGTATCCGCCGACAGACACGCGGCTCGCCGAGTGCGCAACTCATACGCATGACCACCTCCCGGTTCACCCGCATCCTCGCCACGCTCGGCGCCCTCGCGGCGCTCGCCCTCGTCTTCGCGTTCCTCGTCCGCCCCTGGTACCTCCAGTGGGGCAGCACGCCGCTCGACCGCACCGCCTCGCTCCCCGGCGACGAAATCGTCCCCGACGCCGCCACCCAGGAGACCCGCGCCATCACCATCCATGGCCCGGTCACCGCCGTGTGGCCGTGGGTCGCGCAGATCGGACAGGACCGCGGCGGCTTCTACAGCTACGACCTCCTCGAGAACCTCGTGGGGTGCCGCATGCCCACGGTCGACTCGCTCCGCCCCGACAAACAGCACTGGGCCATCAGCGACAAGCTGTGGATGTATCCCGCCGACAAGGCCGGCGGCGTCGGCTTCGCCACGCTGCGGTCGTACGTCCCCGGGCGGGCGCTTGGCTTCGGCACGTTCCTCGCCGGCAGCACTCCCGCCGGCAAGGAAGACGGGAGCTGGGCCTTCGCGCTCCAGCACGTCAACGACTCCACCACGCGCCTCATCGTGCGCGGACGCGGCGCGCCGGGTCGCTCCCTCCTCGGCGTCGCCTTCGACCGCTCGATCTTCGAGCCCATGCACTTCGCCATGGAGAAGCGCATGATGATCGGCATCAAGCAACTCGCCGAGGGGCAGAGCAGGGGGCGCGTGCAGAACCACGTGCAGGTCATCCTCTGGTTCGCGACGGCGATCATGTTCATCGTGGGGCTCGCGTCCGTCTTCGTGGGACCCGTATGGCGGCGCAAGCTCACCGGCACCGTCGCCGCCGCGGTCGTGTTCCAGCTGCTCACGCTCGGACAGCCGCCCATCGACGTGGGCGCGCTGCTCGTCGTGATCGTGGCCGCGATTCTCTGGTGGCCCGTCGAGCCGGGCAGCCCCCTCTCGCGGTTGGCCAAAGGGGTCACGATTTGACGCCAAGATGACGGCGCGGGGTTGTCTTCGGCCGTTTCGCTCGCCAGTGTTGGAAAGCGAATTCAATAGGAGACCGCCCGCCTCATGCCCGCCGAACGTCTTGCCATCGTCACCGGTACCAGCTCCGGCATCGGAAACGCCGTCGCATTCCAGCTCATGAGCCATGGCTGGGCCGTGATCGGCGTCTCGCGCCGCGACTCCACGATTCCGAGCCCCACCTACCGGCACGTGAAGCTCGACCTCGGCGACCTCGACGCGTTGACGGCGACGTTCGAAAACGAGATCGCGCCGCTCATCTCCGACGACCGCCGCCAACGCGTCGGTCTCGTGAACAACGCCGCGCTCATCGGCCGCCTCGGCACCATCGACGGCACCGACGCCAACGAGATGCTGCGCGTCTACGCGGTGAACGTCGTGGCGCCTACCTGGCTCATGGGGTTCGTGGCCCGGCACGCGCCGCGCTCGGCGTCCCTGCGCGTCGTCAACGTGTCCTCGGGTGCCGCGCAGCGCCCCACCCCCGGACTCGGCGAATACGTGGGCACCAAGGCCGCGCTCCGCATGACCACGCTCAGCGCCGCCACCGAATTCGATGCCAAGGGGCTGCGCGAGCGCGCGCCGGCCGACACCGCGCTCCTCAGCTACTCGCCCGGCACCGTCGACACGCCGATGCAGGTCGAGGCGCGCTCGCCGAGTGCCGACCAGTTCCCGGCCGTCACGATGTTCAAGGGATTCTACGATCAGGGGCAGCTCGTGTCCCCCGATCAACCGGCGCGCGACATCGTGGCCTTCCTCGAGTCCGAGAAGGCGCCGCGCGTCGCGGAACGCCGGCTGGGCGAGGGGTAAGATTCGGGGTGCCGCACGCGCGGCGCCGTCCCGGCAGGAGGCTCATCTGACAGCTCACAGCATCGTCGCACTCGCAGCGGTCGTCGTGCTCGGGGCCTGCGCCACGTCGGCCGCCGTGTCCACCGGCGGCGGGGCCGCGGCGCCGGCGTCGAACATGCTCGTGGGGCAGTCCAGCGGCACGGGGCGCGGCGACTGTTCGCCCGAGAAGATCGACGCGGCGTTCGCCAAAGTGGGCCCCGTGTACCGCCGCTGCGAGGTCGACCGCCCGGCGCTGGCCATCGACACGACCTTCGACACGCAGGGGTTCGTGACCCCCGCACAGTCGTGCGTGTCGGCCGTGATCGACTTCGTGATCGGCACCAACGGGCTGCCGCTGCGGCAGCCGGTGAAGGTGGTGGAGACCAACTCGCTCGACTTCGCGCGCGTGCTCACGCACTCGATCTCGCGCTGGCGCTATCAGCCCGCGCTCAGGGACGGCAAGCCGGTGCAGGAGATCGTGCGGCTGCAGGCGGCGGCGCAGATCGGCTCCATGGCCGGCCCGCCGGCGAATCCCAACAGCTACGCCAACATCGGCCCCAGCACTTGCTGACGCCGGTTATCCAAAAACGCTAATTAGCGTGCGGTATCGGGCCTGACCACCGGAACCGTGGGCGCGTTGAGCTGCGCGTCGGGGAGCAGGATGTCGCGCAGGTGCAGCGTCTGCTCGGGGGTCGGCTTGTCCACCACCTGCAGGTTCCACCGCTCGGTCTTGTTCCCCCACCCCTGGAACTTGAGCCCGAACCAGTCGAGCATCTCCTGGTAGTCCAGCTCCTGGGTGGTGTCCAGCGCCCTGTGGAACCAGTCGGTGAGATCCGTGTGCGCCACGCTGTCGGCCACCTGCTGGAACTGCGCCGCCGTGTACCCCGTGGCCCCGGCGTACTTCGCATAGGCCGCGCGCATCACGTCGTCCAGGTTCACCGAGTCGCCAGACATCGCGCGCAGGTGCGCGTCGAGCAGCAGCCCCACCACGGGCCCCTTGGTGTAGTAGCTCACCGTCTTCGCGGCGTCCATGTCCACCCCCGACGACTCGCTGTTCCACGCGTCCAGTGACGACTGCGACAGGGTCTGCACTCGGCGGCCCGGCGTATTCTGCAGCTTGGCGATCAGCGCTGACATCATGTCCAGCCAGTCCTGCTGCCGCACGAGCCCCGCGCGCGCCACCATGAGATCGGCGTAATAGGTCGTCAGACCCTCGGCAATCCATAAACTGGTCGTCTTCGGCGCGCCCTCGTAGTCGAACGGGCCCAACTCCACCGGGCGCAGCCGCTTCACGTTGTAGGCGTGGAAGTACTCGTGGGCCACGAACGCCAGCCACCGGTCGAATCCCTCCGGCGTCTGGGTGCCCTTGGCCTGCACCGTGAGCAGGGTCGAGCCCTTGTGCTCCAGCCCTCCGCCCCCGGGGCGGAACACATTAAGAAATACATATCGCTTGTAGGGCAGGAACCCCCAGAACCGGTACGTCTCCCCCACCACCCGCAGCAGCGCCCGACCCGCCTGCTCGGCGTCGAAGCCGTCCACCGCGCCGGCGTCCACCAGCAGGTGCGTCCTGCCCGCCACGTCGAACTGCACCCACTGCAGGTTCCCCGCCACGATGGGCGAGTCGACCAGCTCGTCGTAGTCGTTGGCCAGGTAGTGGTCGGCCACGTCGTCGGCCGCCGTGTCGAGCGACGTCGCCGACGTCCACCCCGCCGGCAGCGTGAGGTCCACGATCGCCGGACGCGACTCGCCGTTCACCATCGTGATGAACGTCGGCGCGCCGCAGAGCACGATCAGGCTGTCGCCCACCCAGTCGGCGGTCACGAACTTGCGCTCGGCCTTCACGCGGTAGCGCACCACCACCGACGGCGCGCCCCCCGTCTCCACCACCCAGCGATTGCGCGTGGTGTGCCGCACGGCCATCGGGCGTCCGTCGGGCGTGGCCGCGAGCACGCTGTCCACGTTGTCGGCGTAGTTCTCCACCTTGTAGTAACCCGGCGACCAGTCGGCCATCATCAGCTCCACCGTGGGCTGACCGTCGGTGGGGTACTGCGCCCGCACGTGCGCGTAGTGCGCGGCACGGTTGGGAAAGGTGACCGCGTAACTGATGGGCGCGCCGAGCTGGGCAAGGAGCGCCGTGGGAAACGCAAGGGCGAGGAGGCTGATCAGGCGGGTGGGCATTGGGGGAAAGTACGGTGGAGATCTGGGTGGGGGAAAGTGTTGGCAGTAGGCAGTAGGCAGTGGGCAGTGGGCGGTGGGCAGTGAACGGGCGGGTGGAGCCAGGCGGCGCTACATTCCCCCGTGACCAACCTTCCACCTCCGCGAGTTGAGGGGGCATGAAGATCCCACCCAGAACCGTCCTCTTCTCGGCGCTCGCCATCGCGCTCGCGGCATGCGGCGGCAGCTCCATCGCGGGCACCGTCGGCACGCCGGCGCACGGCGTGTTCGTCACCGCCGGCCATCCGCAGCCCGGCCCGCAGGGCGACACGGTGTACCTCTCCATCGACAACGAGGGGAGCGGCACCACGTATCTGCAGCAGTGCGGCGACAACCCCACGCTCGACATTCAGCAGTGGGTGAACGGTCACTGGCAGCCGGTGCCGCAGCCCCTCACCGCCTGCCCGGCGCCCACCACCCCCGGGCCGCTCGAGTTGGCGCTCGGGCAGACGCTCGTCGTCACGCGCATCTTCACCAGCGGCACCTTCCGGGTGGGCGTGTTCGTGGCGTCCAAGCCCGACTACACGGACGTCGCCGAGTCGATGTCGGCGTCGTTCACCGTTCCCTGAGCGGCGTGCGATTCCCCGGCATCTCGGCGAGCGTGCTCGACGTCGTCGGGCAGACGCCGCTCGTGGCCCTCGACCGCCTGAGCGCCGGACTCCGCGCCCGCGTGCTCGGCAAATACGAAGCGGCCAATCCGGGGCTCAGCGTCAAGGACCGCCCCGCGCTGCAGATCATCGAAGACGCCGAGCGAACGGGCGTCATCAAGCCCGGCGACACCGTCATCGAGCGGACCAGCGGCAACATGGGCACCGGGCTCGCCATCGCGTGCGCGCTCAAGGGCTACAAGCTCGTGATCGTGATGTCGGCGGGGAATTCGCTGGAGCGGCAGAAGGCCATCAAGGCGCTGGGTGCGAAGATCGTGCTCGTGCCGCAGGTGAACGGGCGGCCGGGGCAGGTCACCGGCGACGACCTCAAGGCCGTGGAGCGGGTGACCAACGAGCTCACGGTAAAGCTCAAGGCATTCCGCGCCGACCAGTTCAAGAACCGGAGCAGTGTGAAGGCGCACTACACCGGCACCGGCCCCGAGATCTGGAAGCAGACCGGCGGCAAGGTGGACGTGTACGTGGGCGTCGTGGGGTCGTCGGGGTCGTTCACCGGCATCGTGCGCTATCTCAAGAAGAAGAACCCCAATCTCCGCGCGGTGGTGGTGGAGCCCACGGCAGCGTCGATCCTCTCGGGCAAGCGCAAGACGCCCGGCCGGCACAAGCTGCAGGGGGTGGGCTACATGGAGATCCCCCAGCTCTACGACCCCGGCCTCGTTGATGAGTTTATTAGTATAGGCGACGCCGAGGCGATGCGCACCGCGCGCAAGTTGGCCCGCACCGAGGGGATGCTCGTCGGCTATACGGCGGGCGCCAACGTGGCGGCGGCGCTCCGCGTGGCCAAGCGGGCGAAACGACCCATGAATATCGTGACGATTCTGTGCGATTCGGGGATGAAGTATTTGTCGACGGGACTTTTTGACTGAAGGTGAGTGGATGAATGGGTGATTGGGTAAAGGGCAGAGGGTAGAGGGTTTGGGAATCGGAAGGGGGCGCCGCGCGGTTGCGCGACGCCCCCATTCCGTGATTCCACGGCCCTACGGCCCTACCGGACCGTCCGACCGTCTCACCGCCCCCCTTTGCCCTACGCCGCCACCCGCACCCGCTCGTAGAGGTACTCCGGCGCCATATCGGCTCCGTTGGGCCAGACGAGCGTACGTCCAATTGGATCGATCGAGAATTGCCGGAAGAACGCTACGTCACGAAGCGGTTCGAACACCGGGCCTTCCAGGCCAGCAGCAAGGTCGGCTTCGCCCTCGGTTCCGTCCTTGAAGCGAAGCCACACGGTGTGATCCGATACGTAACGCGCTTCCACGACGTCGTAATCCATGATCTACTCCAGCGGCGCGATTCGGATTAGCGATTCCCCTGCTCGGGCGCGACGCCAATCCTCGAGTATCTCCGCACGACGAAGTCTAGCCCATTCGAGGATGAGGGCCAATACGCGCGGCGGCAGATGCCCGTGCACGCGTTCCGTCTCGATCTCGATGGACGCCCTGAACTCGCCGTAGACCGAGTGAAGCGGAAGGGGGCGCCGCGCGGTTGCGCGACGCCCCCATTCCGTGATTCCACGGCCCTACGGCCCGACCGTCCCACCGTCCCTCACACCCCCGCCCTCTCCCGCTCCAGATCCTCGATCCGCGCCGGCTTCGTCCGGAAGGTCCCGATCGCGCCCTGCAGCGACTCCGCCTGCGCCGACAGCTCCTCCGCCGTCGCCGCGAGCTCTTCGGCGGCCGCC
>JAGWRB010000023.1 GCA_028876725.1 Gemmatimonadota bacterium
ACGCGCCAGGTGCCGTCTTCGCGTTTGGCGTCGATGCTGGCGACCACGCACTGGGCGCCAAAGCGGGCGGCGGCCTCGCCAAGAAGCGCGGGGTTCGCGACGGCGGCGCTGTTGATGCTGACCTTGTCGGCGCCGGCACGCAGGGCATTCGCGATGTCGTCCACGCTGGCGATGCCGCCGCCCACGGTCAGGGGGATGAAGAGCCCCTCTGCCGTGCGGCGCACGATATCGAGCAATGTGCGGCGTTGCTCGCGGCTGGCCGAGATATCGAGAAACACGATCTCGTCCGCGCCGGCGCGTTCGTAACGCTGCGCCAGCGCCACCGGATCACCGATGTCGCGCAGATCCTGAAACTCGACGCCTTTCACCACGCGTCCATTCTGGACGTCGAGACACACGACGACGCGGCGACTCAGCATGTCGGTTGCTCCGCACACGCCCGCGTGACGATGAACGTCATGCATCCCCCGCATCGATGACGGCCGTGCCTTTCGTGCTGAACACGGCGCCGGTTTCGCGCAACGCGTCGCGCAGGGCGAGCCCCAGCGCCTTGAAGGCCGCTTCGACGACGTGGTGGCGGTCGGCGCCGCGAATCACGCGAAGATGAATCGTTGCCTTGGCGTTGTCGCTGAACGAACGCATCCAGTGGTCGTAGAGCGTGCTCGGCAGCGGGCCGCGGTAGTACGGCCGCCCGCCGAGGTCGATCACGCACTGCACGAGCGCATCGTCCATGGGAATCGTGCGTTCGCCGTATCGCGCGGCCGTGGCCGGTGCCGCGGCTGCCAGGAACATGCCGAGGGTGATGGCGACGTCCTCGATCAGGTGGTGCGGAAGGTCGCCCCGAGCCGTGATCGAAAGATCGAGTCCCGAATATCGGGCGAGCGTGTTGAGCATGTGATCGAGGAACGGGATGGTCGTGTCGATGCGCGCCCCTGTGCCGCCAGGGTTGAGGCCGATCTCGACGTCGGTTTCGCGCGTCGTGCGACGCAGGGGCGTCATTCGGAGAACTCCTCTGCCGTGGAGTGGGGATCCAGGGCGCCGGTGTACAGGGCCATACCGATGACGGCGGCCGCGACGCCGCGGTGCTCGAGCGCGCACAGGTCGCCTCGACCGGCGATGCCGCCCGAGGCGATGATGGGCAAATGCGTCGCGTCGGTGAGCGACTCCATGAGCGCGAGGTCGGGCCCGACCATCTGGCCTTCACGATGCACGGCGGTTACCAACACGCCAGCGAGAGGCAAATGATCGATTTCCTCCAGGAAGTCGAGGACGTCGAGTTGCTGGGACTGGGCCCACCCGTGCGTGACGAGCTGTGTCCCGCGAACGTCGGCCGCGACGATGATCTGTCCGGGGTGCACGACGGCGAGATCGGCCAGCCACTCCGGATGCTCCACCGCCCGCGTTCCGACGACGACCTGACGAGCACCGCTCGTGAGCAGATCGTCGACACGGTCCATGCTGCGCACGCCGCCGCCAACCTGCACATCGACATCGGCATGGTCCAGGATGGCCGTGACCACGGCCGCGTTGGAGCCGTTGCCGGTGGCCGCGTCGAGATCGACGACGTGCAGCCTGCGAAATCCGCATTCGATCCAGCGGCGCGCGACCGCCACCGGCTGATCCAATCGAATGCGTTCATCGGCGTACGAGCCGCCCACCAACTGCACACAGGCACCGTCGCGAAGATCGACGGCGGGGATGGCAATCATGGGCGCACGCTCCGCAGAAACTCGTGCAACATGCGGACTCCCGGGTGCGAGCTCTTTTCCGGATGGAATTGAACACCGAGCACCGATCCGGCGCGAGCCGCGGCGGGAAACCGGTCGCCGTCGTGCTCGCTCCAGGCCGTGACGATACCGGAATCGACCGGGGCGCATACGAAACTGTTGGCGTAATACACGTCGCGCAGACCGCTGTGCTCGATCACCGGGTCGGACACCTCGACGAGTTGGTTCCAGCCGATCTGCGGTACGCGATCGGCGCGAATCCGGCGTACCCGTCCCGCGAAGAATCCGAGCCCGGCGCCCGGTCCCTCGTCGCTCTCCTCGAACAGCAGCTGCATACCCAGACAGATGCCGATGCAAGGGAGGCCGTCGTCGAGCGCGCGGCGAACCGCGTGGGCGCCCGGCGCGAGCCGCTGCACCGCGCTGGCAAATGCGCCGACCCCGGGCAACACGAGCACGTCGGTGGCGGCGGCCGCCGCGGGGTCCGTCTCGACGGCCACCGTCCATTCCGGCGTCTCGAGCGCCTTCATGAGCGAATGCAGATTTCCCGCGCCGTAATCGAACACCGTCACGCGCATGCGGCACCCTCCTCACGAAGCGCCGATAGCAGCCGCTCCATCACGGACCAAGGCCCAACGCCGATTCGCAGCGCGGCGCCGTTCGATGCCGCGAGCGCCGCCGTCACGGGGGGAAGCCCGCGCAGGACGCGCACCGCGATGCCGCGCGCCAGCAGGCGCTCCCCGAGCCGCTCGGCCTGCCGACAGGGAACGCAGACGAAGTTGGCGTCCGACGGCAGAGGCGCCAGTCCGGCCTCGGTCAACTCTGCGGCAAGGCGGCGCCGCACGGCCACCGCTTCGGTCGCATGCTCCTGCACCCACGACAACCCGTCGGTGAGCGCCGCGGCGGCCGCCGCGGCGGCGGCGGCGTTCAGTTTGTAGGGACCGCGCACCGTCTCCAGCGCTCTGGCGAGCGC
Organism: Gemmatimonadota bacterium; assembly: GCA_028876725.1. GTDB lineage: Bacteria > Gemmatimonadota > Gemmatimonadetes > Gemmatimonadales > Gemmatimonadaceae > JAGWRI01. Next base: position 2,698 of record JAGWRB010000023.1, read on the forward strand.
GGGCGCCAGCACGGCGTACCCGATGCGGAGCCCGGCCAATCCGAACGCCTTCGACAGCGTGCGGGTCACGATCAGGCGCTCGGTCGATCGGGCGAGCGAGAATCCGGGGGCGTCGGAGAATTCGCCGTAGGCCTCATCGAGGAGCACGGTGCCGGGCGCTTCGCGCAGCACGCGCTCGATCGTCGAGCGCGGAAGCGCCGTCCCCGTCGGGTTGTTTGGAGAACACAGATAGACGAGCCGCGGATTCGACGCGAGCAAGGCATCGACGTCGAGATCCAGCGCGGGCGTGAACGGCACGGCGTATGCGCGAAGTCCGTTAATCGCCGCGAAGGTGGGCACCATCGAAAAGGTGGGGACCGCGAACGCGATCGTGTCGCCCGGCTGCGCAAACGTGCGCATCGCGCAGTCGATCAGGTCATCGGACCCGCAGCCAACGACGATCATGTCTTCGCGCACGCCGGCGTATGCGGCAAGCGCGCGATTGAGCGCCGCGGGCGGAATGGCCGGATAGCGCGCCAGCACGGCCGAGTTCACCCCACGCAGGGCGTCCACGGCTTGCGGAGGCGGCCCCCAGAGCGATGTGTTGTCGCTCAGATCCACGGCCTCGCCCGCCTCAACGGCCGTGTACGGGCTGAGATCGCGCAGAAGATCGCGCACGAGTTCGCTCATGCCGGCCTCCGCGCCCATGCGCGGGCCGCCGCGGCGTGTCCGGGCAGGCCTTCAGCGCGCGCAAACGCGTCCACGTCGTCGGCGAGCGCGGCCGCCGCTCGCTCGTCCACGCGCTGGAACGTGGTCCAGCGGAAGAAATCCAGCGTCGAGAGTCCGGAATACGCGCGGGCCAGCCCGCCGGTGGGGAGGACGTGGTTGGCGCCGGTCATGTAGTCGCCGAACGATACCGAGGCCCGCTCTCCGAGAAAGATCGTGCCGGCGTGACGGAGGTCGGGCAGCAGCGCGTCGGGGTCGGCCACACACACCAGGAGGTGCTCAGGGGCGTAGGCGTTGCTCCATTCGACCGCATCCCGCAGGGCATCGACCCACAGAATTGCCCCCTGACCCACCAGCGCGTCGGCCACGATCTCTCGCCGGCCCTGATTGGGGAGCATTCGCGCCAGCGCGTGGCGCAACGCCTCGGCCAGCGCCCGTCCCTGGACCACCGCCACCACGCACGCGCGTGGATCGTGCTCCGCCTGCGCCAGCATCTCGAGTGCCAGGGTGTCGACCGAGGCGCCGGCATCGGCGATCACCAGCAGCTCGCTCGGGCCGGCCGGCGAATCGATGCTCACCGTGCCGGACACCTGCAGCTTGGCCTCGGCCACATATGCGTTGCCCGGACCAACGATGCGATCGACCCTGGGCACCGTCTCCGTCCCGAACGCCAGCGCGGCCACCGCCCCCGCGCCGCCAAGCGCGAATACGCGGTCTGCGTTTGCCAGTTCCGCGGCGGCGAGCACGACCGGCGACGGCATGCCATCGGAACCAGGCGGCGAGGCAATGATCACTTCGCCGACGCCGGCAACGCGCGCGGGGACCGCGCCCATGAGAACGCTGCTCGGATACGCCGCCCGTCCGCCCGGCGCGTACACGCCCACGCGATCCAGCGGGTCGGGCCGGCGTCCGACGACCACCCCGGGCTCGGGCGAGACTTCAGCCGCGGACGGGAGGAAGGCCCGGTGCACGGCGGTGACGTTGGCCGCCGTACGCTCCATGGCTTGCCGCAGGCCGCGATCGAGGACGTCGAGGGCGGCCTTCCACCGCGAGCGGGGAACGTCGAGCTGGTCGAGGGACACGCCGTCGAAGCGAGCGGCGAACTCGCGAAGCGCGCCATCGCCGCGCGCGCGCACGTCGGCGAGAATGGCCGCGGTCGTCCGGCGGATCGCGTCGTCGGTTGACGTGGTGCGATCGAGCAGCCGCGTGCGAGTTGCGGGGTCGAGCGCGTCGAGCGATCCAAAGTACTGCAGCGGCAGCGAAGCTCCGGCGGTCATGCCATCAGCCTCTCGATGCGGGTGATGAGAATACCCTCGGCGCCGAGCGCCTTGAGGCGCGACACGGTCCGAAAGACACCGGAGGCCGGCACGACCGCGTGGACGGCGACCATCGACCCGCCGTTCAGAATATCGATGACCGTGGGGCCGTTGAGGCCCGGCACGATTTCGCGCACCTGCGGCATCTGCTCGCGGGGCACGTTGGCCATGAGATAGCGCTGGCCGCGGGCTCGCAGCACGGAGAGCAGCGCGCCGGCCAATTCGTCCGCCGACTGGCGCTGCGCGGCGTCGAGGGCGTCCGGCCGCTCGGCCACGATGAGACGGGCCGACGACTCCATGACGGTTTCGACTTCCTTCAAGCCGTTTACGCGCAGCGTGGAACCCGTGGATACGAGATCCACGATCACGTCGGCGATTCCGATGTGCGGCGCGATCTCCGCCGCGCCCGAAATCGGCACCACGCTCACCGCGCACCCGCGTTCGGCGAAAAACTGACCAGCGATGCGCGGAAAGGTGGTCGCGACGCGCGTGCCGGTGGGCAGATCGGCGACCGAACGGACGCCGCTGTCTTCACGCGCGGCCACCGCGAGCCGGCAGAACCCGAACTCGAGATCGGCAACGACACGCACCGGCCGGTCGGACTCGCGAATGAGATCGAGTCCCGTCACGCCCACGTCGGCGGCGCCGTCGGCCACGAACTCGGGAATGTCCTGGGCCCGCACGAAGAGCGCCTGAAACTCGTCGCCGAGCGAGGCGGTCAGCGCGCGGTCGCTGCGCGCTCTGATCTCCAGTCCGGCGTCCCGAAACAGGTCGCGCGCCTCGTCGGCAAGCCGTCCCTTGTTCGGGAGAGCAATCCTGAGCATGGAAGTACCCGTGGTGAAAAAAAGAAAAGGCCCGTCACGCAAGGACGGGCCAGCAAGAACAAGCGAGGGATGATCCGACAGCTATCCGCGCGCGCGTGCTCCGCCCCGGCCCGTGAAGCCGTGGTGATGATGGGAGCGATGGTGCGCGCGGAGGATCGTCATGGTTCAGAGAACCTAGCGGCTCCCCGAGCGCCGCGTCAACTGGGCCCCCGCCCCGCGATCCGGCGCTACCCTGGGGGTGGCCGGATGCGCTAGGATGCAGACACGCACTTCCGCCGCCCATGTTTGCCGATTCCCTGCTGCAAGCCGAACAACTGCACCTCTTCCGCCTGGGCGTTTGGGCGGCCGGCAGCGTCATTGTCGGCACGCTGATCTTCGTCGTGCTCGCCCGGCGCAGGCCGGCGACGGCCATCCTTCGCCACTTCGCCGCGCAGATGACCGGCTGGGGGCTCCTGGAACTCGCATACGCGGCGCTGAGCTGGCCACACCTTGGCCTGCGCGACGTGGCAGGAGCTACGCGCCTGGACCGGTTGCTCTGGCTGAACCTGGGGTTCGATCTGGGGCTCGTGGCCGTGGGCGCCACGCTCGCGCTCGTCGGGTGGCGGGCCGGACGCCGTCTCGGGCTCGTGGGCGCGGGCATCGGCGTCATCGTGCAGGCCACCGCCCTGTTTCTCATCAACGCGCGGCTCGCCGCGCTCATTTCCCGCTGACCATGGCCGAAACGACGCTCGATTTGCGCGGCGTGCCGAAGCCCGAAGCATACGCGACGCTGCAGGGGCACATCGAGAGCGTGCTCGAGGGCGTGCGCGACGACATCGCCGCGATGGCGACGATGAGCGCTCTCATTCATCACGCATTTGGATTCCTGTGGACCGGATTTTATCGCGTGGTCGAACCCGGACGTCTGCTGCGCGTCGGTCCGTATCAAGGCGCCCTGGGCTGCCTGGACATCACCTTTGGACGCGGAGTATGTGGCACGGCGGCGTCGGAGCGCCGGGCCATGCTGGTTCGCGACGTCAACGACTTTCCCGGGCACATCGTGTGCGACGCGCGGGCGCAATCCGAGGTCGTGATCCCGGTGACGGACGCGACCGGCACGCTGCTGGCGGTGCTCGATGTGGACGCCGATCGGGTGGCGGCCTTCGATCAGGATGACGTGGCGGGACTCTCCCGCATCGTCGCGTGGTTCGCCGCGCCTCGCCCGGCGGCGCCCCCGGCGCTAGGTTAAATCACAGCCCGACCACGCGTCCCCAGACCGAAGCGCTTACGATGCTCCACGGGTACTCCGACCGCATCAACCACGCCCTGGCCTTCGCGGCCAAGCACAACGATCGCGAAGTGCGGAAGAACATGCGGCTCCCGTACGGCACCCACGCGGCGAACATCGCGATCATTCTGACGGCGTACGGGCAGGCCGAAGACACGGTCGTGGCCGGGATCCTGCAAGAAGTCGTGGCCGACTTCGTACGCGATCGGTATACGCGCGAGATGCTGGATCAGCGAATCGCCGACAAGTTCGGCGCATCGGCGCTCGAAACGGCACTCGCGGTGAGCATGCGCCTCACCGATGACGACGGAGTGGAGCTTTCGCCCGAAGAGCGGCGCGATGACTTTCTCGCGCGCATCGGCCAGGCGTCATCGGCCGCGCGCTGGGTGTGCGCCGCCGACGCGATTCACAGCGCGAGCACCATCCTCGCCGATCTCAAGCGCACGATCGATCCCGATTCCGTATGGGGGCGCTACCACCTGGGCAGGAGCGGCACGATCCGCTGGTATCGCCGGCTGTACGAGCGGCTGCTCGCCGAGGGATTCGACGCGGCGATCATGCCGGAACTCGCGGGCGTGGTCGAATCGCTGGAGCGGCTCGAACAGCCGCACAACTCGACGAGCAAGATCTAGCGCCTGACGCAGGGCGGCGCCCCGCCCTGCCCCGTTCAACTCACGCGGCCGGCACCGCCTGCTCCGGGTATGTTCGGTCGACGTACTCCTCGAGCATGACCAGGAACTCCTGCACGATGTGGTCGCCGCGCAGCGTCCGAACCAGCTGGCCATCCACGTATACCGGCGCCTTGGGTTCCTCGAACGTGCCGGGCAGCGAGATGCCGATGTTCGCGTGCTTCGACTCACCCGGTCCGTTCACCACGCACCCCATGACGGCGACCTTCATCTCCTCGACGCCCGGATGGCGCGTCTTCCAGACCGGCATCTGCTCGCGAAGGTAGGTCTGGATATCCTCGGCCATGTGCTGGAAGAAGGTGGAGGTGGTGCGTCCGCACCCCGGGCACGCTGTGACCTGCGGGGCGAAGCTCCGCAGTCCCAGGGACTGCAGGATCTGCTGGGCGACGAGGACCTCTTCCGTGCGATCGCCGTTGGGCTTCGGCGTGAGCGATACACGGATCGTGTCGCCGATGCCTTCCGCGAGCAAAATGGAAAGCCCCGCCGTACTGGCGACGATGCCCTTGGTGCCCATGCCGGCTTCAGTGAGACCGAGGTGCAGCGGGTAGTCGCAGCGCCCGGCCAGCAGCCGGTAGACGGTCACGAGGTCCTGCACGCCCGAGACCTTGGCGGAAATGATGATGCGATCGTGTCCCTGCCCTGTCTCTTCGGCCAATTCGGCTGAACGAAGGGCGCTGGCGAGCATCGCTTCGATGTACACCTGCTTCGCGTCCAGCGGCGCGGGGTTTCGGGCGTTCTCGTCCATCATCTGCGTGAGCAGATCCTGGTCGAGCGAGCCCCAGTTCACGCCAATGCGCACCGGGCGGTCGTTGTCGACGGCGATCTGCACGATGGTCCGGAAGTTTTCATCGCGTCGCTTCCCGCCAACGTTGCCGGGGTTGATGCGATACTTGGCGAGGGCGGAGGCGCAGGCCGGATACTTGGTCAGCAGCAGGTGGCCATTGTAGTGGAAGTCTCCAACGATCGGAACATCCACGCCGGCGTCAGCGACGCGCCGGACGATTTCAGGAACCGCCTGCGCGGCTTCCTCGTTGTTGACCGTCACGCGCACCAATTGCGAGCCGGCTCGCGCGAGCGAGACGACCTGTTGGGCGGTAGACGCGGCATCGGCCGTGTCGGTGTTCGTCATCGATTGAACGACGACCGGATACTCCGATCCCACGGGGACATTGCCGACCCAGGTGGTGACCGTTTGTCTGCGGGTGCCGAAGCTCACGAACTCTCCATCTCCAGGGCGAATCCAAGATAGCCACGCACGACAGGGCCCTAGAAGGCTCGCCGCGCTTTCGGCGGCCGGGATCGGCCTCACGATCGGGGGTCTGTGAGCGGACCACGGGGAGCGGAAGAGCCCTGGGGCGGCAGCGCCGAATGCCTCAGGATGGCCCAATTAACCCGGTATTGACCCGATATAGGAGGAACACTACCTTTGCCCCCGCTGAGCCAAGGCCTCAGGGTCTTGGCTCGGCTCATATAGGCTCCGCAGCACCCATAGGGGGCGATCTGCGGCACGAGGAATTGTCGGGGTACGGCGCGTTCCGCTCCCTAGACAATAGGTACTTTCAGGAGTGGGACATGCGTACGACAGGCAAGGTGAAGTGGTTCAACGACGCGAAGGGCTTTGGCTTCATCACCCCGGACAGCGGCGAGAAGGACTGCTTCGTCCACTACAGCTCGATTCAGGGAAGCGGGTTCAAGACCCTGGCCGAAGGTGAGGCCGTGGAGTTCGACGTGGTGCAGGGCGCCAAGGGCCCGGCTGCGGAGAACGTTTCCCGCCTGGCCCAGTAAAGGGCGAGCCTGTAGCGCAAGGAGCCGGGAGATCCACCAGGGTCTCCCGGCTCTTTGTCTTGAGGGCAATCGAAGAAGTCTAGCGGCCGCCCGGGGTCGTGCTGGCTGGCGGGCGTCCGCGTCGAATGCGGGGTACCGATTCCGCCGCTTCCAGCAGGCGCTGCCGCACCTGGCGGGTGATCGCGTCGAGATCGACGAGCACTGTCGTGCCGCCGTCGAGCGTAACCTGTCCTGTGCCACCCTTGAGGATTCCCGGGGCGATTTCCACGGCACGCCACGCCGGAATCTCCAAGTCGTCCGCCAATGTGCGAACAATCCGCAACAGGATGAGCGCGTCGAATGAAAACTCACGGAGCACGCCACGTTTACGGCGCTCGACGCCGGGGATCTCGTGGTGGGACGTGATGTTGTCGACCCATTTGGCCGACGCGCCAGCAACGAAAGCAGCCGTTGGCACATCGTATGAAGGCATGAATTATCCTAATAATCTAGGATAATTTAGAAAAGCCCGCGCTTTATTTAATGTTCCTGGTGTAAAAGGAACTTAAGCTCGCAGCGATCAGTGCATCGGAAGGCCGTCCATGGGTTCCGGACGACCTAGTTAGGCCGAAATCGCTGCCTTTGCCGCCTGGAGCTGGGACTGAAGCGCCATCGCGCCGGTCCCGCCATGGACCTCACGGTGCTCCACGGACCGC
>JAGWRB010000005.1 GCA_028876725.1 Gemmatimonadota bacterium
ACGGGGCGGCGGCGCTGGTGACGATCCCGACCTTCGCCGATTTGAGCACCTTGGCCAGCCCCAACGCGGGGCGGGTGGCGTTCGGACCCAATGGACCCAACTATCAGGTGGTGAAGTTTCAGACGGCGGACGATCCCGGGGTGCCGCAGATCACCGCCGGGCTGGAGCTGGTGAACGCGCTGTTTCAGGGAGAAAAGGAGACGGCTGAGCAGGTATTCGCCGCGGCCAGCGCCAACACGCCGCTGCCCAGCTTTGCCCTGGCCGCGGGCAAGACTCTGAGCGCGACCGTCTCGGTCACGACGGTGCACAACCACGGCGAGGACGTGATCGGGATGCTGGAGGGCAGCGACCCGGTGCTGAAGAATGAGTACGTGGTCATCAGCGCGCATTTGGATCACATCGGGATGAGCCCGATGCTGCCCGGCTGCCACGCCCTCAACCCGGTGGCGGCAGCGGGCGACTCGACCGCGAGCGGACTGACGGCGGACGGGCCGCAGTGCGACACGATTGACAACGGCGCCGACGACGACGGCTCCGGCACGGTGACCGCGCTCGAGATCGCGCAGAAGATCGCCTCGCTCGATCCGCACCCCAAGCGCTCGATCCTCTTCGTCTGGCACACCGGCGAGGAGAAGGGGCTCCTCGGCTCGACCTATTACACCGACCACCCCTCCGTGCCGCGCGACTCGATCGTCGCCCAGCTCAACATGGACATGGTCGGCCGCGGCGACGCGTGGGACATGACCGGCACCCGGAAGAACGGCTCGTTCATGCACGGCGGAGCGAACACGCTGTATCTCGTGGGCTCCCGCCGGCTCTCCACCGAGCTGGGCAACCTGGTCGAGCAGGTCAACGCCGACGACCATCACGGGTTCGACTTCGACTACTCGTTCGACGCCGACGGCCATCCGGAGAACGTGTACTGCCGCAGCGACCACTACGAGTACGCGCGTTACGGAATCCCGATCACGTTCTTCACCACTGGGCTCCACTCCGACTACCACCAGGTGACCGACGAGCCCGAGTACATCGACTACGATCACATGGCCCGCGTGGGCAATCTGGTGGAAGACGTGGCCGTGCACGTGGCGAACCTCGACCACCGCGTGGTGGTGGACCACCCCAAGCCCGATCCGCACGGCGTCTGCAAGCAGTAGCCGCGGGTCCGGTCCGCCCGTTCCGGAGCGCCCGCGTCTCCAAGCGACGCGGGCGCTTCGTCATATCACGCGTCAGATGTAACGATCTTGCCGGGAACGTGACGTTCGATCGGCATCGCGCGCGGATGTGACGTTCCGCAGACGCATGCACAGCCATATATATGCTGGTATGCATCGATCATCGGAGCCACCCCGCGACTCCACGGGACCCCGGCCAACGGACGCAGCCACGCCCGCGCCGCCCCCGCGCCCCTATTCCCCGCCCACGCTCATCGTCTATGGCCGCGTCGCCGACCTCACGCGCACCGTGGGCACCCGCGGGCGCAAGGACGCGAGGCGCGGGCGCCGGCGCACGGGGTTCTGATCGCGCGGCAGGCGCTCAGCCGCCGCGTGCCAGCCGCACCGCGGCAATCACGACGATCAGCCCGAGCAGCGCGTTCAGCCGCGCCAGCAGCGCCGCCCGCTTGCGCATCGCCAGGGCTTCCGGACTTCCGGGGCGCGCCGTCCCGGCTTTCGGCCCAAGGATGAAATCGTGAATGAAGCTCACCACGATCATCGCCGTCACGGCGGTGAGCTTGGCGGCGAGCGTGTGGCCGGTGGACGTCCGCCAGAAGTCCGGGTTGCCCAGCACCCCCTGCCACTGGAGCCAGTGGCGGTAGTGCAGGTTGATGACCCCGGTGATCACCAGCACGCCGATGCACCACCATCCGACCGAGCGGAAGCGCACCCCGAGTTCCTGAAAGAGCTGCTGTCGCAGGGCCGGTGGCTCCACGGCGCGCAGGGCCGGCGCTCCAACGACGGCCAGGAAGAACATGCCACCCAGCCAGAGCAGGGCGGCCAGCACGTGAATCGTCACGTTGACGAAGTAAGCGGCGGGCATATGTCTATGTGAATAAGTATGACCCAGGGCGCGGGATGACGGAACCCGGGCATGGCCGGTCCTCGGGGTATCCCCGGATGCCCGGCGCCCGACTCCAACGATAATCTGCCCTGGCGCGCGCCGCTTTGGACCGGCCCTGCCCTTGTGGTCCCCGGATGGGTGGCGTTACTGATAGAGAACAAGCTGGAATCATTCAGCGGTTGCGGCACCCCTGTCGGGACGTTCCGGCCGGTGCCGTCAGCTTCCGAGGCTCCCTTCGCACTCCCCTCAGCCCCGGTCACCGCAGAAGCGAGACTGCGCCATGACCGACAGCCAGCTCCGAGTCCTCATGCTCGAGGACAGCGAGGCGGACGGCGAGCTCATCGAGCTCGCGCTGCGACGCGGCACACGCCAGTACATCACCCGCCGCGTGGCGACGCGGGACGCCTTCGTTGCCGCGCTTCGGGACTTCGTCCCCGACGTCGTGCTCTCCGACCACTCGCTCCACACGTTCAACGCCCCGGCCGCCATGCACGAGCTTCGGGCGCACCGCCCCACGGCGCCGCTCATCGTGGTGTCCGGAGCGCTCGACGAGCGAATGGCCGTCTCGTGCATCCGTGCCGGCGCCGAAGACCTGGTCCTCAAGTCGCACCTGCACCGGCTCGTGCCGTCCATCGAGGCGGCCCTCGCCACGCGCCAGCGGCTGGACACGCTCAGCCCCCGCCAGCTCGAAGTCCTGCGTCTCGTGGCCGAAGGGCACACGACCCGCGAGATCGCCGAGCGCCTGGGCATCAGCGACAAGACCGTCGAAACGCACCGGGGCGAGATCATGAAGCGCACCGGCATTCACGACGCGGTCTCGCTGGTGCGGTACGCCGTTCGAATGGGGCTCGTGCCTCTGGCCGACTGACCGCCGTGCCAGACGCCGGGCTCACCCTCACCGACGAGTTCCGGCGCGCCCTCGACGCCGCGCCCGACGCCATCGTGATCGTCGACGCGGCGGGCCGCATGGTGCTCGTGAACACGGAGGCCGAGCGCCTGTTCGGCTACACCGCCGACGAGCTGGTGGGCGCGCCGGTGGAACGGCTCGTGCCGCTGCCGCTCCGCACGAGCCACGCCGCGCACCGCGACCGGTACTTCGGCGATCCCCACCGGCGTCCCATGGGGAGCGGACTCGAGCTGGCGGGGGTCCGCCGTGACGGCACCGAGTTTCCCGTCGAGGTGAGCTTGAGCCCGCTCGAGCTCTCGCGCCGCCCGTTCGCCATGGCCGCCATCCGCGACATCACCGAACGGCGCCGCATGGAGCGCATCCAGCAGGAGATGGGCGAGCGCCGCCGGCTCAGCGCCGAGCTCGAACGCCGCGTGGCGGAGCGCACCGCGCAGCTCGCGTCCGCGAACCGCGAACTCGAGGGCTTCACCTACTCGGTGTCGCACGACCTGCGCGCCCCGCTCCGTCAGGTCGACGGCTTCGCGCAGCTCCTCGTCGAGGCGGCCGGCGACGACCTGCCGGAACGGGCCCGCCACTACCTGCGCCGCATCACCGACGGCACGCGGCAGATGGGCCGCCTCATCGACGACCTGCTCAACCTGGCGCAGGTGGGCCGGCAGACGGTGCACGCCCGCCGCACGGCGCTCGACGAGATCGTGCGCCACGTGGTCCGCGACGTCCAGGCCGATGCCGCCGACCGCGCCATCGAGTGGCGCGTGGACCCGCTCCCCGACGCCGAGTGCGACCCCGGGCTGATGCGCATCGTGTTTACGAATCTCATATCGAACGCGGTGAAGTACACGCGCCCGCGCCCGCTGGCCCGCATCGAGATTGGCAGCGCGCCGCAGGACGGGCGTCCGGTGATCCACGTCCGCGACAACGGCGTGGGGTTCGATATGCGATACGCGGACAAGCTGTTCGGCGTCTTCCAGCGCCTCCACGCGGCCGACGAGTTCGAGGGCACGGGCGTGGGGCTCGCCACGGTGCGCCGCATCATCCACAAGCACGGGGGCGAAATCTGGGCCGAGGCCGCGCCCGACCGCGGCGCGGCGTTCTTCTTCACGATCGGCCCCGACGGGGCCGAAGACCGCGCATGACCCCCCGCCAGCGCGTGCTCCTGGTCGAGGATAATGCCGCCGATGTGGAGTTCATGCTCGAGTCGCTCCACGGCCTCGGTCTCGTGCACGATGTCGCGGTGGCCCGCGACGGCGTGGAAGCGCTGCGCGCCCTCGGCCTGGAGCCCGTCGGCGGCGAGCCACCCGCCGCCGACCGCCTGCCACGCCTCGTCATCCTCGACGTCAAGCTGCCGCGCCTGGACGGCCTCGAAGTGCTGGCGCGCATCAAGCGCCATCCCGCCACGCGCGAAATCCCGGTCGTGATGTTCACGTCCTCGAACCTTCGCCGCGACGTCGCCCTCGGCTACCACAACGGCGCCAACAGCTACGTCCAGAAGCCGGTCGAATTCGCCCGGTTCCGTGAAGTGGTCCGGCAGCTTGGCCAGTACTGGCTGTCGCTCAACGAGCCGCCGCCGATCGAACCGGGAACGGGAGGCGACGCATGACGCCCCCGCGGGAAGACGCGATGCAGCCGCTCCACGTGATCATCGTGGAACACGACGACGCCGACGTCGAGCTCTGTCTGGCCGCCCTGCACCGTGAGGGCTTCGCCGTCACGCCCCGGATCGCCGGCAGCCGTGCCGAGTTCGAGGCGGCGCTCGACGCCGGCCCATGCGACGTCGTCCTGGCCGACTATTCGCTGCCCAACTGGAGCGGGATGGGCGCCCTGGAGGCGCTGCGCGAGCGCCGCCTCGACGTGCCGCTCATCCTCGTCACCGGCACCTTGGGCGAGGAGCGCGCGGTGGATTGCCTCAAGGCCGGCGCCGCCGACTACGTGCTCAAGGACCGCCTCGGGCGCCTCGGCACCGCCGTGCGCCATGCGGTGGAAGCGCGGCGTGAGCTGCGCGAGCGGCAGGACCGCCTGCTGCAGATCGCCGACAACATTCGCGAGGTGTTCTTCCTCGTCGACGCTGCCAGCGACCGGATCATTCTGGCCAACCGCGCGTACGAGACCATCTGGGGGCGCCCGCTCGAGAGTCTGTACGCACGCCGGCGCTCGTTTCTCGACGCCGTGCTGGACGACGACCAGCCCGTGATTCTCGCCCACGTAGAGCGGGCCATGCAGGGCGAAGAACCACCCGACGCCGAATACCGCATCCGCCGCCCCGACGGCGAGATCCGCTGGATCCGCACCCACTCCACCCCCGTGCGCGATCCCGACGGCCGCGTCTCGCGCATCATCGGCGTGGCGCAGGACATCACCGAGCAGCGGGCGGCGCAGGAGGCGCTGGCGGAGAGCGAGTCGCGGTTCCGCAAGCTCGTCGAGGCCTCGTTTGGCGGCGTGAGCATCGTCGTGGACGGCGTGATCCGCGACGCAAGCCCCGGATATGCCGCGCTCATCGGCCGTCCGCTCGACGAGTTGATCGGACACCCGCTCCTCGAATTCGTGGCTGAGGAGTCGCGCGAGGACGTGCGCCGCCGCATCACGGAGCGCATCGAGGGACCGTACGAGTACGTCGCCCTGCGCGGCGACGGCCGGCGCATCCTCCTCGAAGTGACCGTGCGCAATCACACCATCGACGGCCGCCCCGGGCGCATCACCGCCCTGCGCGACGTCACGGAGAAGCGACTGCTGGAACAGCAGGTGCGCCAGTCGCAGAAGATGGAGGCGGTGGGGCGCCTGGCCGGCGGCGTGGCGCACGACTTCAACAATCTGCTCACGGTCATTACCGGGCACGCCGAGCTGCTGCTGTACGAGATGGACCCCGGCGACCAACGGCACGATGACCTGCTCGAAGTGCGCCGCGCCGCCGACTCGGCGGCTGCCCTCACGCGCCAGCTCCTGGCGTTCAGCCGACAGCAGGTGATCGAACCCCGCCCGGTGATCCTGGAGGAAGCCGTGAACGCGTCGGCGCGCATGCTGCGGCGCATGATCGGCGAGGACATCACCCTGTCCGCCGACCTCGCCTCCCCGCCCTCGGTGGTGCTCATCGATCCCGGGCAGCTCGATCAGATCTTGATGAACCTCGCCGTCAACGCGCGCGACGCGATGCCCGGCGGGGGAACGCTCACCATCGAGACGGACCGCGCGGAGTTCGACGCCGCGTACGCCGAGTCGCACTGGCCCGCGCCACCCGGCCGCTACGCGATGCTCGCCATTACGGACACGGGCATCGGCATGGACGAGGCCACGCGCGCGCACATTTTCGAGCCCTTCTTCACCACCAAGCAGAAGGGCAAGGGTACGGGACTCGGCCTCGCCACGGTATACGGCATCGTCAAGCAGCACGACGGGTTCATCTGGGTGTACAGCGAACCCGGACGCGGCACGTCGTTCAAGATCTACCTGCCGCTTACGGCCGACCCGGCGGGCTCCGCTCCCGCGCCGAGCGCCGACGCCCCGCCAAGCGGCCACGAAGTGGTGCTGCTGTGCGAGGATTCGGCGGCCGTGCGCGCCACCACGCAGCGCATGCTGGAGCGCTACGGCTACACCGTGCTCGAGGCGCCCGACGGCCCCACCGCGCTGGCCATCGCCGCGCGATACCACGACCCCATCGACCTGCTGATCACCGACGT
>JAGWRB010000247.1 GCA_028876725.1 Gemmatimonadota bacterium
ACGCGCGGTACCGGGCGGAGCGCGACGAGGTGCGGGCGCGGGAGCGGCGCGCGGAGGCCGCGGAGGAGGCAGCGCTGGTCCGGGAAGAGGCCGAGGAGCGGCGGGGGTCCCGGGGGGTAGAAACGGGGGGCGCGGCGGGGGTGTCGCGCGGGCCCGATACCTTGTTGTAAGGCGTTGTGATTCTGGCACTTACATCGGGTCCAGTCGGTTGATTTTCGCCCCGCAATCGGCTAACTTTGGGGGTCTCCGGCGGCCGGTGTTTTCGCCCCTCCCTCAACGCCCATCATGACCGCTCCCAACAATCGCGAACGGATCCTTCCGCGGCTCATCGACGACGAGATTCGCGAGTCGTTCATCAACTATTCGATGAGCGTCATCGTGTCGCGCGCCCTGCCCGACGTGCGCGACGGACTGAAGCCGGTGCACCGGCGCGTGCTGTACGCGATGAACGAGCTGGGCCTGGTGCCGGGGCGTCCGTACAAGAAGTCGGCGACGGTCGTGGGCGACGTGCTCGGCAAGTACCATCCGCACGGCGACTCCAGCGTGTACGACGCGCTGGTGCGCATGGTGCAGAGCTTCTCGCTGCGCAATCCGCTGATCGACGGGCAGGGCAACTTCGGGTCGGTGGAAGGCGATCCCGCGGCGGCATACCGGTATACTGAAGCGCGGCTGACGCCGATCGCGATGGAAATGCTGGCCGACATCGACAAGAACACGGTCGATTTCGTGCCCAATTTCGACGACCGGCTGCAGGAGCCGGCGGTGCTGCCGTCGGGCTTCCCGAACCTGGTGGTCAACGGGTCGTCGGGCATCGCGGTGGGCATGGCGACGAACATTCCGCCGCACAACTTGCGCGAGGTGGTGAACGCGCTGCTCCACCTGATCGACCATCCCGACGCGTCGGTGGGCGACGTTCGCAAGTACATCAAGGGGCCCGACTTCCCCACGGCCGGCTTCATCTACGGGCGCCAGGGCATCAAGGATTATCAGGAAACGGGCCGCGGCCGCATCGTGATGCGCGCGCGCGCCGTGATCGAGGAGAAGGAGTCGTCGAACAAGGCGCAGATCGTCGTCACCGAGATCCCGTATCAGGTGAACAGCGCCAAGCTGCTCGAGGACATCGCGGGGCTGGTGCGCGACAAGAAGCTCGAAGGGATCAGCGACCTGCGCAACGAGTCCGATCGCGAGGGCCTGCGCATCGTCATCGAACTCAAGCGCGACGCCATTCCGCGCGTGGTGCTCAACCAGCTCTACAAGCACACGCAGCTCCAGTCCACGTTCGGCGTGATCATGCTCGCGCTGGTGCCCGACGCGGTCACCGGCCGCCTGGTGCCGAAGATCATGCCGCTCAAGGAAGTGCTCGAGCACTACATCACGCACCGGCACGACGTGATCGTGCGGCGTGCGCAGTTCGAGCTCGACAAGGCGCAGGAGCGCGAGCACATCCTCGAGGGCCTCAAGATCGCCGTCGACAACATCGACGAGGTGATCAAGGTCATCCGGGCCGCCGAGGACACGCCGGCGGCCAGCGCGCAGCTGCAGAAGCGGTTCAAGCTGTCGGAGCGTCAGGCCGAGGCGATTCTCAACATGCGCCTCGCCAAGCTCACCGGCCTCGAAATCGAGAAGCTCGAAGAAGAGCTCAAGGAAGTGCGGGCGATCATCAAGGAGCTCAAGGAGCTGCTCGAGTCCAAGCCCAAGCGCATGGCGCTCATGAAGAGCGAGCTCGGCACCGCGGCCGAGAAGTTCGGCGATGCGCGGCGCACCGAAATCACGAGCGACGAGGGCGAGTTCACCGTCGAGGATCTGATCGCCGAAGAAGACATGGTGGTCACGATCTCGCACTCGGGCTACATCAAGCGCACGGCGGTGTCCACCTACCGGCGGCAGCGCCGCGGCGGCAAGGGGGGCACGGGCGCGACGTTGAAGGACGAGGATTTCGTGGAGCACCTGTTCGTGGCGTCCACGCACGACGCGCTCCTGTTCTTCACCGACGATGGCCGCGTGTTCTGGCTCAAGGTGCACGAGTTGCCGCAGGCCGGACGCGCCGCCAAGGGCAAGCCGGTGGTGAACCTCATCAATGTGTCGCCGGAGACGCGCATTCAGGCCACGCTGGCCGTGCGCGACTATCCCGAAGACAAGTTCCTGCTGTTCTGCACGCGGCAGGGGACGGTCAAGAGGACCGCGATGTCGCAGTACGCCAACCCGCGCTCCACCGGGCTCAAGGCCATCAAGATCGAAGACGGCGACGAGCTGATCGACGTGCAGGTGACCGACGGCAACAACGACATCGTGCTCGCCACGCGCCACGGGCTCTCCATCCGGTTCCAGGAGAACGATGTCCGGCCCATGGGGCGCGACACCACCGGCGTGAAGGGCATCGAGCTCGGGGATGGCGACGCCGTGGTCGGCATGGTCGTCGTGAAGCGCGAGGCGAACCTGCTGGTGGTCACCGAGCGCGGCATGGGCAAGTGCTCGCCCATCGACGAGTACCGCGTGCAGAAGCGCGGCGGCAAGGGCATCATCACCGTGCACCGCACGGAAAAGACCGGCGACGCGGTGAGCATCAAGGAGGTGCTCCCCGACGACGAGCTGATGCTGATCACCATGCACGGGATCATCATCCGCATGCCGGTCAAGGGCATCCGCGTCGCCGGCCGCAACACGCAGGGCGTGCGCCTCGTGGAACTCGAGGGCACCGACGTCGTGCGCGACGTGGCCCGCGTGGTCCCCGACGACGAGGAAGAGGGCGCCGACGTCGATGAAGGGGAAGGCGAGCCGGTGGGGGCGGACGAGGAGTGAAGAAGCCGTGAGCGGTTGACGGTCGGCAGTCAGCCGTCAGCAGTTGGCCGTGAGGCGGTAACGGCGTTCGCGACTCGCCGTTACCGCTTCACGGCTTCACGGTCTCACGGCTTCACCCCCTCACCCTCTCATCCACAACTTCGGCAGCTCCGTCACCAGCGTATACGCCCCCATCGCCGCCATCGCCGCCGCCACCGCGATCCCCGACCAGGTGAGCGCACGCGGATGGCGATACCCGTCCGGCATCAGCGATCGGCGATGCGCGCCCAGCAGCACCACTGCGAGCCCCACGGGCAGCACGAGCGCGTTCACCGCGCCAACGGCAATCAACGTCTTCACCGGGCGCCCCACCACCAGAAACGCCACCGCGCTCACGCCAATGAAGGCGATCACGAGGCGCGTCCAGTACCGGTCGGCCCACGGAACGAGCGAACGCAAAAAACTCACGGACGTGTACGCCGCGCCCACCACCGACGTGATCGCCGCCGCCCACATCACCACGCCGAACACGCGATATCCCACCTGGCCCACCGCAAGTCGAAACACCGAGGCCGGCGGGTTCGCGGGGTCGAGCATCAGCCCCCGCGAGACGACGCCGAGCACCGCCAGAAAGAGCAGGACGCGCATGAGCGAGGCCACGCCGATCGCCAGCCCCGCCGAGCGCGACGCCTCGCGCTCCGCGCCGAGGCCCGTGACGCCCGCGTCCACCAGCCGATGGGCCCCTGCAAAGGTGATGTAGCCGCCCACGGTGCCGCCCACGAGCGTGACGATCGTCAGCGTGCTCCACTCGCCGGGCGCCACGGTGCCCGCGATCGCGCCGGCAAGGGGGGGATGCGCGGTAACCGCGACGTACAACGTGAGGGCGATCATGACGAACCCCATGACTTGCGCGAACCGGTCCATGGCCCGGCCGGCGTCGGGCACGAGGAAGATCGCGATGCTCACCACGGCACTGATGGCGGCACCCGTTCGCACGGGCACGTCGAGCATGGCGTTCAGCCCGAGCCCCGTGCCGGCAATGTTGCCGATGTTGAACGCCAGCCCGCCGGCGGCTACGAGCACGGTGAGCAGCCAGCCGAGTCCCGGGAACACCGCGTTGCCCAGATCCTGCGCCCGCCGGCCGCTCGCCGTCAGCACGCGCCACACGTTGAGCTGCGCCACGAGGTCCACCACCACCGACACGAGGATCGCGAATCCGAAACTCGCCCCCAGCTCGGCGGTAAACACCGCCGTCTGCGTGAGGAATCCTGGCCCGATGGCCGATGTGGCCATGAGAAAGGCCGCGCCGACGATCACCGAGCGCAACGGGCGAGACGGGACGGCGGACGATGGGGTGGCGGCGGAGGGTCGAGGCATGATGCGCGGGCGGGAGAATGGCGGGAACGGCGGAAAAACGGGGCGGGCGCGCCCCGGCGGCCGTCGCCTCGCGCCCCGCGCAAGATGGCCTCACGGCCCGCTGCGCGACAGGGGAATTCGTTCTTTACCGACGGACCGTGAAACGGTAGCTTAGCGCGACCAAATCTATCGCCGTCATGTCTTCCGCCGCCCGCACCAGCGCCCCTCAGCGCCGGAGTTCCACGTCGCTCGAAGTCGTCCGCGACTCGGTCGAAAATCGATCCGAGCTGGGCGAGGCGCTGCGCCACGCCCAGGCCGACGCCCAGCGCGAGGCGATTCTCTGGCAGCGGTGGCTGCGGTACCTGGGCGTGCTCCTGGCGTTGCTCGTCGCCATGCTGTTCGGCGCGGCACCCGGCGATTCGTCGCTCGTGCCAACGCTGGCGGTGTCGGCGCTGTACATCGTGATCGTGATTCTGACGTCGTGGCGCGTGACGCGTTCGGAGCGCGGCGTCCTGCATCCGATGCTGCCAGGCCTGCTGGTCACGGCCGACATTCTGGTCATGGCAGGGTTCTTCTACTTCGCCAGCGGCGACCAGGTGCATCACCGCATGCTGCTCATCGGCCTGCTGGGCGTGCAGTTCTCGGTATTCTATTTCGGACGGTGGCTCGGCGTGTACGCCGCCGTGCTCACCGCGCTGGCGTACGTGCTGGTGGAGCTGGTGGTGCCGCCGTTCATGCCGGGCGCGCGCGCCGCGACTCAGCCCGTGGTGCTCACCGCGCTCGTGTTCGCGCTGGTCTGTGCGATGGTGATTCTCGTATTCGGCAGCTTCCGCGCACGGATGGACGAGCTGCGGCTGTTCTGCCGGCTGGTGGAGGAGGGCGAACTCACCGCCAAGCTTTCATCTACGAAGGCGACGCACCCCGACGATCTCACCCTGCTGGCCCGCAGCTTCGAGACGATGCGCGACCGGTTCGCCGAGCAGATCGGCACCGATCCGCTCACCGGCTGCGTGAACCGGCGGGCGCTGGAGAACCGCCTGCGCACCGACTGGCGGCTGGCCAAGCGGCGCGGCTCGCACGTGGCGGTCGTGGCCATCGATCTCGACAACTTCAAATCCATCAACGACACGCGCGGGCATCCCGTGGGAGACATGGTGCTGCAGCAGCTCGCCGGCATCATGCGGGGCACGGCGCGCGACACCGACACGGTGGCGCGCCTGGGCGGCGACGAATTCGTGATCGTGCTCCCCGACACCGGGTGGGAGGGCGCCGTGACGTTCGCCGAGCGGGTGCGCCGGCGCGTGCAGGATTTCGCGTTCGGTCAGGAAGCGGCGCCCGTGACGGCCACGGTGTCGATCGGCGTGGCGCTGGCGCGCGGCACGGATCCAATCTCGCCCGACGTGCTGCTCCACGAAGCCGATCGCTCGCTGTACAAGGCCAAGACCGGCGGCCGCAACCGCGTGTATTCGTGACCGGCGGCAGTCACGGAGCGCCGGGGCTCGTGGGCCTCGACGCATTCCGCCGTGCGGCGGCGGTGCTCGCGCCGGTCGCCGTGCGCACGCCGCTGCTCCCCTTCGACGCGCTGGGCGAATCCCTGAGCATCGAGCTCTGGCTCAAGCCCGAGATGCTGCAACGCGGCGGAGCGTTCAAGTTCCGCGGCGCATACAACTATCTCGCGAACCTGAACCCCGAAGCGCGCGCCCGCGGCGTGATCGCGCCGTCGTCGGGCAATCACGCGCAGGCCGTGGCGCTCGCCGCGCGGATGTTCGGCGTGCCGGCCACGGTGGTCATGCCCACCACGGTCACGCCGGCCAAGCGCGCCGGCGCGGAGCGGCTCGGCGCCCGCATCGAACTCGCCGGCACCACCACGGCGCACCGGATGGACCGGGCGCGCGAGATCGCGGAAGCCGAGGGGGGCACGCTCGTGCCGCCGTACGACGACCCGACGATCATCGCGGGCCAGGGCACGATCGGGCTCGAGATCACGGAATCGCTGCCCGGCGTGGCCACGGTGCTGGTGCCCGTCGGCGGCGGTGGCCTCAGCGCGGGCGTGGCCACGGCGGTGAAGCTCACGGCGCCGCACGCGCGCGTGATCGGCGTGGAGCCTGCCGGCGCGCCCAAGCTCACACGCGCGCGCGCCGCGGCGGCGCCCGTTCGCCTCGACCGCACGTCGAGCCTCGCCGATGGGCTGATGGCGGTGGAGATCGGGCACCTGCCGTTCGCGCACCATCAGCAGTACGTCGACGATGTGGTGCTGGTGGACGACGCGCTCCTGCGCGACGCCGTGCGTTTGCTGCTCGAGCGCGCCAAGCTGGTCGCTGAGCCGAGCGGCGCGATCACGGTCGCGGCGCTGATGTCGGGCGCCCTGCGCGTGCAGGGGCCGGTGGTGGCGGTGCTGAGCGGGGGGAACGTGGACTGGCCGGGCTTGCAGCAGTTGATGGGGGGCGCGTGACGCACCGGCCCCCGCATTTGACGGCGCCGCCCGGGCGGGGCAATTTTTCCGCATGAAACGCTGCCCGGCCTGCCGTACCGAATACGCGGATGACGCCCAGTTCTGCACCAAGGACGGCACGCGTCTGATCGACAAGCCCGATGCCGCCGACGTGCGCGCCACGGCGGCTCCCTCGCGCGCGCAGAGCGACGCGGGTGCCACGGGGAGCCAGCTTGTGGGGCAGGTGCTCGACGGCCGCTACCGCGTCGAGCGCAAGGTGGGCGAGGGCGGCATGTCGTTCGTGTACCTCGCCACCGACGTGACGAACCAGGAGCGGTGCGCCATCAAGGTGCTCTCCGCCGCGCTGTCGAAGGACACGAACGCCATGGCGCGCCTGAAGCGCGAGGCGAGTCTCGGGATGCGCCTCGCGCACCCGAACGTGTGCCACATCATGCGCCTCGGCGAAACCGAAGGCGGGCTGGTGTATGTGGTGATGCCGTTCGTCGAGGGCGAGATCCTTTCGGACCGCAACAACCGGCTCGGACACATCGCCCTCGATCAAACCGTGTCGCTGGTGCGCGACATGGCGGCGGGGCTGCACGTGGCGCACGAGCTGAAGATCGTGCACCGCGATCTGAAGCCCGAGAACATCATGGTGTGCCGTCGCGCCGACGGCACCGAGTACGCCGTGGTCATGGATTTCGGACTGGCCAAGGAACGCCGCGCCGGCGCTGAGCTGCAGAAGCTCACGGCCACGGGGATCATTCTGGGCACGCCCGAGTTCATGAGTCCCGAGCAGCTGCGCGGCAAGCCGCTCGATCCGCGCACCGACATCTACTCGCTGGCGCTGCTCACGTACGAGATGCTCACGGGGCGGCTCCCCTTCCAGGGGCGCACGCAGCAGGAGATGATGATCGCTCGTCTGCGCAGCGAGCCGATTCCGCTGCGGCGCGCCCGCACCGACATCGACTTTCCCGAACCGGTGGAGAAAGTGCTGCTCAAGGCGATGGCGCGGAATCCGGACGAGCGTTACCAGACGACCATCGAATTCGCCGACGCGCTGGCCGCCGCATCCGATGCGTCATCGGGCGGCGGGCTCATCGGCCGGCTGTTCGGACGATGACCAGGCGCTGGCCGCGCCTGGGCGCCGCGGCGCTGCTGCTCGCGGCGCCAACGCTCGCCGCGCAGCGCACGCGCCCCAATCCGGCGCTCGACGTGCTGCACTACGCGTTCGCGCTCACGCTTCCCGATTCCGGCGCGCACGTCTGGGGCGTGGCGACGATCCGCGTGGCACGCCGCGCCCCGAGCGACACGCTGGCGCTCAACCTGGTGGGCCTCGACGTCGACAGCGTGCTGGTCAACGCGCGCCGCGTCGACGTCGCGCGCGCCGATGATCTCGTGCTCGTGCCATTGCCTGCCGGCGCGCGCGATACGCTCACCGTGCGCGTGGCGTATGGCGGCGTGCCCGACGACGGACTCATCATCCGCCAGGACTCGGCGGGGCGGTGGACGTATTTCGGCGACAACTGGCCCAACCGCGCGCGCCACTGGCTGCCCACGGTGGATCATCCGTCGGACAAGGCCACGGTGTCATGGTGGGTGAGCGCGCCGGCGTCGGAAACCGTGGTGGCCAACGGCACGCGCGTCTCGGAACACGTGACCTCGCCGCTCAGACCGGGCGGCGTGCCGCGCCGCATCTCGGAGTGGAACGAGATACGCCCGATCTCCACGTACCTCATGGTGATCGCCGCGGCGCCGCTCGTGGAGACGCCGCTCGGCGAAACGGCGTGCGGGCTGGGCAGCGTGTCGCGCTGCGTGCCGCAGATGGTGTACACGGCGCCCGAGCAGGCGAACTACATGCCGGGGCCGTTCGCCGCCGCGCCGGACATCGTGCAGTTCTTCTCACAGCTCATCGCCCCGTTTCCGTTCGAGCGGCTCGCGCACCTGCAGTCGTCCACGCGGTTCGGCGGGATGGAAAACGCCACCGAGATCTTTTACGCCGACGAAGCGTTCCGCCGGCACACGATGAACGATGGGCTGATCTCGCACGAGACGGCCCACCAGTGGTTTGGCGACGCCGTCACCGAAGCCGACTGGCCGGAACTCTGGCTCTCCGAAGGATTCGCGACGTACTTCTCCGCGCTGTGGGCGGAGCATGCGCACGGCGACAGCGCGTTCCGCGCGACGATGGCGGGCATCCGGCGCCGCGTGCTCAACGACCGGCGCGTGGCGGCACTGCCCGTGATCGACACCGCCGAGACGAATCTGATGGCGCTGCTCGACGCCAACAGCTACCAGAAGGGCGGGTTCGTACTCCACATGCTGCGGCGCACGCTGGGCGACAGCGCCTTCTTTCGCGGTTTGCGGATCTACTTTCACGCGCACGAATTCGGGAACGCCACGTCCGACGACCTGCGCCGCGCGCTCGAACAGAGTTCGGGCCAGCCGCTGGGATGGTTCTTCGACCAGTGGCTGCGGCGACCGGGATTCCCCGAACTCACCGTGCGCTGGACGTACGACGCCGCGGCGCACGCCGCGCGCGTGACCGTCGACCAGAGCGATCGGTTCGGCTATTATCGCGCGCCGCTCACGCTGGAATTCCGCGATGGCGCCGGTCACGCACAGCGCGCCACG
The DNA here is from genome assembly GCA_028876725.1 of Gemmatimonadota bacterium. Taxonomy (GTDB): domain Bacteria; phylum Gemmatimonadota; class Gemmatimonadetes; order Gemmatimonadales; family Gemmatimonadaceae; genus JAGWRI01. Next base: position 9,200 of record JAGWRB010000247.1, read on the forward strand.
GTGCCGCTCGACGCGGCCGCGGAGACCGCGGTATCAGTTCCGTTGCATCTGCAGGGCGCGCCGGTCGCGGTGGACGCCGATCCCGGCGTGGATCTGCTGGCGCGCATTACGGTGCAGGGCGGCCAGTAGCGCGCCGTCCACCGCGGCGTGCGAGCGGCGGGCGGTTCGCTGGATCTGCGGTGCGCCCTACCGGCCGATGCGCCGCGCCTCGACCATCAGGCAGCGGTCTTGCACGACGTCGATGCCCTCGCGCGCCAGTCGCTCGGCGGCTTCGTCGTTGCGGATGCCGAGCTGGAACCATACGGCTTTCGGCCGCTTGGCGATGATGTCGTCGAGATGCTGGGGAATGTCCTTGGGGCGGCGGAAAACGTCCACGAGATCCACGGGCCCAGGGATCGCGGCGAGCGTGCGATATACCTGCTGGCCCAGGATCTCCGTGACCTCGGGATAGTACACCGGCACGGGGATGATCTCGAACCCCGATTTCTGCAGCGCTTCGGGAATGAGATAGGCGGACTGGCCCGAGTCGGCGGTCTTGATGCCGAGCACGGCGATGCGGTGCGATTGCTCGATGATGCGGCGCAGCCCGGCGTCGTCTTCGACGAGGTGGGCGCGCCAATCGGTGGCGGCGTGCGTCATGGCGATGTCCCGAAAGGTGACGCATGCGGTCCCCTTTGTGGGGGGCGCGCATGACACCGCTCGCGGCGAGCGGTTAGTTTTGAAACATACAACAGTTTTGTGCACCGCAATTTGGAGGTTTCCCTCGATGAAAATGCTCGTGCTGGGCGCGGGGCTGCAGGGCTCCGCCTGCGCGTACGATCTGCTGAAGGACCCCGACGTGACCGAGGTCCGCATCGCCGACTTGCGCGTGGATCGCCTGCCGGAATTCCTGGCCAAGGCGCCGGACGCCGGCCGCAAGCTCAAGCCCGTGCAGCTCGACGTGCGCGACCGGGCCGCCGTGCTCGCGGCGATGCGCGGCTGTGACGCCGTGATGAGCGCCATTCCGTACTATTTCAACTACGAGATGGCCGAGTGCGCCGTCGAGGCCGGGATTCACTTCGCCGATCTCGGCGGGAACACGGAGATCGTCTTCCGGCAGAAGGAGTTGGACGCCCAGGCGGTCGCCAAGAAGATCTCGGTGATGCCCGACTGCGGGCTCGCGCCGGGCATGGTGAACATTCTCGCCGCCCACGGCATCGGGCAACTCGACGACGTCGAGGCCGTGCGCATCTTCGTGGGCGGGCTGCCGGAGGAGCCACAGGGGCCGCTCAACTACCAGATCGTGTACTCGCTGGAGGGCGTGCTCGACTACTACACGACGCTGTCGTGGGTCGTGCGCGAGAAGCGGCGCACGCAGGTGAAGGCGCTGTCGGAGATCGAGCACATCGAGTTTCCGCACCCCATCGGGACGCTCGAAGCGTTCCACACGGCGGGCGGGCTGTCGACGATGGCGTTCACCTACGAGGGCGTCATCCCGACGATGGAGTACAAGACGCTCCGCTATCCCGGGCACGCGAAGATCATGGAAGCCATTCGTGATCTCGGATTGCTGGAGTCGGAGCCGATCGAGGTCGACGGCGCCCGCGTGTCGCCGCGCGCGGTGGCGGTGGCGGCGATGGGACCGCGGCTCACGAAGCCCGAGAGCGCCGATCTCGTGGCGCTGCGCGTGGTGGTGTCGGGCACGAAAAATGGCCGGCCGAAGACGTTCCAGTGGGATCTGGTGGACCGGTACGACCAGCAGACCGGCATCAGCGCCATGGAGCGCACCACGGGCTTCTCGCTCGCGATCACGGGGCTGATGCAGGCGCGCCGCCAGGTCTCGGCGCTGGGCGTGCGCACGCCCGACGAAGCGATGCCGGCGCCGGCCTACATCGAGGAGCTGCGCAAGCGCGGGATCGACATCCGGGAGACCGTGCGGTAGCCGCCGGTCCCCGGCAAATCAGTTGCGGGAGAACGACGCCAGCAGGGCGCCCGTCTTGTCCATCGCGGCGCGGGCGTTCCAGCGGTCGGCGCCGTTGTAAATGAACGCGAATGCCAGGATCTCGCCGTCTTCGGCGGTGACGTAGCCGGCGAGCGACGCCACGGTGTTCGTGGTGCCGGTCTTGGCGTGCAGGTTCCCCTGCGCCGCCGTGCGCCGCATGCGCGCCTTGAGCAGCTCCGACTCGCCCGCGACGGGGAGCGACGAGTGGAACGCCGACGACCAGGGCGCGCGGTGTGCGTAGGCCAGCAGGTGCACCATCGCGCGCGGCGTGACCGAATCGCGCACCGAAAGCCCGCTGCCGTCGGCCACGCGCACGTCGGTGGCGGGCACGTCCACCTTGTCGGTGAGGAAGCGGCGCAGCGCGACCTCGCCGGCGGCCACCGACCCCACGTGGTCGGGCGCTTCGGTGCGCGCGGCGTCGCGGAAGAGCAGCTCGGCGAGATGGTTGATGCTCTCGCGGTTCATTTCGGACACGATCTGCGCCAGCGGCGGCGACTCGAACGACGCCACGTGCTGCGCCGCGGGCGGCGTGACCCCCTCGCGCAGCGTGCCGTCGACCGTGATGCCACGCGCGGCGAGCGCCGCCCGGAGCGCGCCGGCGGCGAACCGCGGCGGATCGTTCACGACCACGGAGTACCGGCGCGTCGGCGACTTGGTGCCCACCCACCCGCGCACGTCGAGATTGCCGTCGGGGCGCCGATAGACGACGATCGACGCGCCGGTGCGGCCCGCGCGCTGCGACACGTTGTTCGTGACCGTGAACGCCGTCGTGGCCGGTTCGAGCGCGATCGTGGCGCCGCCGCGCCCCGGGCCCACCGCCACCCACAGGACGTTCTCATTGAGCGAGAGCGCCGACACGGGGGCCGCGTACGCCGCCGAGAGATACCGGCGCTTCCAGCCGTCGGGAATACGCTGATCGTCGAACGCGCTGGCGTCGGCCACGAGATCGCCGCTCACGCGCCGGATCCCGCGAAGCGCGATGGCGTTGGCCAGACTGTCCATGGGCGTGTTCGCCGATCCAAAGAAGCGCATCGACATCGCCGGGTCGCCGCCGCCGCGCAGATACAGATTGCCGCGGAGCGTGCCGTCCGCGCTCACCGGTCCGTCGCGCAGCACGTCGGTGCCAAGCTGATAGTTGGGGCCGAAGCGGTCGAGCGCGAGGCCCGTGGTGAACAGCTTGAGCGTGGAGGCCGGCTGCATGAGCGCGTCGGCGCCGCGCGTGAACAGCGTGTCGCCGCGGGTGAGCGACACGACGATCGCCCCCCAATGACCACCGCGAACCCTGGCCGAGAGCACGGAGTTGAGATCGAGGTCGAGCACGCGCACGGCGCGTGACATGGCCGCGGTGCGCGCGGCGGGCACGGCCGGCATCGCGGGCGCCACCCCCACGGTCACGTCGGGCACCGGAGCGGTCGACGTCGCGCGGGCAGTCGGCTCGGACCCGCCGCGCATGGCGGCGACGAGCGTCACGCCTCCGACAATCGATACGAGGGCGGCCGCAAGCTTCATGGGTGCAGGAGATCGGGTGAACGGGAAAGGCCGGGACCGCGAGGCGGGACGCTCAGACCTTCAGGATGATATGTCGCCGATCGAGCACGACAAGGATTCCGTACCAGAGTAACACAAAGACTACGGCGAACGCGAGCGATGCGTTCACGGGCGATGCCCAGGGAAGGAACCAGGCCCGGAACACCGCTTCCTGCAGTGACACCGTCCGGCCCTGATACGACACCGAGAGCACCGAATACATCATGCGGGCCATGAAGAACGAGCCCACGTACGCGATCAATGGATTGCGTCCGTACACCACCCACGGCCGCACCCACCACTTCACGCCCTGCACGTCCACGATCCACACGATCGTCGCCAGGGCTACGGCCGCCACGCCGGCCGTGAACAGCACGTACGAACTGGTCCACAGATTCTTGTTGATCGGCAGCGCCCAGTTCCACATCAGTCCCGCCATCATCCCCAGCGCGCCGACCGCGAACAGCCCGCTCACACGATCGAGTAGCGGCCTCTCACGTTGGACGATCCAACGCCCCGCAAGGTTGCCAACCAAACAGGTGGCCACGGCCGGGATCGTGGAGAAGAAACCCTCCGGATCCCAGGTTACGCTCACCGGCCAGATGTGGTTGCCCAGTCCGAACCGAGTCCAATCGAGCAGGGTGCGGTCCCACCAGGCGGCCATGGTCGCCTCGGGGCGGTCGAGCAGCAGCGCGCCAATGGTTCCGTGCGTGCCGGGCACCGGCAGGCAGGTAAGCGCGATCCAGTAGCCCAGGAGGATGGCCGCGATCACGGCCACCAGCTGCTTCACCGATGCCCGGCGCGAGATGAGCCCGGCCGCGATGTACGCCAGGCCGATGCGCTGCAGCACGCCGAGCAGGCGCCAACCGTACAGCCGGTCGACGACGCGCTGCAGGAACGTGGGATCGGGGTTTCCGGGGATGGCGGTCCACGTGAAGAACGGAACACCGTTGAGCAGGAAACCAAACAGGAAGATCAGCGCGCCCCGCCGCACGATCTGTCGCACGACGGCCCGTTCATCGTCGCCCCGCGCTCGGCGCGCCGAGAGCGAGAGTTCGGTGGTGATGCCGACGATGAAGAGAAAGAACGGAAAGATGAGGTCGGTGGGCGTCCACCCGTTCCACGCGGCATGCTCGAGCGGCGGGTAGATGGCGCCCCACGTGCCGGGGGTGTTCACGAGCAGCATGCCGGCGATGGTGAGGCCGCGGAAGACGTCGAGCGAGAGCAGTCGCTCGCGGGGAGCGCTGCTCGAGGCGGGCGCGGCCGGCGCCGGAGGCGGGGTGGGCAGGGAACTGGCCGGCGGCATCTGGGGCTACTAGTATAGCGGAAACGAGCTCCTGCCGAAACGATTTCCGGAGGTGGCGGATGCGGAACGGCATTTTGCGCGAGGGCAGTATCGCGGGCGTCCTCGGAGCCAGCAGCGTCGCGGTGTGGTTTTTCTTCGTCGACGTCGCCGTGCGCCATCCCTTCCAGACGCCCATCGAGCTGGGCCGGGGGTTCTTCACCCTGTTCGGCCAGACGACGAACGGCAACACCGACCTGCTGGTGGTGATCGGCTACACGGTGTTCCACTACCTGGCGTTCATCGTCGCCGGCGTCGTCGTGGCGGCCGTGGCCGACTGGGCGGAGCGGCAGCCGACGGTGATGGCCGGTGCGCTGATCCTGTTCGTGGCGTTCGAGGTGGGGTTCTACGCCCTCACGTCGGCGTTCAGCGACGTTCCGGTCTTTGGGGTGCTGGCCTGGTACGACGTGGCGGTGGGCAATCTGATCGCGGCGCTGACCATGGGGGCGTACATGTGGCGGCAGCATCCGCGGTTGGCCACGAACCTGGTCTATGCGCTGGAGGGGAAGGAGTAGCCGGAGCCCGCGGGGCAGCGCAGGCGCGCACGGCACACTGGTACGAAATCAAAGGGCCCGCTCGACGTTTCGGTCGAGCGGGCCCTTTGGCTTGCGGCGGTTCGGCCGGCGTTATCCGGCGTGGATCACCAGGTGGCCGAACAGGAACAGGAGGGACACGATCGTGGCCATGGCGATGATCAGCGGCCCGGTGAACAGGGCGCGGAACAGACGGTGGTCGTAGCGCAGGTGCATGTAGAACAGCACCACGATCGCGAACTTGAGCGCCGACAGGATCAGCAGGGTCGGCACGAACAGGTGCGACGCCACGAAGCTGGGGATGTAGTAGACCCAGACTTCGAGGGCGGTGATGATGGTGAGGATGACCGCGACCTTCCAGTAGGTGGACCAGGTCGGGTGCTCCTTGACCTCGCCGAGCGCGGCGTGATCCACGTGGGAGACGTGTGTGTCGGAATGCGTCATGGGGTCGGTCTCGCTAGTGGATGAGGTACACGAGGGTGAAGATCGCGATCCAGACCACGTCCACGAAGTGCCAGTAGAGCGCGGCGATGTCGACGATCAGCGCGTCCTTGGGTTTGAGGCCGCGGCGGATGTCGATGGCGAGCAGGGTGAGCAGCCAGAGGACGCCGGCGGTGACGTGGGCGCCGTGGAACCCCGTGAGGGTGAAGAACGACGAGCCGAACAGGTTGGTGCGGATCGTCAGCCCCTCGTGCACGAACGACGTGAACTCGAAGGCCTGGAAGCCCAGGAACGTGGTGCCGAGCAGGGCGGTCATGAAGAGCCACAGCTTGGAGTTGCCGAGGATCTTCTCGCCCAGCGTGTGCTTGGGCTGGTCGGCGTTCTCGACGGCGGCCAGGGCGAGCACCATGGCCAGCGACGACACGAGGAGCACGAAGGTCGAGGCCGAGGTGACCGGGATGTTCAGGATCGGCTTCATGACCGTGTCGCAGACCGGTGGGCTGCAGACTTCGTGCGGGAAGGGCCCCTTCACGCTGCGGCCCTTGTAGATCAGGTAGGTCGAGATGAGCGACGCGAAGAGCATGCACTCCGAGCCGATGAAGGCCCAGATGGCCACCTTGCGGTTGTCGAGGCCGGTGGTGGTCGGCGTGTGCCCGTGGTGCTCCATTGCTGCTGCCGGATTAGCCATTGAGGAAACCGTGAATGCGTGGTTCGGCGAACGGGGGATCGGGGCGCGGGGCGCGGCCGGAGGGCCGCGCCCGCGGTCCCGTTATTCGAGCGGGCTGAGCAGCCAGCTGTACAGCGAGATGACCATGCCGGCGGCGCCGCCGAACATGAACGTGTAGGCCATGGGCCAGTTGTGCTTATGGATGAACAGCAGGCCCGCGAACATCAGCGTCATGAACAGCGCGGTGAAGAGCGGCTTGATGGTGGAGAGGGGCATCGGGATGCCCAGCTCCTTGGCCGACTTCACCTGATCGCCGTCGTGGTAATCGACCACGTTGCCCTTGTGGTCCCAGAGCGGGTAGCGCGAGGTCACGGTGGGGATCGCGGCGAAGTTGTAGTCGGGCGGCGGCGACGGGAGGGACCACTCGAGCGACGGCGCGTTCCACGGGTTGTGTCCCGCCTTGGCGCCCTTCCGCCAGCTGCGAATGAAGTTCCAGACGAAGAGCAGCGTCGCGAAGCCGAGCAGGTACGCGCCGTACGACGAGATCAGGTTGTAGACGTCGAAGCCCTGGCCCGCATCGTAGCGGTAGATGCGCCGCGGCATGCCGGCCAGCCCCGAGAAGTGCATCGGGAAGAAGGTCAGATTCATGCCGATGAAGGTGAGCCAGAAGTGCCAGTTGCCCAGCTTCTCGCTCAGGAACCGCCCGGTGATCTTCGGGAAGTAGTAATAAATGCCGGCGAAGATGCCCATCATCGACCCGCCGAACAGCACGTAGTGGAAGTGGGCGACGATGAAGTAGCTGTCGGTCTGCTGCAGGTCGGCCGGCGGCGAGGCGTGCATGACGCCGGAGATGCCGCCGATGGTGAACAGCGCGAGCAGCGCGATGGCGAACTTGCACGCCACCGTGAACCGCACGTTGCCGCCCCACATGGTGAAGATCCAGTTGAAGATCTTCACGCCGGTGGGGATCCCGATGAGCAGGGTGGTGACCCCGAACACGCTGTCGGCAATGGGGCCCATGCCCACGGCGAACATGTGGTGCGCCCACACGCCGAAACCGAGGAAGGCGATGAGCATGCCCGAATACACCATGACGGGGTACCCGAACAGCGGCTTGCCCGAGAAGGTGGGCAGCACTTCGGACACCAGCCCGAACGCCGGGAGGATCAGGATGTAGACCTCGGGGTGCCCGAAGATCCAGAACAGGTGCTGCCAGAGCAGCGGATCGGCGCCGGCGGCCAACTCGTAGAACTGGGTGCCGAAGAACCGGTCGAACTGCAGGAACACGAGGGCGATCGTGATCACGGGGAAGGCGAGGATGAGCAGGAACTGCACGATGAACGCCATCCACGTGAACATCGGCATGCGCATCAGCTGCATGCCCGGGGCCCGCATGTTGATGATCGTGGTGATGAAGTTGAACGCCGCGGCCAGCGAGGAGACGCCGAGGATCTGGAGGCCGATCACCCAGAAGTCGATGTTGAGGCCCGGGTTGAACTGCATGGTGGTGAGCGGCGCGTAGCCGAACCACCCGCCGTTGGGCGCGGCGCCGATGAGCCACGACGCGTTGATGAACAGCCCGCCGAACAGATAGACCCAGTAGCTGAACGCGTTGAGCCGCGGAAACGCCACGTCGCGAGCGCCGATCTGGAGCGGGATCAGGAAGTTGAAGAAGGCGGCCGACAGCGGCATGACGGCGAGGAAGATCATCGTCGTGCCGTGCATCGTGAACAGCTGGTTGTACGTGTCGGCCGAGACGAGCGTGCCGTTGGGGTGCATCAGCTGGGCACGGATGATCTCGGCTTCGAATCCGCCGATCATGAAGAAGGTGAGCGCAGTGACGAGGTAGAGAGCCCCGATGCGCTTGTGGTCAACGGTGGTGAGCCAGCTCCAGATCCCCGTGTTGGACGCCTCGTGCGTCGAAACGTAGGGCGGGGCGGCAGCAGTGGTTGCCATGCGTCAGAGTCTCCGTGCGACTACTTCAGGGTCTGCAGATACGCGACGATGTCCGCGATCTGCTGATCGGTCAGTTTGCCGACGTCCGTCGGCTTGCCCGTCATGGGGTCGATCTGTCCTGCTCCCAGCGTGTTCATGATCACGCCGGGCTTCATGACGCGGGCGTTCTTGATCCACAGCTCGAGATGTTGAGCGTCGTTCGGGTACAGGCCGCCCGCGATCGTGGTGCGGGTGGCCACGTGCGTGAGATTCGGGCCGAGCACCGCCTGCATCATCGGGTTGCCCTTGATGGTGTGGCAGGCGAGACACATGCTCGTGGGCGCCGAGATCAGCTTCTGCCCCTCCACCGGGTCGCCCTTGAGCGACTGGTCGAAGGTCATGCCGGCCGGGATCGGCGTCTCCGGCACCGCGTACTTGGGGATGTCGGCCCGCGGGAAGCTCACGAAGCTCTCGGTGGCCGGCGCCGCCTGCGCCACCTGCATCGTGGGTGCCGGCATCGTGGCCGCGACCACGCCCGGCTTGGCCTTGGTGGTGTCGGGGATCAACGACACGGCGGGCTGCTCCTGATGCGCCGCCCACGCCGCGAACTCGGCGGGCTTCACCGTGAACACCTTGAACCGCATGTTGGCGTGCGATGTGCCGCAGAACTCGGCGCAGAATCCGTTGAACACGTCCTCGGTGACCGAGTCCGGCGTGAACCACAGATAGTTGGTGTGGTTGGAGATCAGGTCGCGCTTGCCGCCCAGTTCGGGCACCCAGAACGAGTGGATCACGTCGGCCGTCCGGAGGGTGAAGTTCACCTTGCGGCCGATCGGCAGGTACAACTCGTTGGCGGTGGTGATGCCGTACTGCGGGTACTGGAACTCCCACCACCACTGGTGCCCGGTGACGGTGACCTGGAGCGCGTCGGCCGTGGCCGGGGCTTCGGTCTTGAAGATCGTCCGCACGGTGGGCACGGCGATGACGGCGAGAATCACCGCCGGGATGGCCGTCCAGAGGATCTCGAGCTTCGTATTCCCATGGACGTGCACCGGGGCGGGCTGGCCTTCACGCTTGCGGAACTTGATGAGCGTGACGACGAGGATCGTCTCCACGAACAGGAAGACGAACGACCCGAGCCCGATCAGGATGTCGAACAGGTGCCCGACGTCCCGATTGAAGTCCGTGTGATTGTGGAAGATCGAGTTGGGATGGGCAGGGGCGCACGCAGCAACCAACACTACGAACGCGGCCGTCAGCGCGGCGGTGGCCAGCCGGCGCGGGCGGGAATGTGGGGCCATGCGAAGTCCTTGGTACCGACGGGGTCAAGGCGCCCCAGGGGATGGGGCGCGCGCGGGCGAAAAAACAGCTCTGGCAACCTATGGGTTCAAGGAATCTAAATCAAGCGAATCGGGATTCGATCCCCGCGCGGCGCCGGACCCCGACGCCACAGGCGGCC
>JAGWRB010000248.1 GCA_028876725.1 Gemmatimonadota bacterium
CCGCGCCCGCCTCGCGCACGCCGGAGGAGTCCGACGATCTCGCGCGCGCCTCGTTCGACGTGCTCGACCGGTTCGGCGCGGCGATCGAGGCCGCGCTCGCCGAGGCCGACGCGTTCGAGCGTCCCGCCCCGCCGCGTCCGGCGCCGGTCACCGCCACGCCGGCGCCCGACGGCGCGGCGCTGGACGCCGAGATCGCGCAGCACCTGCGCGACGAGGGCATCATCGTGCGCGGCGCCGACGTGGCCCGCGTCGTCGCACTCATGTCGGGAGGTTCCGTCACGTGGGAATGAAGCATCGCCGGATCGCGCTGATCCTCGCCGCCGCGTCGGTCGCCGCGGCCGGCTGCGGGCGCCGCCATGGCCGCACGGGGCAGGGGATGTACGGAGACCTCGTGGCCGACGCCATACCAAAAGTGGAAAAGGCCGTCGGCGTGCCGTTCAAGACGCCGCCCAAACTGACGGTGCTCACGCGCGCCCAGGTGCGCGACTTCCTGGTGCGGAAATTCGACGAGCAGTCGCCGGCCGCCGAACTCACGGGGCAGGAAGCGGCGTACAAGGCGTTCGGCTTCATCCCCGACTCGCTGGACCTGCGCAAGTTCCTCGTCGACCTGCTCACCGAGCAGATCGTGGGCTACTACGATCCGGGCACCAAGACGCTGTACGTGGTGCAGGGCGCCCCCGAGGACATGGCCGGCGTCACGGTGACGCACGAACTGGTGCACGCCCTCCAGGACCAGTACATGAACCTCGACTCCATCCAGCGCGCCACCGGCGACAACGACCGCCAGATGGCGGCCCAGGCCGTGATCGAGGGACAGGCGACGTACGAGCAGATGTCCATCATGACCGGCGGCGCCAACGTGGCCACGCTCATGCCGGGCGGATGGGATAAGGTGCGCGAGATGATTCGCGAGTCGCAGGGCTCGCAGCCGGTGTTCGCTTCGGCGCCCCAGGTCATCCAGGAAGAATTACTGTTCCCATATCTCAGCGGCGCCGAGTTCATCCGGCGGTTCGAGGTGCACGAGCCCGGCAAGCAGCCATGGACCGACATGCCGGTGTCGACGACGCAGATCCTGCACGAGCCCGCCTACTTCGACAGCGTGCGCGACGTGCCGGCGCGCGTCACGCTCCCCGCCACGCCGGGCAAGACGGTCTACGAGAACGATCTCGGCGAATTCGACACACGCCTCTTTCTCTACCGTCACACGCACGATCAGGATCTGGCCACCAACGCCTCCGAGGGATGGGACGGCGGACGCTACCGCATCCTTGACGTGCCCGGCGGCCGCGCCACGGTGTGGGTCACCGTGTGGCGCACCACCGTCGACGCGGCGCAGTTCGTCGACGCGCTGGGGCAGGTGGCCGAGCTGCGCTACCGCACGCCCAATCCCGACGTGAAGTACACGGGGCAGCGCACCTATCGCGGCAGCAAGCGCACGGTGATCGTGACGCCGTTCACCGCGAACGGACGCAGCGCCGTGCTGTACGAGGATATTCCCACGGGCAGCTCGGCCGCCCTGCTCGACGTGGCGAGGGTGACGGCGAAGTAGCGGCTACATCCCCGCCAGGCGGGACAGGGAGAACCCGATCACGGCGATCAGGCCGCCCAGCACGTAGCCGATGAAGATGATCAGCCGCAGCTCGCGGTTGATCACGCCGCGGATCAGCTCCTCCAACCGCTCGAAGCTGAACGCCAGCACCTTGCGCTCCACCATCGCCTGCACGTCCAGCCGCTGGATGAGCGCCGGAAGCTGCGACTCCACCAGCCCCCAGATGGCGGGCGCGAATGCGCCGCCGAGGCGCGTCGCGCTGTCGGGCGGCAGCCACCGGCCCGGCCGCCCGATGGGCCGGTCCAGCGCCTGGCGGATGGCCGTGCGCGCCCCGTCTTCCATCAGCTCGCGCGAGCGCGGCGACCGCGCCGCCGTCACGATCCACCCGGTGAGCGTCGCGTCGTCGAGCGGCGCCAGCAGATCGCCCCACGTCTTCTGCTCGGCGCGCGCCAGCGCCTGATCGAGCTTCTCCACCAGCAGGTGCCGCGTCTCGTCGGCGCGCAGCACGCGCACCAGCCCGTCGCCCACCGTGTCCATCACCGCGCGCGCCCGCTCGCTCTCCGGCGGCCCGATGATATCCGCCAGCGGCTTGCCGAGGTACGACGTGATCGCGTCATGCACCGCGCTCGTGATGCGCTCGCGCACCGCGGGGTCTTCGAGCAGCTCGCCGAGCTGGTCCGCGCCGTCCCGCTCCACCGAATCGAGCGCGCGGTCCAGCGTCCGCTCGGTGACCACCAGCTTGGCGATCACGCGCTCGTGGAACTTGAGCTCTTCCACGAACCGCGAGAAGAGTCCGTGCAGGCGCACGCGAATGCGCTCGCGCGCGAGTGGATCGCGCAGCACGCCCGCGAGCTTCTCCACCGCCACCGGGAGATACGCCTCCACGCCGCCGTCGATGGCCGACACGAACGCCGGTGGCACCTGCGCCATGAGCGGCTCGCGCGAGGACAGCATCGCCGCGCCGCGGCGGTGCACGTAGTCGCGCACGCCGCGCGCCAGCTCGTCGGACTGCGAGAACTCGGCGGCCCACTCCGACGCGCGGGCGGTGATTGCCGCGCGCCGTTCCGGCGTCAGCACGTTGCCCACCGGCCGGTCGCGCAGCTCGGCGCGCCGGCGCTCCACGAACGCGCGCGCCCGCGCCTCGAATTCCTCCGAATCGGTGAACGCCGCGATCCGCTCCACCACGATCGGCACCCCTGCCGCGAGCGCGCGCTCCACCTCGAGCAGCACGGACGGGGGGAGCAGCTCGCGCAGCGAGCCGCGCTCGGTGTCGAGCAGGTTGGCGATCACCAGCGCCAGCGTTTCGTCCAGCTTCTCGCGTACCCCCGCGCGCACCAGCTCGGCCATGATGTCGTTCGGCGTGAGCAGCCGCTCGCCCACGGTGCGCCCCAGGCTCTTCGCCAGCCGTGCCTGATTCTTGGGAATGGCGCCCTGGAAGCCGAGGATCTTCCGCCGCGGGTGGAACAGCATCCACACCGCCACGGTGTCCGACGCCCCGCCGGCGATCGTGCCGATGGCGACGTGCACCACGAACTGCACCCACGGATTCTGCGCGTCGATCATCGGGACCGCGCCCGGTCAGGGCGCGTCGGCGGCGAGCGGCTCTCCGGAGCCCGCGCCATCGCGCGCCCCGAGGTCGCCGGCGCGCCGGCGGGGCGGGCGTGCCCGCTTCCCCTCTTCGTCGAGCAGCGCGTGCTGCAGCACCTGGTCCATGCGTTCCACGAACGTGAACTTCATGTGCTGCCGCACCTCGTCGGGCACGTCGCGCACGTCCTTCTCGTTCGCCTGGGGCAGAATCACCTCGCGCAGCCCCGACCGGTACGCCGCCAGCACCTTTTCCTTCACGCCGCCGATCTCCAGCACCTTGCCGCGCAGCGTCACCTCGCCGGTCATCGCGAGGTCGCGACGCACGGGGCGCTGGCTGAGCACGCTGGCGATGGCGAGCGTGATCGTGATGCCCGCGCTGGGTCCGTCCTTGGGAATCGCGCCCGCCGGCAGGTGGATGTGCAGATCGTGCTCCTTGAACGTCGCGTCGGCGATCCCGAGCTGGCTCGCCCGTGATCTCACGTACGAGTGCGCCGCGTCCACGGATTCACGCATCACGTCGCCGAGCTGCCCCGTCACGGTCAGACGCCCGGTGCCCGCCATGCGCAGCGCCTCGATCACCATCAGGTCGCCCCCGCTCGCCGTCCACGCCAGCCCGCTCACCACGCCGACCTCGGGCTCCTGCTCGGCCGGCTCGGCCACGTAGTGCGGCACGCCCAGCAGCGCCTCGACGCGCGCCGTGTCCACCACCCACGCGCCCTCCTCGCCCTCCGCCTTGCGCCGCGCCCGCTTGCGCAGAATGGCCGACAGGCTGCGCTCGAAGTTGCGCAGCCCCGCCTCGCGCGAGTAGCGGTTGGAGATGAACGTCAGCGACTCGTCGGTGAACTGGATGTCGGTGTCGCTCAGCCCGTGGTCCACGAGGAGCTTGGGCAGCAAATACCGCCACGCGATTTCGACTTTCTCCTCGGGCGTGTACCCCGCGATCTTGATGACCTCCATGCGGTCGCGGAGCGGGCCCGGGATGTCGAACAGGTTGTTCGCCGTGCAGATGAACAGCACCGACGACAGGTCGAACGCCAGGTTCAGGTAGTGGTCGGTGAACGTCTTGTTCTGCGTGGGGTCGAGCACCTCGAGCATCGCCGCCGCCGGGTCGCCCGACGGGCCGCCGCCCGACATCTTGTCGACCTCGTCGATCATCAGCACCGGATCGTTCACCTGCACCCGGCGCAGCGCCTGCAGCAACAGCCCCGGCATCGCGCCCACGTAGGTGCGGCGGTGCCCGCGAATCTCCGCCTCGTCCCGCACCCCGCCCACGGAAATCCGGTAGCACGGGCGCCCGATCGCCGCCCCGATCGCCTCGCCAAGCGAGGTCTTGCCCGTGCCCGGTGGCCCCACGAAGCACAGGATGGGCCCCTGCGACGCGCCGTTGCGCAGCTTGCGCACGGCCAGGAACTCCAGGATGCGCTCCTTGGCCTCGTCCAGCCCGTAGTGCCGGTCGTCGAGCGCCGCCTGCACCCGGGCCATTTCAATTTCAGTATGGCCCGAGTTCGCCGCCCACGGCAGCGAGAGCACCCAGTCGAGATACGTGCGCACCACCTGGTACTCGCTCGACGCCGGCGGCAGCAGCCGCAGGCGCTCGGCCTCGCGCTTCGCCTCGGCCAGCGCCTTCTCGGGAAGCCCCGCGCCGTCGATCCGTGCCAGGAGCTCCTGCACGTCCTTCTCGTTCGCGTCGGCCTCGCCCAGCTCGTTCTGGATCGCCCGCAGCTGCTGCCGCAGGAAGAACTCACGCTGGTGCTCGTCGATCTTGATCTCGGTCTGCTTCTTCACGTCGTCGAGCACGCGCGCCCGCGCCACCTCGCGCTCCAGCCGCGACAGCACGAATCGCAGCCGCTGCCCCACGTCGAGGCGCTGCAGCACCTCGTCACGGTCGGAGATGCGGAACCCCAGGTTCGTCGCCGCGAGATCCGCGAACCGCCCCGGATCGGCCACGTTCATGCGCAGCACCGACGGCACGTCGCTCGAGATCTTCTCCGACACGTCGGCCAGCGTCTCCGCCGCCGCGATCAGCCGCGTGATCAGCTCCCGCCCCTCGGCGGGATCCACCGGCGCCTCCTGCGCGTCGCGCACGATGGCTATCGGATACGGCTCGGTCTGCTGCACGTCCTCGATGAGAATCCGCTGCATGCCCTGCAGCGTGATCTGCACCGTGTGGCCCGGCAGGTTGATGCGCTCGTGCACCCGCGCCGCCACGCCGATGCGGTTCACCACGGCGTTGGTGTCCAGTGGATCGTCGGCCTCTCCCGGCGCGACGACCAGCGCCACCGACACTCCCGGCTCGGGATTCTCGGCGAGCAGCGCGATGTTTTCGGGGGCCCCCATTTGCACGGCAATCGTGCCGTGCGGGAAGACGATCGTCGAGCGCAGCGCCATGAGCGGCATCGTGCGCGGCAGCAGCGACGCAAACAGATCTTCTTGCCGAGGGACCTTAGGCATTCGCCTCGATGGGTGGGATGCGAGTCGGACGGCGATGCAGAGAGGACAGGGGCGGGGACGCTCCGCGGCCGACCCCGTTCCCTTGTCTTAAATCATAACAGAATCTACGTTTAAGGGCTATGTTCGATGAGCTGAGTTCAAAGCTGGAGTCCGCGTTCTCGCGCCTGCGGGGACGCGGCGTTCTGTCCGAGGCCGACATCAAGGAAGGGCTGCGCGAGATCCGCCGCGTCCTTCTCGAGGCCGACGTCAACTTCCAACTCACACGCGAGTTCCTGGAGCGTGTGGAAAAGAAGGCCGTCGGCGTCAGCCAGTTGCGCACGGTATCGCCCGCGCAACAGCTCGTGAAGATCGTCCACGACGAGCTCACGGCCATGCTCGGCGAGCGCCGAGAGGGTCTCAAACTCAGCTCCGTCCCGCCCACGGTCGTCATGATGGTGGGTCTGCAGGGATCCGGCAAGACGACCACCGCGGCCAAGTTGGCCCGCAAGCTCAAGGCCGAGGGGCGCCCGGCGCGCCTCATCGCCTGCGACGTGTATCGTCCTGCGGCCATCGACCAGCTCGAGACGCTGGGCCGCGACCTCGACGTCCCCGTCTACGCCGACCGCTCCACGCAGGACGTGGTCAAGATCGCGCTCGCCGGCCTCGACCAGGCCCGCCGCGCCCGCGATCGCGTGGTGCTGGTCGACACCGCCGGCCGGCTGCAGATCGA
>JAGWRB010000249.1 GCA_028876725.1 Gemmatimonadota bacterium
CGAGGGCGAAGTCGAGAAGCTCGTGCACATGGAGGAACGGCTGCACGAACGCGTCGTCGGTCAGGACGAGGCGGTGGCTGCCGTGTCGTCGGCGATCCGCCGCTCGCGCGCGGGGCTGCAGGACCCGGAGCGCCCGATCGGCACGTTCCTGTTCCTCGGACCCACGGGAGTTGGCAAGACCGAGCTCGCCCGGGCGCTCGCCGAGTTCCTCTTCGACGACGAGCACGCCATGGTGCGCATCGACATGAGCGAGTACATGGAGAAGTTCGCCGTGTCGCGCCTCACCGGCGCGCCTCCCGGCTACGTGGGGTACGAGGAGGGCGGCCAGCTCACCGAGGCGGTCCGCCGTCGGCCATACCAGGTGATCCTGCTCGACGAGATCGAGAAGGCGCACCCCGACGTGTTCAACATCCTGCTGCAGGTGCTCGATGAGGGCCATCTCACGGACAATTACGGCCGGGTGATCGACTTCAAGAACACCGTCGTCATCATGACCTCGAACGTGGGCGCGCGCGACATCACCAAGGGCGGCGGGCTCGGGTTCGCCACCGGCAGTTCGCAGGCCAGCTTCGACCGCATCGCCGATCGCGTGCGCGACGAGCTGAAGAACGTGTTCAACCCGGAGTTCCTGAACCGTCTGGACGACGTGATCGTGTTCCATCCGCTCGACCGGACGCACATCGCGCAGATCGTGGCGGTCATGCTCAAGGACGTGCGGAAGCGGCTGAGCGAGGAGGAGCTGACGCTCACGCTCACCGACGCGGCCACGGACTTCCTGGTGAAGCACGGGTACGACGAATCGTATGGCGCGCGCCCCCTGAAGCGCGCCATTCAGCGGTACATCGAGGACCCGCTCTCGGAAAAGATTCTGGTGGGCGAGTTCTCGAAGGGAGAGGAGTTGGAAGTGGACGTCTCCCCCGACGGCACGAAGCTCGAATTCCGCGTGCTGACGGGGACCACGAAGGCGTAATCCACGACGGCGACGGCCGGCCCAGCCCCATTGCGGGCTCGGCCGGCCGCATTGCGTATATTTAGGGTCTTCATGCGAACGCTTGTTCTCACACTAGCCGCCTGCCTCACGACGGCGTCCGTGGCCGCTGCCCAGGACGCCGGCGCCGTTGGCGCGTGCACCAAGCCCGACTCGATCGAGTTCCGGGGCAACACACGCCTGGGCGCGGGCATCCTGCGCGAAGACGCGGGACTCGCGACCGGCCAGGCGCTGAACTACCGGTCGCTGGCGCGCGCGATCAAGGCCGTGTACGCCACCGGGCAATTCGACGACGTGCGGGTGGTGTGCGAGGCCGCGGCCGACGGCAAGTCGACCCTGGTGTTCCTGGTGAAGGAACGGCCGATGCTCGTCGACGTCGACGTGACGGGCCCCGACAAGGTGTCGCCCGGCGACGTGCGCGATCAGGTGGACATGCTCGTCGGGCGCCCCATCGATCCGGCCCAGGTGGCCCACACGATCGTCAAGATCGACTCGCTGTACGAGACCAAAGGATACGCGTTCGCGCAGGTGCGGGCGGAGACGACGTTCGTGGACAGCAGCTCGGCGCGGATTCTGTTCAAGGTCGACGAGGGGCGCCGCACCGCCGTGTCGGGGATCCGGGTGGAGGGGAACAAGGCGCTGGGCGCCAAGGCGATCGTCGGCGCGATGGAGACCAAGCCCGAAGGGTTCTTCTTCTGGCACAAGGGCGAGCTCGACGACCAGAAGCTGGCGGGCGACATCACGGAGCGGATTCCCGGCCTGTACGGCGACCACGGGTTCATCGACATGCAGGTGGTGCGCGACACCACGATTCTCGACCGGTCGGCCGGCAAGGCCCTGGTGGACGTCAAGGTGAACGAGGGGCCGCAGTACCACGTGGGCGATTTCTCGGTCGAGGGCGCACGCCAGTTCTCGAGCCAGGACATCCAGAAGATGTACCCCTTCCAGCCGCATTCCAAAACGCTCATGCAGGCGGTGAAGGGGATGCTCCACGTGGGCGTGGAGCCCGACCAGACCATCTTCAACCGCTCGGCGTGGCAGGACGCCACGAGCAAGGTCCAGGACGCGTACGCCAACCAGGGCTACATCTACGCCCAGGTGAACCCGATCGTCGAGCGCTCGTTCGGCGCCGATTCCGTGCCCACGGTCAACCTGCGCTGGGACATCCAGGAAGGCACGCCGGCGATCATCAACCGCGTGAACATCGTCGGGAACGACATCACCGACGAGACCTGCATCCGGCGCCAGCTCGTGGTCGTGCCGGGCGACGTCTTCAACAAGGACCTGCTCGTCCAGAGCTACCAGAACATCGCCAACCTCGGGTTCTTCGAGACGCCGCTCCCGGAGCCGCAGGTGAACCCGTCGGACGCGCAGGGCGACGTGGACATCACGTTCCAGGTGAAGGAGAAGCGCACCGGCAACGTGAACTTCGGCGCCTCCGTCGGGCAGGGCACCGGGCTGGGTGGGTTCATCGGCTTCGACCAGCCCAACCTGTTCGGCATGTGCAAGAAGGGCTCCGTGCAGTGGCAGAAGGGGCAGTACATCAACGACTTCACGGCGTCGTATACCGATCCGGCCATCCGCGAGTCCCGGTATTCGGGCTCGATCACGGGGTACCACTCGCAGTCGCGGTTCACGATTCAGAACATCGGCCAGAGCACGACGACCGGCGGGCAGATCCAGTTCGGCATGCCGGTGTTCGGGTCGCGATACACGCGGTTCTACGTCAACTACGGCGGCGAATCGGTGCGCTACGGGAGCGACGGCCTGGTGGGCACGATCGGCCAGTGCACCGACGCGCACGGGCATGCCACGAGCTGCTTCCGGTCCACCGTCGGCATGACGCTCGACCGCGACACGCGGATCGGGATGCCGTTCCCCACGGCGGGCGTGCACCAGTCGATCGACGCGCAGTTCAACGGCGGGCCGCTGGGCGGCTCGGCGTCGTACACGCGGTTCACGGGCGAGATGAAGGCCTACACGACGCTCGGCCAGATCGGCGGCAGCGCGATGGGGTCGGCGCCCATGTTCGTGGTGGCGGGGCTGACCACGCGGTGGGGGGCGCTGTTCGGCGACCCCGGCCCGTTCTTCGTGTCGCAGTCGTTCGCGATGGGCGGCGTGCAGTACGGCGAGCCGCTGCGCGGCTACGACGAGTTCTCGATCACGCCGCAGGGCTATAACCCGGCCACGAGCCAGTACTCGGCCCAGCGGGCGTCGTTCGGCAACGCGTTCTTCAGCTCGACGGCCGAGCTGGGGCTGCGGCTGAATTCGCAGGTGTATCTGGACGCGTTCTACGATGCAGGCAACGTTTATGCGCGCCCGGCGGACTTCAATCCCACGCGGCTGTTCCGCGGCGTGGGGGTGGGGGCGGCGGTGGTGACGCCGCTCGGGCCGCTGGGCATCGATCTCGGCTATGGGTTGGATCGCGTCGACGCGCTGGGGCGCAAGGCGCCGCAATGGAAGGTTCATTTCAAGTTCGGACAGTTCTACTAATCGGAGCATCCATGAATTTCAGAGTTCGTGCAGCGATCGCCGCCGCCTTCGGCCTGGCCCTTTTCGCGGTGCCGGGGCGTGCCCAGCAGGCTGCCGCGCCCAAGGTCGTCTACGTCAACACGCAGGCCCTGCTGGACGTGGCGCCGGGCCGCGCCGCCGCCGAGTCGACGTACAACAAGGAGTCGGCGGCCTGGAGCGCTGAACTCAACCAGATGACCCAGGACATCCAGTCGGCGATCGCCGATTACCAGAAGGCCCTGGAGAAGCACGGCGCCGACAGTCTGAGCGACGCCGCGAAGCAGGCGCGGCAGAAGTCGATTCAGGAGAAGCAGCAGGCGTTCGCCCAGCGCCAGAGCCAGCTCAATCAGCAGGCGCAGGACCGGCAGAACGAGCTGATGGCGCCGGTGATGCAGTCGGTGAAGGACATGCTCGACAAGGTGCGCACCGAAAAGGGCTACGCGCTCATTCTCGATGCGCAGGCGGTGGTGGCGGGCGACAGGAACCTCGACATCACCGACGACGTCGTGGCGCGGCTCAAGCTCGCGGCGCTGCAAAAGCGCGATTCCACCGCGAAGCCCGCGGCCAAGAAGAAGCAGTAACCCGGCGCACGCGTGTCCACGCAACGGCAATCGCACGACGGCGGCGGTGAGGGCGGACACGCTCTCACCGCCGATGCTATCGCCGCCCTCGTGGGCGGGACGCGACACGGGGATGGGGCCGTGGCCGTCGCGTCGGTGGCGCCGCTCGATCGCGCGCGGGCCGACCAGCTCAGCTTCTGCGGGTCGGCCAAGTACGCGCCGCTCATGGCGGCGTCGGCGGCGGGCGTGGTGCTGGTGTCGCCGCAGACGGCGGACCTCCCGTCGCCGGCGGCGGCGCGGATCGTGGTGCCGAACCCGCACGACGCGCTGCTTTCGCTCATTCCGCGGTTCTACCGGCTGCCGGAGCGCACGCCGGGGGTGCATCCCACGGCGGTGATCGGGCGCGGGGTGGTGATGGGCGAGGCGCCAAGCATCGGGCCCCACGCGGTCATCGAGGCGGGAGCCGTGCTGGGCGACCGCGTGACGATCGACGCCAACACGACCGTGGGGGCGCAGGCGCGTCTCGGCGACGACGTGCACCTGTATCCCAACGTCACGGTGTACGCCAACGCGCGGCTGGGGCGGCGGGTCACGGTGCACGCGGGCGCGCGCATCGGTTCCGACGGATTCGGATATGTGTTTCGTGATGGACGGCACGCCAAGATTCCGCACGTGGGCGGCTGCCTCATCGAGGACGACGTCGAGATCGGGGCCAACACGACCATCGACCGCGGCAGCATCGACGACACGGTGATCGGCGCCGGCACGAAGATCGACAATCTCGTGCAGATCGGGCACAACGTGCGCGTGGGGCGGCTCTGCCTGCTCATGTCGCAGGTGGGCGTGGCCGGGAGCGTGCGCGTGGAAGACGGGTGCATCCTGGCGGGGCAGGTCGGCGTGTCGGGCCACCACACGATCGGGAAGGGGGCGACGCTGGCGGCGCAGGCGGGGGTGTTCGGCGACATTCCGGCCGGCGAGACCTGGTCGGGGTACCCCGCGCGGCCGCACAAGGAGGCGCTCCGCGCGCAGGCCGCGCTGTTCAAGCTGCCCGGGCTGCTGCGCCGCATCGAACGGCTGCTGGCCCGGTCGGAGGACGACGCGTGAGGCGGCGGACGATCGCGTCCGAGCAGACGGTGGAGGGGGTGGGCCTGCACCTTGGCGTCGCCTGCCGGCTGACGTTCCGGCCGGCGCCGAGCGGGCAGGGGATCGCGTTCGCGCGCACGGACCTCCCCGGATCGCCGATGATCCCGGCGAGCGTGGACACGGCGGTGCTCACCGACCGTCGGACGCAGCTCGGGCAGGATCCCGAATCGGTGCACACGGTGGAGCACGTGCTGGCGGCCGTGGGGGCGCTGGGGATCGACGATCTCACCATCGCGCTCAGCGGCCCCGAGCCTCCGATCGTGGACGGCAGTTCGGCGCCGTTCGTGGAGGCGCTGCAGCGGGCGGGGATCGCGCAGCAGCCCGGAATCGTCCAGTTTTGGGAGTTGCGGGAGCCGGTGCGGCTGGTGGACGGCGAATCGGTGTACGAGGCCTACCCGGCGGACGGACTCGAGCTGGACGTGACGATCGACTTTCCGCACCCGCTCATCGGGCGCCAGCGCTGGACGGGCGCGGTGGACGCGCGGGGCTTCGTGGACGAACTCGCGTCGGCGCGGACGTTCGGCTTCACGCGCGAAGTGGAGGCGCTCCGCGGGATGGGGCTGATTCAGGGCGCCTCGACGCAGAACGCGGTGGTGCTGGACGAGGCGTCGGTGGTGGAGAACGTGCTGCGATGGCCCGACGAGTTCGTGCGGCACAAGGCCATGGACTGCGTGGGAGATCTGACGCTGGCCGGCGCGCGGGTGCGAGCCCGCGTGGTGGCCCTGAAGCCGAGCCATCGCGGCACCGTGCAATTCGTGCGGGCGATGCGCGAGGCGCTCAAGAAGGAGACGACCGTGCTGGAGATCGACGATATCATCAAGGTGCTGCCGCATCGGTATCCGTTCCTGCTCGTGGACCGGATTCTGGAGATCGAGCCGCGGAAGCGGATCGTGGGGCTCAAGAACGTGACGATCAACGAGCCCTTCTTCCAGGGACACTTTCCCGGGCATCCGATCATGCCGGGGGTGCTCATCATCGAGGCGATGGCGCAGGTGGGCGGGATGCTGCTGATGGGCGCCGTGCCGAATCCGGAGCACAAGGTCGTGTACTTCACGTCGCTGGACAACGTGAAGTGGCGCCGGCCCGTGCGGCCGGGGGATCAGCTCCGGTTCGAGCTGGACATGGTCCAGATCCGGGGGCCGATGTGCAAGATGAACGGCGTGGCCAAGGTGGACGGCGAGGTGGTGGCCGAGGCGCAGATGGGCGCCATGGTGCGTGACCGATGAGCGCGACGATTCATCCGACGGCGATCATCTCGCCCGACGCGCAGATCGGGAACGACGTCGAGATCGGGCCGTGGTCGATCGTGGGCGAGGACTGCGTGATCGGCGACGGGTGCCGGCTCGGGGCGCGGACGGTGCTCGAGCGGCACGTGCGGCTGGCGCCGCGCGTGAAGGTCGGCATCGGGTCGGTGCTGGGCGGCGACCCGCAGGACCTGAAGTTCAAGGGCGAGGTGACCACGGTGGAGGTCGGCGAGGACACCGTGATCCGCGAGTACGTGACGATGAACCGCGGCACCAGCCAGTCGTTCAAGACGACGGTGGGGTCGGGGTGTTTCGTGATGTCATATGTCCATCTCGCGCATGATTGCCACATCGGCAACCACGTGATCCTGGGCAACAACGTGCAGTTCGCCGGGCACGTGACGGTGCACGACCGCGCCATCGTGTCGGGGCAGAGCGCCGCGCACCAGTTCGTGAAGATCGGGGCCTATGCGTTCATCGGCGGCTGCTCGCGCATCGCCAAGGACATTCCGCCGTACGTGAAGGCGGTGGGCAACCCGATCAAGCTCTACGGCCTGAACAGTGTGGGGCTGCAGCGCAACAACTTTCCGGACCCCGTGGTGCGCGAGCTGAAGCGCGCGTACCGGATGTTCTTCAAATCGGAATTGAACCTGTCGCAGGCGCGCGCCAAGGCGCAGAGCGAACTGCAGGCGTACCCGGAAGTCGAGACGTTCCTGCGGTTCCTGGACGACAGCGATCGAGGGATTACGGTGTGAGCGACGTGCGGATGGGGGTGATCGGGGCCGGGGCGCTGGGATTCCACCACGTGCGGATCCTGCGCGACATGCCCGGGGTGGCGTTCGCCGGATTCGTGGAGTCGAATCCGGAGCGCGCGGCGCACGTGACCAAGGAACTGGGGGTGCGCGCGTATCCCACGGTGGAGGCGTTGCTCGACGAAATCGACGCGGCCACGGTCGTGGTGCCCACGCCGGCGCACTACGCGGTGGCCCGGCAGGCGCTGGAGCGCGGGAAGCACCTCCTCATCGAGAAGCCGATCGCGGCCACGCTCGACCAGGCCGACGAACTGGTGGCCATCGCGAAGCGCACGGGCGCGCTGATCCAGACCGGGCACGTGGAGCGGTTCAACCGGGCCATTCGCGCCGCGCTGCCCTACGTGGACGCCCCGCGGTTCGTGGAGAGCGACCGGCTGGCCCCGTTCAATCCCCGCGGTTCCGACGTGGCGGTGGTGCTCGATCTCATGATCCACGATATCGACCTGGTGCGCACGCTGGTCGGTGGGGCGGTGTCGGGGCTGCGCGCGGTGGGGATTCCTGTCCTGACGCCGTTCGTGGACATCGCGAACGCGCGGCTCGAATTCGCGTCGGGCGCCGTGGCCAACATCACGGCGAGCCGGGTGTCGCGTGAGCGCACGCGGAAGCTTCGGATCTTTCAGCCCAGCGGATACCTGTCGCTCGACCTGGCCGCGGGCAACGGCGAGTTCTACCGTCTGCGCCACGACGTGGATCTGGCCGCGCTGGCCAAGGCGGCGGCGTCGGTCGAGGCGTTCGTGGAGCGCGTGCCGCTCGAGGCGCCCGAGGGCGAGCCGCTGCGGCTCGAATTCGAGAGCTTCCTGGCCGCCGTGCGCGGCGATTCGCCGGTGATGGTGACGGGCGAGGATGGGCGCGAGGCGCTGGCCGTGGCCCTGCGCATCGTCGGGGAGATCGAACGCACGCTGCCGGCGCTCAAGGGCGCCGGAGTGGCCGCCGGTGCGTGAGGTGCTGTTCGTCGCCGGAGAGGCCTCCGGCGACCTCCACGCATCGGGCGTCGCGCGCGAGCTGAAGGCGCGCGGGGCGCCGTTCGCGCTCACCGGGATCGGCGGCGACCACATGCGGGACGCGGGCGTGGAGCTGCTCGAGCACGCCGACACGCTCGCCGTGATGGGGTTCGTCGAGGTGCTGCGGCACCTGCCGCGGCACTGGGCGCTGCTGCGCCAGCTCGAAGCGCGCATTCGGAGCGGGCGCGTGGCGCTGGTGGTGCTCGTCGATTATCCGGGATTCAATATGAAGGTGGCGCGCGCGGCCGCCGAGGCCGGCGTGCCGGTGCTGTACTACATCACGCCGCAGGTCTGGGCGTGGGGGGCGAACCGGCTCGACAAGCTCGCCCGGTGGGTGACGCGCGCCGCGGTGATCCTGCCGTTCGAGCAGCCGCTGCTCGCCGAGCACGGGATCGACGCGACCTTCGTGGGCCATCCGTTGCTCGACCGGGCCGAGGCGCTGCCCGACCGGACGGCGGCGCGGGCCGCGCTCGGACTCGCCCAGGACGCCCCGGTGCTGGCCCTCTTTCCCGGGAGCCGGGCGCAGGAGATTCTCCGCCACCTCGACGACTTCGTGGCCGTCGCCGGCGAATTGCGGCGCCGCGATCCGCGGCTGCAGGTGGTGGTGAGCGTCGCGCCCACGGTCGATCTGGATCCGGCGCAGTGCCCGTTCCCCATGGTCCGCTCGGCGTCGTTCACCGTGCTGCGCGCGGCCGACGCGGCGATGTGCAAGAGCGGCACGACGACGCTGGAGGCCGCCGTGGCCGGGTGCCCGTTGGTGGTGGCGTACCGCACGAGCGGGATCACCTACGCGCTGGCCCGCCGCCTGGTGCGCATTCCGCACATCGGCCTCGTGAACGTCGTCGCGGACCGCGCCGTCGCCCCGGAGTTCGTGCAGGATGCGCTGCGTCCCGACGCCGTCGCCGACGCGCTGACGCCGCTCCTGCACCCCGGGGATCCGGCGCGCGACCGCATGCTGGCCGGGCTCGCCGAGGTGCGCGCGAAGCTCGGGACGCCCGGCGCGGCCGGCCGGGTCGCCGAGATGGCGCTGGCCCTGGCCGCCGGGGGCGCGGCCGTCCGATGACCGACGAGGGCGCGGGCAGGCGCGCGCGCTGGACCGCGCGGCTCGGAGCCGCGGTGGTGTGGCTCCTGGCGCGCACCTGGCGCGTGCGCTACGACCAGGAGGAGGCGCTGCGCGCGGCCAAGCCGGACGGGCGCCCGGTGGTATTCGTGATCTGGCATGGCCAGCTCCTCATGCACCTGTGGGCCCATCGGCGGCGCCAGATCAGCGTGCTGATCAGCGAGCACCGCGACGGCGAGATCATCGCCCGCGTGGCGGAACTGCTGGGGTACCGCACGGTGCGGGGGTCTACCACGCGCGGCGCGAACCGGGCCCTGATCGGGCTCGTGCGCGAGCTGGAGGCGGGATACGACGTCGCCATCACGCCCGACGGGCCGCGGGGTCCGTACCACAGCTTCGCGCCCGGCGCCCTGCTCGTGGCGCAGCGCTCGGGGCGGCCGGTGGTCGCCGTGGGCGCGCACGCCTCGCGCGCCTGGCAGTTCGGCAGCTGGGACCGGTTCACGGTGCCCAAGCCGTTCGCGCGGGTGACGATCAGCTATGGCGCGGCGACCCCCGCGCCGGACGTGTCGCCCCGCGCGCTCTCCGAGTCGACCGGTCCGTACCGCAAGGCGCTGGAGGCGGGAGTGGCGGCCGCGGCGGAGGCCGCTGGGCGATGACGCGGGGACTCGTCAACGCCATCTGGTTCGGGCGCGGCCCGCTGGCCGGTGCCGCGCGAACGGCGCTCTGGCCCGCGGCTGCCGCGTACCGCGCGGCGACTGCGCTGCGCAACCGCCGATACGACCGGGGGGCCTCGGCGGTGGAGCGCGGGCCGATCCCCGCCGTGGCGGTCGGTAACCTGACGGTCGGGGGCACGGGGAAGACGCCGGTGGCGGCCTGGCTCGCCGCCGAATTGGCGGCGCGCGGGGCGCGGCCGGCCATTGTGCTGCGCGGCTACGGGGCCGATGAGCCGCTCGTGCACGAGCGACTGAATCCGGGCGTCCCCGTGGTGGTGAGCCCGGATCGCGTGGCCGGCGTGCTGCGCGCGGCTTCGCTGGGGGCGACGGCGGCGGTGCTCGACGACGCCTTTCAGCACCGCCGCGCCGCCCGGGTGGCCGATCTGGTGCTCATTTCGGCGGAGCGGGGGCTTACGGGGGCGCGCCTCCTGCCCGCGGGGCCGTACCGGGAGCTGCCGGCGGCGCTGAGGCGCGCCACGTTGGTCGTAGTGACGCGAAAGACGGCTTCGGCGGAGCATGCGGAGGCGGTGCTCCGGGATGCCGAGCGCTACGCCGGGAAACCGGGCGCGGTGATGAGTCTGCTGCCGGGCGCCCTGATTCCTGTTGCGGGCGGCGATCCGGTGCCGCTCGGCGCGCTGGCGGGCCGGACGGTGCTGCTGGCGACCGGGGTCGGGGAGCCGGATCTCGTGGCCTCCCAACTATCAGCGGCGGGGGCCGAAGTGCGGCTCCGGGCATTCGCGGACCACCATGCCTTTACCGATGCGGAACTGGCGGCACTGGCCGGCGAGGCGCGGGGGGCTGAGTACGCGGTGTGTACGCTGAAGGATGCCGTGAAGATCGGCGCGCGGTGGCCCGGGCCCGCGCCGCTATGGTATGTTTCACAAACGGTGACCGTCGAGCGGGGAGCGGCGCTGCTGGAGGCCGTGTTCGCGTCGATGCTCGCGGCGATCACCGAGAACCCTTCAACCGCCGGCTGACGCCGGTTCATTTCCGAATCCCATGGCAACCGATCTGAGACTGCCTACCGATAAAATCGTTCGCCCCGACAAGGACCGCTTTCTCAACGAGGACAACCCGTTCGAAGGGATGATGTCGCGGTTCGACCAGGCGGCCGAACTGCTCGATCTGGAACCGGGACTGTACAAGGTGCTGCGCAACCCCGAGAAGCAGATCATCATCTCCGTGCCCGTGGTGCTGGACAGCGGGGAGGTGGAGGTCTACACGGGGTATCGCGTGCTGTACAACACGTCGCGCGGGCCGGCGAAGGGCGGGATCCGGTTCGACGAGCACGTGACGCTGGAAGAGGTCAAGGCGCTCGCGGCGTGGATGACCTGGAAGTGCGCGGTGGTGAATCTGCCGTTCGGCGGCGCCAAGGGCGGGGTGATTTGCGATCCGCTCAAGATGAGTGTGGGCGAGCTGGAGCGGCTCACGCGGCGCTACACGTCGGGCATCATGAACACGCTGGGTCCGGACTCCGACGTGCCGGCGCCCGACGTGAACACCAACGAGCGCGTGATGGCCTGGGTGATGGACACGTACTCCATGCACATGCGGCACACGGTCACGTCCGTCGTCACCGGCAAGCCGGTGGAGATGGGCGGGTCGCTGGGGCGCCGCGAGGCCACGGGCCGCGGGTGCATGATCGTGACCAAGGAGGCGCTGAAGCACCTGGGCATGGACGTCAAGGGCACCACCGTCGCCGTGCAGGGCTTCGGGAACGTCGGATCGGTGGCCGCGCAGCTGCTGGCGCGCGAGGGGTGCAAGATCCAGGGCATCAGCGACCGCACCGGCGCGTACTATAATAAAAATGGTATCGATATCGACGCCGCGATCAAGCACGTGAAGGAGCACAAGTCCCTCGACGGGTTCAAGGGCGGCGACGCCATCGCCAACGCCGACCTGCTCACGCTCGACGTCGACGTGCTCCTGCCGGCGGCGCTCGAGAACGTCATCACGAGCAAGAACGCCGACAAGATCCGCGCCAAGATCATCTGCGAGGGCGCGAACGGGCCGACCACGGCCAACGCCGACGCGATTCTCGACCAGAAGGGCGTGTTCGTCATCCCCGACATTCTCGCCAACGCCGGCGGCGTGACGGTCTCGTACTTCGAGTGGGTGCAGGACCGCGGCGGCTACTTCTGGACCGAGGACGTCGTGAACGACCGGCTGCGCGACATCATGCGCACGAGCTTCGCCGACGTGCTGCGCCTGGCGACCACGCACAAGGTGAACATGCGCACGGCGGCGTATATGCTGTCGATCAGCCGCGTGGCCACGGTGCATCGCCTCCGCGGCGTGTACGCCTGACCGCGGCCCGAGCCGGGCATGCGGGTCATCATCGCCGCCGTCGGACGGCCGCGCGACGCGGCGCTGGCGGCGGCGATCGAGTCTTACGAAACGCGGGCGGCGCGGTACTGGCCGCTCGACATCCGGGAGGTGCGGGAAGAGCCCGCGCGGTCGGCGTCGCCCGACGTCGTGCGGGCGCGCGAGGGCGAGCGCCTGGCCGCGAAGGCGTCGGGCGCCGATCTGGTCGTGTGCGATGAGCGCGGCGAACGGATGACCTCCGAGGCGTTCGCGCGGTTTCTGCAGGACGCTCGAGAGCGGGCACGCGACGTGGCGTTCGTGATCGGCGGGGCGTATGGCGTCGCCCCGGAGCTGCGGGACCGTGCCGCGCGCCGCCTTGCGCTCGCGCCCTGGACCCTGCCGCACGAGATGGCGCGCCTGGTGCTGGCCGAGCAGCTCTATCGGGCGGGGACGATCGTGCGGGGCGAGCCGTATCACAAGTAGCGCGTGGCGAGCGCTCCGCGTGGCCCCGGGCCGGGGGAAGCCACTATCTTGGTGACCATGCCCGCCATCCGAAGCTCCCGGTCGCCGCGCCACCGCCCGCCCGCGCTCCAGGCGCCGTCCCCGTCGCGATGAGCGTGCCCCGCATCGTCACCGAGCCGATCGGCGGATCCGCGCTCTCGCGCGCCGTGCAGAGCGGCGCGCTCGACGCATCCATCGCCGCGCCGGCGCCGCGAACCGTGGACCAGTGGAAAGCGCGCGCGGCATCCGTCGCGGCGCAGGCACCTGAGGGCTGGTTCGGCGCGCTGCGCGATGCATGCGGGGGCGCGGGCCATGTCCTGGACCGCCTCGAGCGCGTCGCGGGCCAGGGCGGAGTGGTGGTAACGACGGGCCAGCAGGCCGGCCTCTTCGGTGGCCCGGTGTACACCTGGGCCAAGGCCATTGGCGCGCTGGAGCTCGCCGACGCCATCGAGCGGGCCACGGGCGTGCCCGCCGCGCCCGTGTTCTGGGCGGCGACGGACGACGCGGACTTCGCCGAGGCGAGCGCGACGTACGTGGCGGTTGAGGGCGCGGTGCGGCGCCTGGTCTCGGAGCACGCGCCGCCGGCCGGCACCCCCATGGCGCTGGCGCCGATCGGCGACCTCAGCGGGCCGCTCCGCGACCTGCGCGCGGCGTGCGGATCGCTGGCGTTTGCGCGGGCCTGGGCGGCCGTGGAGCAGGCGTACCGCGCGCCCGCCACGGTCGGATCGGCCTACGTTGCGCTGCTGCGGGCGATGCTCGAGCCGTTGGGCATCGCCGTGCTGGACTCGTCGCATCCGACGGTGCGCGCGGCGGGCGAGGGCGTGATGCGTCGCGCGCTGGAACGCGCGTCGGCGGTGGGGGCGGCGCTCGATGCCCGGCATGCGGCGCTCGTCGGCCTGGGATTCGATCCGCAGGTGTCGGACGTGTCCGGTCTGTCCACCGTGTTCGTGCACGAGGCGGGGGTGAAGCGGCGGGTGCCCGTGGCGGAAGCCGCCGGGGTGCGCACGACGGCCGCGGCAGTCTCGCTCAGTCCGAACGTCCTGCTGCGCCCGGTGATGGAGCGCGCGATTCTGCCCACGGTGGCGTACGTCGCGGGGCCGGGCGAGCTGGCGTACTTCGCGCAGGTATCGGCGGTGGCCGGCGCACTCGACGCCGCGCAGCCCGTGGCCGTGCCGCGGTGGTCCTGTACCATCGTCGAGCCCGCGGTGGACCGCGCGCTGTCGCGGCTGGGAATCGGGCTCGACGAACTGACGCAGGGCGCGGCGCTGGAGGGGCGGGTGGCGCGCGCCGGACTTCCCGACGAGGTGCGCGCCGGCCTCGATGATCTTCGGGCTGCGGTGCGCGACGGGCTCGCGGCGCTGTCCGCGCGCGACGCGCGCACTCCGGGGGGCGCGCTCCTTCCCGGCGCGGTGGTGGAAGGCGCCGCGCGGCAGGTCGGCTTCCGGCTCGATCGCCTGGAGCGGCGGCTGGTGGCCGCGGCGAAGCGGCGCGGCAGCGATGCGCTGCGCGATTTGCGGTTGGCGCAGGCTGCGATTCTCCCCGGCGGGCACCGCCAGGAGCGAACGCTCAACTTCCTTCCGTTCCTCGCGCGCCATGGCGACGCCCTGATCGCCGCGATGCGCGCGTCGGCCGCGGCGCATGCGCAACGGCTGGTATCCGGAGCGTCGAGTGGCGGCTGAGCCGCGGGCGCATCCGAACGACGATCATCGGGCGCCGCGAAAACACACCGGGGCCGCGGCGTTCGTCGTGGCGCTCGGGATATTCGGATCGCGCGTGCTGGGGCTGGTGCGTCAGTCGCTCGTGGCCCGATACCTGGGCGCGACGATCGCGTCGGACGCCTGGGTGATGGCGTTCAAGATTCCCAACGTGCTCCAGAATCTGTTCGGCGAGGGCGCGCTCTCCGCCGCGTTCATTCCGGTGTACGCGCGTCTCATCGCCAGGGGCGAGGACGAAGCGGCCGACCGGCTGGCCGGGGCCGTGGCGGCGATGCTGGCGGTGGTCGTGTCCGTCATCGTGCTCGCCGGGATCGCGGCCGCGCCGTTGCTCACGTACGTCATCGCGCCGGGGTTCACGGGCGAGAAGCGCGCGCTCACGGTGGAACTCGTGCGCATTCTCTTTCCCGGCATGGGGCTCCTGGTGCTGTTCGCCTGGGGCCTCGGCGTCCTGAACAGCCACCGCCGGTTTCTCGTGTCGTACACGGCGCCGATGGCGTGGAACGTGGTGATGATCGCCGGCCTGCTGTGGTGGGGTCGCGACGCCGACAAGGGGCACGTGGTCACGATGGTGGCATGGGCCTCGGTGGTCGGCAGCCTGTTCCAGTTTCTGTTCACGGTGCCGTCGGTGCGCGCCGTGGCGCCACACGTGCGCATCGCCTTCGATTCGGGATCGGAACACGTCCGCGCCGTGTTTCGTGCGTTCGGCCCCGCATTTCTGAGCCGCGGCGTCGTGCAGATCAGCAGCTTCGTCGACCAGATCCTGACCAGCCTGCTGCCCAACGGGGCGGTGGCCATCTTCGGGTACGCATTCACGCTGTACCTGCTGCCGGTGAGCCTCTTCGGGACGTCGGTGTCGGTGGCCGAGCTGCCCGAGATGTCGCGCGTGGCCCACGACGGCGACGAGGCCGCGTCCATGCTGCGCGGGCGGATCGACGCGGGTCTGCGGCGCATCGCGTTTCTCGTCGTGCCGTCGGCCGTTGCCTTCGTGGCCATCGGCGATGTGATGGTGCGTCTCATCTTCCAGCACGGCGAATTCACGGCCCTCGACACCGTGTACACGTGGGCCGTGCTGTGCGGCTCGGCCGTGGGGCTGCTGGCCGGCACGCTGGGCCGTCTGTACTCGTCGACGTACTATGCGCTGCGCGATACGCGAACGCCGCTGCGGTTCGCGGTCGTCCGCCTGCTCCTGACGACGCTGTTGGGCGCGGCCTTCGCGCTCCTCGTTCCCCGGATGCTGGGCATCGACCCGCGCTGGGGCGTCGCGGGGCTCTCCGCCTCGGCCGGTGTCGCCGCCTGGGTGGAATTCCTGCTGCTTCGCTCGCGGCTCAACCGGCGCATCGGGAGCACGGGGCTCTCGGGGCGCTACGCGGCCACGCTCTGGGGGCTCGCCGTGGCGAGCGCCGGGGTTGCCGTGCTCGTGCAACGGGCCACGCTCGCGTGGCGTCCCATGGTGGCCGGAATCTTAGTGATCGCGGTGTACGGCACGGCGTATCTGGGCGGCGCGATGGCCTTGCAGGTGCGCGAGGCGCGCGGGGTGCTGGGCGGCCTCGGCCGGCGGTTCCGCCCGGCGCGCTGACCAGCGAACCTCACATCGCGCGCGGTATAATTCAATCGTGACCCTGCCCGCGAGCGTCCTGGACCGCGTGAGCCATCTCCCGGAATCGCCCGGCGTCTACCTCTGGAAAGGCGCCGGCGGCGACGTGCTGTACGTGGGCAAGGCCAAGCGATTGCGGTCGCGCGTGCGCAGCTATCTGGCGGGCGAACGGCTGGAGAGCCCGAAGACGCGCGTGCTGATGCGGCAGGTGGCCGATCTCGAGACGATCGTCGTGCCGACGGAGACCGCCGCCCTCGTGCTCGAGTCGAACCTGATCAAGGAGCACCGGCCGCGGTACAACGTGGTGCTCCGCGACGACAAATCGTATCCGTATATCAAAGTCACGGTGCAGGAGGCGTATCCGCGCGTGCTCGTCACGCGGCGCCTGGTGAGCGACGGCGCGCGCTACTATGGGCCGTACACCGAAGTCGGCGCGATGCGGCGCGCGCTCAACGTCGTGCGGCGGGTATTCACGGTGCGCTCGTGCAGCTACGACATGCCCCGGCAGATGCCGGAGCGGCCGTGCCTCGACTACTTCATCAAGCGGTGCAAGGCCCCGTGCGTCTTCCTCCAGTCGCAGGAAGACTACCTGACGATGATTCACGAGGTCCTGGCGTTCCTCGACGGCCGGACCAACGAAGTCGTGCGGCGGGTCCGGGCGCGGATGGACGCCGCGGCCGCCGATCTCGACTTCGAGCGGGCCGCCGAGTTGCGCGACGCGCTCAAGCATCTGGAGCAGATGGAGGAGCCGACGGTCGTCCTCGAGGTCGAGGGCGGCGACCGTGACGTGCTGGGCTTCGCGCGCGACGGCGATGACGCGTGCATGGTGCTGCTTCGCATTCGCGGCGGCAAGCTCCTGGGGCGCGAGCACCAGTTTATGGAACACGTCGAGGGCGAGAGCGACGCGGCCGTGCTGTCGGCGTATCTCGCCGGCGGATATCTGCCGCTCGAGGAGAAGGCCCCCGATCTCCTGCTGCCCTTCGCGCCCGAGGACCCCGAGCTCGCGGACGCCTCGCTCGCGCCCGTGCGCATGGCCGTGCCGCAGCGCGGTCCGAAGCGTGAACTCGTCGCGCTGGCCGAGCAGAACGCGCGGCACCTGCTGGAGGAGTCGCTGCTCGAGGGAGACGAAACCACGGAGCGTGCCGGCGATCCGGTGTACGAGCTGCAGCGCCAGCTCGGCCTGCAGAAACTGCCGCGCACGCTGGTGTGCTTCGACATTTCGCACGCGCAGGGCACCGACACGGTGGCGAGCGGCGTCTGGTTCCAGAACGGCCGCCCGCACCGCGCCGAGTATCGCAAGTTCAAGGTGAAGACCGTGGAGGGCATCGACGACTTCGCGTC
>JAGWRB010000006.1 GCA_028876725.1 Gemmatimonadota bacterium
CCGATTTGCGAATCGGTGAACTTGAGCGTCGTACCGAGGTAGGTCCCCATGGTGACGAACCAGGCTCCCCAGATGAAATACTGGAGGAACATCATCACCGAGAGCTTCGTGCGGGCGGTGTTCACGGGAATTCCTTCCTCCGGAATGGGCGGGGCGCGGACGGCCCCACGGAGGGGGCCGCACGCGCGGCGTCGGACTGGCGGGCCGGGCTAAATTAGGGCGCGGTTGGAGTTTCGCTACCCATACCTTGCGTTAACGCGATCAAAGGGGAAGTGTTAGGTCCGTGGCCGTCACCCCCATTTCGAACCCGACCATCGCCTCCGGCGTGCTGGTGGAGGCCTGCGTGGACTCCGTGGAGTCCGCCCTCGCGGCGGAAGCCGGCGGCGCGTCGCGCATCGAGCTCAGCGAAAACCTGTACGAGGGCGGCACCACCCCGAGCGCCGGGCTCATCGCCCTCGCCCGAGAACGCGTGCGGATTCCGATCCACGTGCTCATCCGCCCGCGCGGCGGCGATTTTCTCTATGACGAGGACGAGGTGCGGGTGATGCTGGGCGACATCGCGCTCGCCAAGGAGATCGGCGTCGACGGGATCGTGCTCGGCGCGCTCTTCCCCGACGGCTCGGTGGACGATCGGTGCACCCGCCTGCTCGTCGAGGCGTCGCGCCCGCTGTCCACCACGTTTCACCGCGCGTTCGACCTCGTGCGCGACCCGTTCGAGGCGCTCGACACCCTCGTGGCGCTGGGCGTGGACCGCGTGCTCACCTCCGGCGGCGCTCCCACGGCCGCCGAGGGACTGGAGACGCTGGCCGCCCTCGCCTGGCGCTCCGAGGGCCGCGGCACGATCACCGCCGCCGGCGGGATCAGCGACCACAACGTGGCCCGCATCGTGACCGAGGCCGGCGTGTCCGAGGTGCACGTGCGCGCCAGCCGGCGCCGCGACAGCCTGATGCGCTTTCGCCGCGAGAGTGTCACGCTGGGCAAGCCGTACGTGCCCGACGAATATGCGCGCGTCGTGACCACGGCCGACCTCGTCCGGCAGGTGGTGTCGGCCTGCGCCGAAGCGAGCGCGCCGCCCACCGCCGAGACCGCCGCCGACTGACCCACCGGGCGCGTAGCGCCCCGCCCCGCATCAGAAAGTGAGTCGGTCCAGATACGCGAAGCTCGCCCGCGCCGACGCCATGGGTTGCGGCGCGTCGTCGCGTTCCACGAAGCAGTGCATGAGCCCGGCGCGCTCGAACGCGCCGAGGATCTTGGGAAAGTCGATCACTCCCGCCCCCACGTCCGCCATGTTGCCATCGGCGGTGCGGTCCTTGGCGTGCACCATCGGGAACCGGCCCGGATCCCGCGCCAGATACGCCAGCGGATCCTGTCCGCCGTTCACCATCCAGTAGATGTCGATCTCCATCTTCACCAGCGAACGGTCGCACTCGGCCAGCAGCAGATCGTAGGGCAACCGGCCGTCGATGGGCGTGAACTCGAAATCGTGGTTGTGGTATGCGAACTGGAGGCCGGCCTGCTTCGCCGCCGCCCCCGCGGCGTTGAACCGCGCGGCCACGCGCTTGAGGCCGTCCGTCGTGCGGTCCTTCTCGTCGATCCACGGGCACACGATGTACGACTGGCCGAGCACCAGCGCGTCGTCGAGGTCTCGCTTCCACTCGTCCATCGCCGCCGGCACGGCCACGTGCGACGACGGAGCCACCAGCCCATGGCGGTCGAGCATCGCGCGCACGTCCCTGGGTTGCCGGCCGAAGAGGCCGGCGAACTCCACCTCGCGGTAGCCGATCGCGGCCACGGCGGCGAGGGTGCCCTCCACGTCGCCGGCCATCTCCGTGCGCACCGTGTAGAGCTGGAGTCCGATCGCGCGCAGTCGGGCCGCGCGCCCGCGCCACTCCGCCGCCGCCAGCCCGGGCAGCAGCGCCCCGCCGGCCACCGCGCCCAGCGCGGTGCGAATGAAATCACGCCGTTCCATGCGATCTACCCCTTGTTGCCGGTAAGCCATCCCTGGCGGATCCTGAGCTGCTCGGGCGTCGGATCGGGCACGAGCTCGATCGTCCACCGCGCGCCCGCGCGATCGAGCCGCAGCCCGGCGCCGGCCAGCACGCCGTCGAAATCGACGTCGTCGGTGCCGCCCACGTGCCGGTCGAACCATTGGCGCATGTCCACGCCGGCGGCCTCGCTCACGGCGCGTTCCACGTCGTCCTCCGTGTACCCGCGTCCCTGCAGGTAGTACGACGCGTTGGGCTGATCCCACGACCGCTTGCGCAGGTTGTCGAACGCGTCGCCGAGCGTGCGCCGGTCGTGGGTGCGCTCGCGGATGAACAGGTCCAGGTAGAGCGCGCGGCCCGCGCCCTGGGTGTAGTACGTAAGGAACACCTGCTGGCGATTGTTGGGCTGCGTGGTGGCCGCGCCATCCCAGAACGGCGCCTCGAACGACGCCATGCGCGGCGACACTTCCTTGCGCCCCGGCGCCGTGAGGTTCTGCTGGATGATGCCCGCCGCCGCGTCGAGCATCTCCGCCTGATCGGTGATGCCGGCGCGGTGCAGCGCCATCTGCCCATAGTACTGCGTCCACCCCTCGGCCACCCAGAGGCTCGGCTCGTAGCGCTCGCGCGTGTAGTCGAACGGCCCGAGCAGCATCGGCCGCACCCGCTTCACGTTCCACACGTGGAAGTACTCGTGCGCCGCCGTGCCCACGCCGGAGAGCACCGTGGCCGTGTCCACCCACGGACGACGGTCGGCGATCTGCGTGGAGAAGAGATGCTCCATGCCGTCGCCGCCCGGGAAGCCGATGTGGAACAGGAACGTGTACATGCGGATCGGCGGCGGGCCGAACACCGAATTCTCGTACGTCACGATCTTGTGCACGTCGCCCACGAACCGCGCACGCTCGTCGGGCGTGGTGGGCCCGTTGTGGTGCACCATCGTGCGGTACAGCACGCCGTCCACCGTGAAGCTGTCCACCATGAAGTGCGGCGCGACCTCGGTGGGCGTGTCGACCAGCCGGTCGTAGTTCTCGAACCGGTAGTCCACCTGGTCGTCGGTGGCCGCGTCGCCGTTGATGATGTGCCACCCCGCGGGCGGCACCACGTGGAGCGACACCGGATCGGGCTTGTGGTGCTCGACGTACATGAACAGCGACGGCCCGTTCCACGTGGCGTGCAGCGTGTCGAGCACGCTGAACGTGCCCGACATGGGCGCGTCGGCGTACGACGCATACGTCACGCGCACCGCCGCGAGCCCCCTCGTGTGGATGCGCCAGCGCGAGCCGTCGGTGCGGTCCCACGACACCGGCGCGCCCGACGGCGTGGTCACCGTGAAGCGCTGCACGTTCTTGGCGAAGAACATCGGCGCGTACCGCCCGGGCGACCACACCGGCATCTGCAGGATGAGCGAATCGCCGTGCAGCCGGCCGACGTCGATCTGGATCTGATAGAGGTGCGACGCCGGCTCGGGCATCGCGATCTGATACGCGATGGAGTACGGCGCGGGGCGCTGCGCCGCGGACACGCTCGGCGCCACGGCCGCGGCGGACAGCGCGGCGGCGGCCAGTCGGACGAAACGATGGGGCACGACGGTTCCTCGAAAGAAAATCCGCCCAAGCATGTCGCCCATCGCGGCGCCGGTCAATCGTTCGTGACGGCCGTGCGACCGCGCGGATCCGACCGGCGCTGGGTCACGCGCACCGCCAGCAGTCCGTGGTCCGCGCGGTCGATCATGCGCATCAGCGACTCGTTGCTGCGCCGGGCCGCCCACCCCAGCGAGAACGGCACCGGCGCCGATCGCTCCCCCGACTCGCGCAGGCGCTCGGCGATCGCTTCCGTCTGCGCGGCGTCGGCGTCCACGAGAATCACCACGAATTCGTCGCCCCCCACCCGCACCACCGCCTCCTCGGCGCGCACGTGGCGCATGAGGAAGCGCGCCATGCGCACCAGGATCCGGTCGCCCGCCTGGTGGCCGAACTCGTCGTTGTACTGCTTGAAGTGGTCGATGTCGATGAACACGCATCCCCACTTGCCCGCCGGATCGCGCTTGAACTGCTCGTCGAGCTGGTCGAGGTAGCGGCGGTTGAGCGCTCCGGTGAGCGCGTCGTGCGTGGACAGCTCCACCAGCTCCGCTTCGAGCTGCTTGCGCGCCGTGATGTCCACGAGCACGCCGTGGTAGTACGACTCCCCGGTGTCCGCGTCGCGCACCACGTAGCTCGTGTCGAGCACCGTGCGCACCTGGCCGTCGGGCCGGCGAATGTCGAGCTCGAAGTTGCGCACCATCCCGTCGCGCGCGAGGAGCTGCTGCTGGACCTCGCGCCGCGAGGGGTCGACCAGCAGATCGGGAGCCCGGAAGCCGTCGAGGTCGGCGAGCGATTCCACGCCGAGCATCGCCAGGAAGGCGGGGTTCGCGTCGAGAATGCGCCCCTCCACCGAGGTGATGTACAGTCCCTCGCCCAGATTGCGGACGAACTCGATGAGCGATTCGGGATCGGAGAGTGAGCGATAGCGCATCCGAGACAACTTCTTCCTCGGCGCGTTCCCGCGCCACTTCGGCCGTTCTTCGGGCGCTGCGCCGTGTCTCGGATCACGGCCCGGGCACTGGCGCATCACCCATCCTGACGCGAAGTTGTGAGTCTCCCGATCACCCGTTTTCGCCATGCCCATATTCACCAAGCGCCCCCAGGACGCGCCCAATCCGTTGCCCACGGGCTACTCCGTGTTCGACGCCCAGATGACCATCGAGGGCGACGTCGAAACGGAGGGAACCCTGCGCGTGGACGGGCGGCTCCGCGGCGACGTGCGCCGGGCCGACGTGGTCGTCATCGCCGCCGGCGCGGCCGTCGTGGGCAACGTGTCGGCGCGCGAGGTGGTGATCGGCGGCACCGTGACCGGGAACGTGACGGCGGTGCAGCGCGTGGAACTCCAGCAGTCGGGCGCCGTGTCGGGCGACATCGAGGCGGCGGCGATCATGATCCAGGAGGGCGGCAAGGTCGACGGCCGGATGTCCATTCATCCGATCTCGTCGGCGCTGCGCAGCGGCGAGGGCGCCGCGGCCTCCGCCACCCCGCTCCGCCGCGTGTACGGCGGCGACGCCGGCTGACATTCGCCCATGGCCCGCCGCCAGCCGCAGCCCCGCCGCCGTCACTGGACGATCCTCATCGTCCCCCCGCAGCCCACGGGGAAGACGCACACGCTCCGCGTCCACGCCCGGCAGATCCGCGCCGTGGCGGTCGTCGCGCTGCTCGGCTTCTTCTCATACACCGGCTGGTCGTTCCTCGAAGCGATGCAGGTGAGCGCCAGCGCGTCGCAGCTTGCCGAGGTGCACCAGCTGGTGCTGACGCTCAACGACAGTCTCCAGGCGGCCCAGCAGCGCGCCGACTCGGCGCTCCAGCTCGCGGCGGTGACGGCCAACGTCGCGCACGGCCCCACGCTCATCACGCGCAAGTCGCGGCCGACCAATCCCGTGGGGCTCAGCGCCGCGGCGGCCGGCGTGATCCTGCCGGTGGCCGGCACGATCACCAGCCGGTTCTCGCAGTCGCGATGGCAGCCCATCCTGAACCTGTTCCGCCCGCACGAAGGGGTGGACATCTCGGCCCCGCGGGGGACCAACATCCGCGCGCCGGCCGACGGCCGGGTGAGCTTCGTGGGGCACCGGCTGGGCTACGGCCAGGTGGTGGAAGTCGACCACGGCGGGGGCGTGACGACGCTCTACGCGCACTGCCAGAAGATTCTCGTGCGCGAGGGCGACTACGTAGCCGCCGGCGCGGTGATCGCCAAGGTGGGCGCCACGGGACTCGCCACGGCGCCGCACGTGCACTTCGAGGTGATCGTGAACGGGCGCCACGTGGATCCGCTGCGCTACCTGCTGCAGTCGGCCGACCCGGCGTCGGCCGCCGTGCCCTCGTTCTCCGCCGGCGACCACGAGTAAACGCCCGCTTCCGCGCAACTAAGAATGCGCAAAGCCCGCCGTTGTCGCTCCCGCCGCGACGCCGGCGGGCTCGATATTTCCGGCAATGCGGCGCGGCGCCGGAGGGCCGGCTCGCGACGCCGCGGCTACGGCGCCGTCATGCGCCACGGAGGCACGATGGAAGGGTTCGGGATCGAAAAACTCGCGATGATTCTGCTCATCGTGATGGTGTTGTTCGGCGGCAAGCGCATTCCGGAAATTGGCGCGTCGCTGGGCAAGGGTATTCGCGAATTCAAACGCGGCATCAAGGACGTGGGCGAGTCCCTGAACGACGACGCGCTGCCGCCGGTGCGCCCCGCGGCGTCGCTGCCGGCGAGCACCGCGCCCGCCGAGTCGGTGGTCTACGACCCCGACCGCGGCGCGCCCAAGCGTCTGTTCGAGAACTGAGCGGTTCGCGCCGCGCGCTACAGCCCGCCGGGCCCGATGCCGTCGGGCCCGAAGCGCGCGCGCACGAGATCGACCGCCCGCGCCACGGCGCGGTCGCGCTCCGTCTCGGCGGTGGCGTCGGGCTCGCGCTCGAACAGCGCGAGCTGATCGGCGGCCTCGTCCTCGGCCAGTGAGCTGAGCGCCACACCCAGCAGCCGCGCCGGCACCCGGCGCCCCGCGCGCAGCCGCGACAGGAGTTGGCGGGCCACGGCGAGAATCACGCGGTCGCTCATCACCCCTTCGGCCAGCGTGCGGCTCGCCGACCGATTACGAAAATCGTAATCACGCACGCGCACCGTGATCGTGCGGGCGCGCAATCCGTCGGCGCGCAGGTCGGCGGCGGCGCGGGTGACCAGCGCCAGGAGCTCGCGCGCCAGCGACGCGTCGTCGGCCAGGTCGGCGGGAAAGGTCTCGTCGCGGCTGATGCTGCGGGCCTCGAGGCGCGGCGCGACGGCGCGCTCGTCCACGCCGCGCACGCGCTCGTACAGCCACGCGGCCTCGCGCTCGCCGATCCACCGCGCCAGCTCGGCCCGCTCGTATTGCAGCACGTCGGGCACGGTGCGCATGCCGAGCGCGGCCAGCCGCTCCTGGAAGCGCGGGCCCACGCCGGGAATCTCGGCCAGCGCCACGCCGCGCAGGAATTCCGCCTCACCGCCGGCCGGCACCACGTGCACGCCCGTGGCATCGTTGCCGGGCCGCGGCTTGGCGTGCTCCACGGCCAGCTTGGCCACGAGCTTCGACGTACCGCCGCCGAACGACACGCGGAGCCCCGTGTCGCGAAGGATCGCCTCGCGCATCCGCGCCGCCGTCACCGCCAGCGGCTCGTGGCGATACAGCGCTTCGGTGCCCGCGAGATCGAGATACCACTCGTCGATGCTCGCCCCCTCGACCACGGGGGAGAACCGCTCGAGCACCTGGCGGATCTCGCCGCTCTTCTGCTGGCAGGCCTTGCGCGGCACGGGCACGCACACCGCCTGCGGGCAGAGCCGCAGGGCGCGTGCGATCGGCATGGCCGACCGCACGCCATAGGCCCGCGTTTCGTAGGACGCCGAGCACACCACGCCGCGGCTCTCCCGGGTGCCGCCCACGATGAGGAGCGGTTCACGTCCCGCGCCCTCGGGATCGACGAGCCGCGCCACCGCCACGAAGAACGCGTCGGCGTCGGCCAGGAGAATGCGGCGAGGCGGGCTCGTCACCCCACGTACACGTAGCTGAGCCCGTGTTCCTGCGCGCGGTTCACCGCGATCACGCCGGCCACGACCTCGATGGCGCCGGGCACGAAGTTCGCCCGGAAGTCGGCGTGCACGGCGTCGGCCGTGGTGCCCGCGGCCTCGGCGGCCTTCCCGGCGAAGAACGCCATGGCCATCCCGCACACGGTGAACACCGCGCCGCGCGAGTGCAGCGCGGCGAGACTCGCGCTCGACTTGCGCGCGTCGTCGGGCGAGCCCGCGTTCACGTTGCGCACCGCCGGCTTGCCGGTGCCGGCGTCATTGAAGCCCGTGATCTGGCCCAGATGGTACTTGGCCCACATCGCGTCGTTGAGCCCCATGGCGAACGCCAGGTGGCGGAACGAGACCACCGCGTTCACGTCGGCGTCGGCCAGCCCGTAGCCGTCGTTGTTCGCGTTCAGGAAGTTGCGCGCGAACCCCAGGCCGTCGCCGGCCTTGTCGGGCGAGAGCACGTCGTAGATCTGACGGTGCTTCCCGGTGAGGCCGTCGAGCCACTGGTCGGGATCGCCGGTGCTCACGCGCACGAGGCGCTCGGCGGCGGCTCGCCGCGGAAGAGCGGCGGCGCCGAGTGCGGCGGCGCCCGCGGCGAGACGGGTGAGGAATCCGCGGCGGGGGAGATTCGAGGAGGGCGTCATCGGTTGAGCTCCGGGATCTGAGGGACTGCAGCGGCCGGGACGGCCGTCACGTGCCGGGTGGTGTCCACCCGGGCAATGCGAATGGCGCGGCCGGTGGCGGTGGCGCGCGCGGAGTCGGCACGATCGAGCGGTGTCACGGTGAGCGACGTGTTCGAATCGGCGGAGGCGATGACGGCGGAGCCCGTTCCCGTGTTCACGATGAGGTCGGCCGGCGTGGCGAGCAGCAGCGAACTGTCGCGCTGCATGGCCATGACGCGGGAGCGGATACCCAGCTGGAGCGTGCCGGTGACGTGCACCGTGAAGTGGACGCGGGCGGTGTCGTTGCCGGCGCCGGCGACGTGAACGCCGAAGTCGGCGGGCGGTTTCGGCGGGTGCGAGACGCACGCGGCGGCGAGGCAGGCGGCGAGCGCGAGGGCAGTCCCGTGCGGGCGCCGAAGCGGGATGGGCATCGCTGGAAAATGCGGTGGCCGGGGCGCGGCTGCCACTGGCGGGCGCCGATGGGAGAGCCGTCTTGCATACAATTCGGTTGACCATCCGGTTTGCGAATCCGCCCGCAAGGGGGTCCGCAATGCGTCCGGTTTCCGTATATTGGCGGAACCCCCAGCCGCACGACGCCGCCCATGCCACCGCGCAAATCATCGTCCCGCAACTCGCGACCGGCGAGCCGCCGCGCCCCGGCGCGGCCCGCCCTGGCGCACGGATCCCGCCCGGAACAGGTGTACACCCGCCTGCGCGATCTCATCGTGCAGGGGCTGGTGGCGCCCGGCAGCCGCATCGTGGAAACGGAAATCGCGGCGCGCCTCGGGGTGAGCCGCACCCCGGTGCGCGAGGCGCTGCAGCGGCTGCAGCAGGAGGGATACGTGATGGGCGCGCCGGGCGCGCAGCAGTCGCGCCTGACCGTGGCGCCGCTCACGCGCGACGACGTGCACGAGCTGCTCGACATCGTGGGATCCCTGGAGGGGCTGGGCGCGCGCCGGGCGGCCGAGCTGGGCCCCGACGCGCGGCGCAACCTGGTGAAGGATCTGCGCGCGCTGAATGCCGAATTCCTCAAGGCGGGCAAGGCCAATCCGGTGGACCACAGCCGTTTATACGACGCCGATGAACGTTTTCACCGGTGCGTGGTACAAGCAGGGGAAGGTCCGCGGTTGATAGCCCTTCACGACGCCGTGAAACCGCAGGCAGAACGATATATCAGGATGTACATCAGCATGCTCACGGGCGACATCAGGTCGTCCGTGGAAGAACACGACGCGATCACCGACGCCATAGACGAAGGGCGCCCGGACGCCGCCCAGCAGGCGGTGGAGACGAACTGGCGGCACGCCGCCGACCGTCTCGCCCGGGTCATCGAAGTCGTCGGCGAGCGCGGAAGCTGGTAACCCCAATCACCCCATACGGGGGGCCGTACGCGTGAAGAAACTCGCACTGGTAGCACTGCTCATCCCGATGCTGTTCGCCTGCGACACCAAGGCAAAGCAGCAGTTGGTGGAGTTGGCCAAGGCCGACTCGCTCCGGCAGGACTCGCTCCTCAACGTGAAGAACCAGTTGCTCAATGACATGCTGGTCTCCACCCAGTTCATCAACGACATCAACGCGGAGATCGCCAAGGCGCGCAGTCTGCCCAAGGCGAAGACGCAGACCGCCCTGGCCACGCCGGCCGAGGCGGCGAAGATCAAGGAGGACCGGCAGGACGTCCTCAACAAGATCCACCTGGTCGTCGAGCGCCTCAACGCGACCGACGCCCGGCTCGGGCGCATCCGCGCCGAGGCCGCGTCGCTCTCCAAGCACGACTCCACGCTGATGCAGCAGATCGCGCAGTACGAGCAGACGATCGCCGACTTCCGTCAGACGGTGGACAGCCAGAAGAAGGAGTTCCAGGGCATCATCGATCAGCAGAACCTGCAGATCGCGTCGCTCAAGGGACAGGTCGACACGCTGAATACGGCGAAGGCGGCGCTCACCGACACGGTGACGCAGTTGACCGAGCAGAAGAACTCGGGGTACTACATCGCCGGAACGCGTGACCAGCTCATCCACGACGGCGTGATCGTGGAAGAGGGGCACCGGACCTTCTGGCTCGTGGGCAGCCGCCCCGTGCAGCCGGCCCGCGCGCTCGACACCACGGCGTTCACGCGCATCGACATCACGAAGGACACCGCCATCGCCCTGCCCGACGGCGAGTACTCGATCTTCTCGCGGCAGGACCCCGAGTTCGCCACGCCGTTCGCAGTCAAGGACGGCAAGATCACCGGCGGGCTCACGATCACGAACCCATCGGAATTCTGGAAGAACTCCAAGTTCCTGATTCTGATGAAGCAGTAAGCATCACCCTGAAGACCGCATGACGAAGGGCCCGCGCGGCGTCGCCGCGCGGGCCCTTCCTCGTCTTCACCGCCTCACCGCCTCACGGCTTCACCGCTTCACCACTTCACGACCTCACTCTCCCGCTCGTCCAGTATCTTCACATAACTCTCATACCTCTCCACGCTCACCTCCCCCCGCTCCACCGCCGCCCGCACCTCGCAGTCCGGCTCCGCCCCGTGCCGGCAGTCCGCGAACCGGCACTGCTCGCGGTGCGCGCGGATCTCCGGAAAACAGAGATCCAGCCGCTCCACCGGCAGCTCCCACATCCC
Source organism: Gemmatimonadota bacterium (assembly GCA_028876725.1). Lineage (GTDB taxonomy): Bacteria > Gemmatimonadota > Gemmatimonadetes > Gemmatimonadales > Gemmatimonadaceae > JAGWRI01. The sequence continues at coordinate 10,876 of JAGWRB010000006.1, forward strand.
CACCTCGCGCAACCCCGGCGTGTCCACCACGAACCCGCCCTCGTCGCCCGGCAGCGGATGCAGCGACGCCCCCACCGTGGTGTGACGCCCCTTGTTCACCGACTCGCTGATCGCCCCCACCCGCAGCTCCAGCCCCGGAAACAGCGCGTTGATCAGGCTCGACTTGCCCGTGCCGCTCGGTCCCGTGAGCACCGACGTCCGCCCCGCCAGCGCGCGGCGCAAGACCTCGAGCCCGTCGCCCCGCTTCGTGCTCGTGAAGTGCACCGGATACCCGGCGCGCGGATAGTCCGTGAACCGCGCGTGCGCCACCTCGGGCTCCACCAGATCCACCTTGTTCACCACGACGCGCGCCGGAAGGCCGTTCGCCTCAGCGATCACCAGGAACCGGTCGAGCATTCGCGGATGCGGATCGGGCTTGGCCGCCGCGAACACGATGACCACCTGATCCACGTTCGCGGCCAGCACCCGCTCGCCGTACCCGCCGCCGGGCGCGCGGCGGGCCAGCCGCGAGTGCCGCGGCAGGATCTCGGCGATCGCCAGCGCATGGCCGCGCTCGTCGCGCTCCAGCCGCACGCGGTCGCCCACCGCCAGCTTCAGGCGCTCGCGCGCCGCCTCGACGGTGTCCCGCCGGATCGAGCCGCCGGCGCGGCGGCCGGTGTCGGTCTTCTTGAGGCGCCCGCGCAGCGACGCGTCGTGCATCGTGCCGTCATCGGCGCGCACGCGCCATACGCCGCCCGTGCCCTGCGTCACCACGCCGAGAATCCCGTCGGGCGCGCTCACGGGCCTCCGGCGTCTTCGTCCCGCATCGCGTCCCACCACCGCCGGGCGGGCGCGCCGCCGTGCCGCGCCTGGATCAGGGCGTCGAGCACCCGCTTCACGTCGGATAGGCGCATCGCCCCGATGGTCGCACGCGCCGCGGTCTCGCTGGCGCCGCGGGCCAGGAACTCCGATTCCAGATGTCCCTGCGGGCTCGCCGCGCCCACGCGCGCCCACTGCACGAACAGGAGATAGGCGCCCACCGGGCCCGCGGCGTCGCCGGTGTCGTCGGTGAGCACCTCGACGCTGTACGAGAAGCCGTCGGACCCCTCGAACGCGGCCGGCCGGTCGTGCACGGCCATGTACCCGCCCAGGGTGTTCGCGTCACCCTTCGAGTGATCGGCGGGGATGAACTGCCCGGCCATGATCAGCGGCGGCCGCCCACCATTTCGCGCATCACGTTTCCCGTAATGAACATCACGTTCGCCGGACGCTCGGCCAGACGCCGCATGAGGTACGGATACCACTGCGTGCCGAAGGGCACGTACACGCGCATCCGATATCCCTCGCGCACGAGCTGCTCCTGCAGATCGCGACGCACGCCGTACAGCATCTGGAACTCGAACCGGTCGGTGGCGATCCCGCGCTCGGCCACGAACCGCTTGGCCTCGGACACCAGCGCCGGGTCGTGCGTCGCCAGCGCCGGATACGTGCCGTGCTCCAGCAGCGTGTGCATGCACTTCACGTAGTTGGCGTCCACGTCCTTCTTCTCGGGGTACGCCACCGCCGCCGGCTCCTTGTACGCGCCCTTGCACAGGCGCACCCGGCACTTGAGCTCCACCGCGCGCTGCACGTCGGCCGGCGTGCGATACAGATAGCTCTGCAGCACCACGCCGACGTGCTGCTTGAACCCCGGGTAGAGCCGCTCCTCGAACAGGCGCAGCGTGCGCTCGGTGTACCCGCTGCCCTCCATGTCGATGCGCACGAAGGTGCCGTAGCGCTGCGCGCGCTCGAGGATGTCGCGCATGATCGACACGCACAGCTCTTCGGAGATGTCGAGACCCATGGCGGTGAGCTTCACCGACACGTTGCAGTCGAGCCCCTCCGCGTTGATCCGGTCGAGGATCGTGAGGTACTCGTCGCGCGCCGAGCGCGCCTCGTGCTCGTTGGTCACGCTCTCGCCGAGCAGGTCGAGCGACGCCGCGATGCCCTTGGCGTTGAGCGCGCGAACGGCCTCCACCGCCTCATCGAGCCGCTCGCCGGCCACGAACCGGCGCGCGAAGGACTTGGCCAGACGGTTCTTGCGAACGAAACGGAACACCCGCGGCTGATTGGACAGGTACAGCAACGTCGAGCGAAACATGCGGCCTCAGGGATTGGCGGAGAATGAACGCATCCGAAAAATAGACGGCCCGCGCCGAGGCGCGGGCCGGGGTTCAGGGGTTGACGGGGCGGAGCGGCGCGTTTACCGCGAACGGCTCGACCACGCGCAGGACCGGGTAGTTCCGTCCCGGGCCGATCCAGTCGTCCATGATGTTCCAGGTGGCGAAGCCGTCGTCGCTCTCGGGCTCAAGCAGGTACATGGCCAGGAGGGCCAGCGGCTGGGCTTCGCGCACCACGAACGTCCCCGGCGGCAGGGTCACCGCCAGCGACGACCAGAGGCCTTCCAGGCGCACCTCGTGATGCCCCTGGTACTCCTGCGGGTTCCGGATCACCGAATCGATGGCGAACCGCTCGGCGCGCACGGGGAGCGAGTCGGCGAGCTGCTCCACGAACACGCCGTGGAGCCGCAGGCGATCGACCAGCGCCTTCTGTTCGGGGCCGAACACGTACGCCACCGGCATGCGCCGGTCGAGCGTCGACTCGAACCGGTCGTACACCGGCAGCCGCTCGGTGTGGAACTTGCCGATGCGCCGGTACCCGCGCTTCACGCCGGGCAGCTTCTCGGTGCTGTCGGGGAGCTTCGCGAGGTCTTCCAGAATGATGTCGGCGTAGCGCGGATGCCGCGTGTACGTGGCGCGCAGCGACACGTACGGCGCGTTGGCGGGGGTGGTGCCGCCAACGATCGTCTTGCGGTCGGCCTCGTGCGTGACCGCCAGGATCTCGTCCTTGTTGGCCGCGAGCAATGAGAGCAGCTCGCCCACGAACGCGTACGTCGACGCGATGCGCGTGCGGAACGGATCGTGCGAATACGCCTCGCTCAGCACACTGATGCGGCCGCGAATGCCGTAGTAGTTGGTCCCGTAGCGCGGGCGCGAATCGTACGTGTACCACCCCTTGGGCATTCCCGGCGGGGTTTCCAGATTGCCGTAGTCGAACGTCTGGATGCGCTCGCGCGCCAGCAGATTGCGCCGCACGGCCGGGAGCAGCGTGTCCATCGTGAACGGCCCGGTGTACTTCGCCGCCGGGCTCAACGACGCCGCGTAGGTGAGCGCGTAGCCGTGGTACGTGCCGTCGGTGGTGTGCAGGTCCACGAACACATCGGGGTCCCACGTGTCGAACATGCGCAGCGACGCGCGCGTCTCCGGCGCGTCGGCCTTCACGTAGTCGCGGTTCAGGTCGAGCCCCTGCCCGTTGGCGCGCTGTCCCACCATCTCGGGGCCGTCCTGCGACGGACGCAGCTGCTCCTGGTGGCCGAACTTCTCGTTGCCGTCGGCGTTGTAGATCGGCACCACCACCAGGACCAGCGAGTCGAGCACGTTGGGCGCCTTGTCGGCGGTGAGCTCCCGCAGCATGGCGAGGATCGCTTCCTTCCCCTCGACCTCGCCGGCGTGGATGTTGGCCTGGATATAGACCACCGGGCGATTCAGCCGCTTGGCTTCGGCGGCGTTCCGCACCAGCGGCCGGCTGGCCACCACGTACGGAATCTCGCGCCCCTCGCTCGTCTTACCGATGTCGCCCGTGGAGATCTGCGTGCTCTCCAGCGTCTTCAGCGAATCGACGAACGCGAGCACGTCGTCGTAGTGCGACGTCTCCATGAAATTCGTCCGCTCGGCACGCGTGAGCGGCCGGCGATGGGAGAAGTCGGTGGGATATACCGCGTGGATGTTGACCGGCGCCACGGCGCCTTCGCGCTCGCGCACCGGGCCCGGGCCGCGCCCGGGAGGGGGACCGCCGGCGGGAGCGCCGCCGCCTCCGCCGCACGACGCGGTGAACACGACGGCGGCAAGCAGCGTCGAAACGCGATAGCTCGAACGGGCCATGACGGGTCTCACGGGTGAATGGGCGGCGCCGGGAACCTCGAATTCTACCCTGATGGCGCCGCGAGGGTCTAGGGACCGCTCAGCGACCCGTCACGAACGAGGTGCCGCCCCCGTGCCGGAGCGCCGCGCCCCGGGCCCTGGTCGTGGCGGCCGCCGCCGGATCGGCGCCGCGCTCGATGTCCTGGCGCACGCTCCGCTGGTAGGCGCCGAACTCGGCGTCGCGCAGCCCCGCCCGCTCCAGGGACAGCACGGCCGTCGACGCCGTGGCCGCCGGGACCCCGCGCGAGACCAGATCGGTGAGCACGGTGATGGGCGTCGTGAGCTGACGCCCCATGGCCGAGCGCCGGAGCTGGGTCAGTTCGGTCGGCGCGACGCCCGCGTGAATCGCGTGCGCGCCGGCGGTGATCTCGGCGTCGCGCGAGGCATGGCCCAGCGCGTCACGCGACCGGCGCAGTTCGCCGGCCAGCGAACGCACGGCCGCCACGATGAGCGGACCGTCAGCGCGCTTCCCCGCGCCTTCGAGGGCCTTGTTGACCAGGACGTCGGCGGGAAGTCCGGCGACCCGCGCTGAGTCGATGATGGCGAGCACGGCGGTGCGCGTGGGCGCGTCGAGCACCTTGTTCAGGCGGGCGAGGGGCGCGCGCTGCGCCGTGGCCAGCGACGCCGTGAGCAGCATCGCGGCGGTGCACCAGGCAACCCGCTTCAAGGCGTGTCTTCGACGACCAGTGCCGAGTTGGGCTTGCCGAAGTCTTCGTCGGCCACTCGCGGCGCGGCGGGATCGGGCACCCACAGGGAGTCGTCTACCAGGAAGCCGTAGCGATGATGCCCTGGGGGAATGGGCGCGGTGAGGGACCAGACGCCTCCGCCCCGGTTCTCGGCGGCGAACTCGGCGTGGGACGGATCCCACCCGTTGAAATCGCCGACCACCTGGACGGTCTTGGCCTGGGGTGCCACGAGCACGAACTGCACCGGCTTGGCGCGCATCGCGTGGCGCCCGGGCAGGATGGCGACGGCGAGCATGGCCACGGCCACCGCCGCGAACGCCGAGTAGACGCGCCAGCGCGGCATCGGCATGAGCGGCGAGATGAGGCGCAGCGGGCGCGTGGCCACCGTGCGCACGGCGCGCATCACGCGGCGGTCGAAGGTGGCGTCGAAGGGCGCGGGACGCCGCAACTCCGAGACGATTGCCTCGAGTTTCGTGTCGTTGATGTCACGCACTCCGCACCTCCTTCAGCAGCACGCGCAGGCGGTCGCAGGCGCGCATCACGCGCATCTTGAGCGCCGAGACCCCGACGCCGGTCAGCTCCGCCATCTCCTCGTATCCCATCCCTTCGACGTACTTGAGGAGGAACGCCTCGCGCTGTTCGGGCCGCAGTTCGGCCAGCGCCCGGTCGATCTCCTCACGCCACGCCCACTGCTCGGCCGGATGGTTCTCCGACGCGGTGAGCAGCGCCTCGTCGTCGGCCAGAAACGTCTTCGATCGCCGCGCGCGCCGCGCGCCGGCGGTGCGGCAGCGATTCACGAGAATCCGGAACAGCCATGCCCCGAACCGTTCGGGATCCTCGCACCGCCCCAGCGACCGGTACGCGCGCACGAACGCGTCCTGCAACGCCTCGTCCGCGTCCTCGCGATTGCCCAGCATATGCATGGCGTACCGGGCGCATGAATCCCGGTAGCGCGCCACCAGCGTCGCGAAGGCATCCACGTCGCCGGCGAGCACCTGCTCGACGATCAGCGCGTCAGCGCGTCCATCCATATCGCTCTGACCTTACGAAGAGGGGTGGAGTCACAGCATCGGGAGCGGCACGCGCCGCCCGCCGTCAGACCGGCCGGCCTTCGGCCGGATAGAACCGCCGGCGCGCCCGGGCCATATCCAGCAGGAGCGCCGCCGGCTCGAATCGCGGGGCGAATCGGGCGTGCAGGTCTTCGAGACGCCGCACGACCTCGTCGATCCCCAGACTATCAATGTAGCGAAACGGCCCGCCGCGGAAGGGCGGGAACCCGATGCCGAACACGGCGCCGATGTCGCCGTCGCGCGGCGACCGGAGGATTCCCTCCTGCAGACAGTGGGCCGCTTCATTTACCATCGCCAGCGTGCAGCGTTCCACCATCTCACCGGCGGGCATGGGCATCCGTTGCCTTCCCTCACCGATGAGGGCGTAAACAGTCGGATCCACCGTTCCCTTCTTGCCGTGCTTGTCGTACCGGTAGAATCCCGAACCGCCCTTTCGGCCGGTGCGCCCCGATTCCACCACGCGGCGCAGCGCCTGCGACGGTGTCATGCGGTGCCCGAATGCCTGCGAGAGCACCAGCCCCACCTTGCCGCCCACGTCGATCCCGACTTCGTCGAGCAGGGTGATGGGGCCCACGGGGAAACCGAATTCCACCAGGACCCGGTCGACCTGCTCGATGGCCGCGTTCTCGTCGAGCAGCATCCCCGCCTCGTTCATGTATGCCGACAGGGTGCGCGTGGTGTAGAAGCCGGGCCCGTCGTGCACCACGATCACCGTCTTCCCCAGCGCGCGCCCGTAGTCCACCGCCGTCACCACCGCTTCCTTCGCCGTCTGCGCGGTGACGATCACCTCGAGCAGCGGCATGCGGTGCACGGGCGAGAAGAAATGCATGCCGAGCACGCGCTCGGGGCGCGCCGCGGCGCGCGCGATCTCGCCGATGGGGATGGTGCTCGTGTTCGACGCGTACACCGCGTCGGGCCGGATCGCCGGCTCGACCTCCCGCAGCACGCGATGCTTCAGATCGAGGTCCTCGAATACCGCCTCGATCACGAGGTCGGCGTTGCCGAAGCCGGCGTACGCGGTGGTGCCGCTCACCAGCAGGAGCTGGTCGGCGAACTGCTGCCGGGTGATGCTGCGCCGCGCCAGGCGTTCGCCGATCACCGAGCGCACGGCGGCGAGGCCGCGGCCCACGCGGGCCGGATCGGTGTCCTTGAGGCGCACGATGGTGCCCGCCTGCGCGGCCACGCCGGCGATGCCGGCGCCCATGAATCCGGCGCCCAGCACGCCCAGCTTGCGCACCGGCGCCGCCGCGGGCGCGGGGGGCTCGACTCCTGCGTCCTTCTTGAGCGCCGTAGTGGCGAAGAAGAGGAAGATCAGCTCGCGCGACACCGGCGTCATGGCCAGCTCGCCGAATCGCCGGGCCTCTTCACGCAGCCCCTCGGCCATGCCGCGCTCGAACCCCGCGTGCACCGCATCGAGCGCGGCGAGGGGCGCGGGGAAGTGACCGTGCGTCTTGACCAGCACATTCTCGCGCGCCTTGCGGAACACCACCGCGCGTCCGGCGAAGTTCGTGTCCAGCAGCAGCCCCGTGGTGCCGGCGCCGCGGCCGCGCCGCGCCGGACGGCGGGTGCCGTCGGCCAGTTCGCGCGCCCGCGCCACCGCGACGTCGAGCAGAATCGCGGGGTGCACCATCTCGTCCACCAGCCCGAGCTGCAGCGCCTTGCGGGCGCGCACGCTGCGGCCGGTGAGCATCAGGTCGAGCGCGGCCTGCAGCCCGATGAGCCGCGGCAGGCGCTGGGTGCCGCCCATGCCGGGAATGAGCCCGAGCTGCACCTCCGGCACCGCCAGCAAAGTTTTCGTATGGTCGGTGCAGATGCGGTACGTGGTGGCGAGCGAGAGCTCGAGCCCGCCCCCCATGCACGCGCCGTGGATCGCCGTGACCACCGGCACGCGCAGCGCGGCCAGCGCGTTCAGCACCTCCTGCCCCGCCTGGCTCGCGCGCGCCGCGTCCAGCTCGCGGCGGAACTCCAGGAACTGCTCGATGTCCGCGCCCACGATGAACGAGTCGGGCTTGCCGCTCACGATCACGCACGCGCGGACGCTCGGGTCGCGGTCGATCTCGGCCATCGCCCCCGACAGCTCCTCGCCCAGCACGGTGGTCAGCTTGTTCACCGCGTCGCCGGGCACGTCGAGCGTGAGCACCAGCACGTCGTCGCGGCGGTCGAATCGAATGGCGGACATCGCGGCTCCCGTGGTCATGCGCGCTCGATCACCATGGCGTGCCCGAGCCCGCCCGCCGCGCACACGGTCATGAGCCCGAACTGGCCGCCGCGCCGCGCCAGCTCGTTGGCCAGCGTCGTGAGAATGCGCCCGCCGGTGGCGCCGAACGGATGGCCAATGGCGATCGAGCCCCCCATCACGTTGAGCTTCGAGCGGTCCACTTCGCCCACGGGTTCGCTGAACCCGGCGCGCTCGGCCCAGTCGCGCGATTCGAACCCGCGCAGATTGCACAGCACCTGCGCCGCGAACGCCTCGTGCATCTCCACGAGGTCCATCTGCTGCAGCGTGAGTCCGGCGCGCTGGAGCGCCACCGGCGCCGCGAGCACCGGCGCCATCAGGAGCTGCTCGGCGGGATCCAGCGCCGCGTACGCGTACGACCGGATGTACGCCAGCGGCGCGTACCCCAGCGCCTTCGCGCGCTCTTCGCTCATCAGCAGCACGGCGCTCGCGCCGTCGGTGAGGGGCGACGCGTTGCCCGCGGTTACCGTGCCGTAGCGGCGGTCGAACACCGGCTTGAGCGCGCGCATCTGCTCGATGCTCGTATCGGTGCGGATGCCATTGTCGCTCGACAGCGCGCTGTCATAGCGCGGCGGCACCCATACGGTGGCGATCTCCGCCGTGAGGCGTCCGTCCTGCGTGCCCACCGCCGCCAGGCGGTGCGAGCGCAGCGCGAACTGGTCCTGCTCCTCGCGCGGAATGTGGTTGATCTTCGCCATCTTCTCCGCGCTCTGCCCCATCGTCTCGCCCGTGGTGGGCTCGGCGATGGCGGGCGTGATCGGCACGAAGTCGCGGGGGCGAATGCGCGCCAACGCGGCGATCCGCGCGCCGAGCGACTTGGCGCGCGACGCCGCGACGAGGGCGTCGGACATGCCGCGCGAATGCAGGATCGGCACGTTCGACAGCGACTCGGCGCCGCCGGCGATCATCACGTCGCGGTGGCCGAGCGCGATCTGGTCGGCGGCGTCGGTGATGGCCTGGTTCGACGACGCGCAGGCGCGGCTCACCGTGTACGCGTCCACCCCCTTGGGGAGCACCGGCATGAGCGACACTTCGCGCGCGATGTTCGGCGCCACCACCGAGTGCACCACGGTGCCGTACACCAGCCCCTCGACCAGCGCGCCGTCGAGCTCCGTGCGCTGCAGCAGCTCCGACACGCACAGGCGCCCGAGCTCGATGGCGCTCAGCGACCGGAACGCCGTGCCGGCGCGCGTGAACGGCGTGCGCACCCCCGCGACGATGGCCACCCGGCGGCCACTCCCGAAGCTCGGCATGCCTTCAACTTAGGCGGTGCGGCCCGGCGGGCCAAACCGACCCCCGCGCTTGTTCCCGGCGGGGCCGGGTGGCAGGTTCAAAGCGCCGATGCCCGACTCCGCCCCTCGCCTTCCCCCATCCGGATCTGCCTATGACCTGCTGGTCGTGGGCGGCGGCATCACGGGCGCCGGCATCGCGCGCGACGCGTCCCTGCGTGGACTCCGGGTCATCCTGATCGAAAAGGACGACTTTGCGTCGGGCACCTCGAGTCGCAGCTCCCGGCTCATCCACGGCGGACTGCGGTACCTGGAGCACGGCCAGCTCAAGCTGGTCTTCGAGGCCAGCGCCGAGCGGCGCCGCCTGCTCCGCCTGGCGCCGCACCTCGTGCGCCCGCTGCGCTTCGTGTGGCCCGTGTACGCGGGCGCGCGCGTGCCGTTCTGGAAGGTGGCGGCCGGCGTCACCCTCTACGACGCCCTGGCCCTGTTCCGCAACGTGCACCGGCATCGCACCCTCTCGGCGCGCGGCGTGCTCCGCAAGGAACCCGGGCTCACCGGCGAGGCCCTCCGCGGCGGCGTGATGTATTACGACGCCGCCACCGACGACGCACGGCTCACGCTGGCCAACGTGCTCGACGCCCAGCGCGCCGGCGCCCTCGTGCTCAACCACGCCGCCATTACGGGATTCGTAATAGAACGGGGGCTCGTCACCGGCGCGCAGGTCATCGATCGCCTGACCGGCGAGACCGCCGAGCTCCGCGCCCGCGCGGTGGTGAACGCCACCGGGCCGTGGAGCGACGAGGTGCGGCGCATGGAGGGCGCCGCCCACCGCCCGCGCGTGCGGGGAAGCAAGGGCACGCACATCCTGGTGCCGCACGCGCGGGTCGGGAACCACGCCGCGCTCACCCTGCTGTCGCCGGTGGACGGGCGCGTGATGTTCGCCCTGCCCGCCGGCCGGTTCACCGTGTTCGGCACGACCGACACGTTCACCGACGCCAGCCCCGACCAGGTGCGGCCGTCGGAAGACGACGTCGCCTACCTGCTCCGCGCGGCGAACACGTTCTTCCCGTCGTCGGAACTCGCCCGCGGCGACGTGATCAGCGCCTGGGCGGGGATCCGCCCGCTCGTCGCCACGACCGCCGACTCGCCCAACGCCGCGTCGCGGGAGCACGCCATCGAGATCACGCCCGCCGGCGTGGTGACGATCACCGGCGGCAAGCTCACCACGTATCGCATCATGGCGCAGCAGGTGGTGAACGTCGTCTGCCGCCGCATCGGCGCCGGCCGCACGTCGATCACCGCGCACGCGCCGCTCCCCGACGATACGCCGGCCCGCGACGCCGCCTGCGCCGCCGACGCGCGCGCGGCGCAGCTAATCATACCAGGACTCGAATGGCGGTGGGGCGAGCTCGCATGGGCGGCGCGATCGGCGCACGCCGCCACGCTGGCCGACCTGCTGATTCGCCGCACCAAGCTCGCCTTCGAAACCCCCGATCACGGGCTCGGCGTGGCCGGCGCGGTGGCTGAATACGTGGCGCCGCTGCTGCGGTGGGAGGGGGCGGCCGTCCGCGCCGCGGTGGACGCCTACGGCGCGGAGGTCGATCGGATCTTCGGCGTGGACGCGGGCGCCGGCGTGTAGCGCCGCCCGACGGGGACGGCGCCGCGCGCGCTATTCCTTTGTGGAGACTTCGTCGTGGATCGTGTACAGCTCCACCACCAGAAGCTGGCGCGTCACGGCCGGCAGGCGGAGCACGACCTCGTCGCCCACGCCCTTGCCCAGCAGCGCGCGCCCGATGGGCGACGCCATGGTGACGTGCCCGTCCTCGAACTCCACCGCGTCGCCGAACACCAGATGGTACGTCTCGCGCGACTTCGACTTCTTGTCCTCGACGATCACGCGCGAACCCAGCCCCACCTTGTCGGGCGGAATCTGCGACGGATCGATGGACGACAGCTTGCTCAGCCGCTGGCGCAGATGCCCCAGCCGCGCCTGCACGAACTGCTGCCGCTCGAGCGCGGCCTTGTACTCGCTGTTCTCGCGAAGGTCGCCGAGCTCCACCGCCTTCCGGATCTCGTTGGGGAGCGTGACGTTGAGCTCGTACTGCAGCCGCTCGACTTCCTCGCCCATCTTCTGCTTGAGTTCTTCGATCATGGGAACGGACGGACAGGGTACAAAAAAGTGAGACGCCCGGCTGAGTGGCCGGGCGCCCTTACCGCGACGAATCCCGCACACCCGCCTACAGCCGGTTCCGGCTGGACGTGAAGAAGAGAATCTTGGGTCGGGCTTCGCGACTCATACCCTCATACTACCGAGGCCCGGCGGGTTCGTCCAGCGGCATGCACGCAACCCTGGGCCCCGGCTAGACTTCCAGCCATGATCCGCCTGGAGCGATACGGCGACGTCACCCGCCTGCGCATGTCCACCTGGCGCAGCCGGTCCATCGGCTACGAGGTGAGCGCGTACTTCGCGCACGGCACGCTGGTCGACTGCGGGTTCCCCGACGTCGGGGCGGAACTCGAATCGCTCGTTCGCGAGCTTCGCCCAATCGGCGCCATCATCACGCACGCGCACGAGGATCATGCCGGCAATGTCATACCGCTCGCGCGACTCGGCGTTCCCCTCGCGCTGTCCAACGCCGCGCTCGCGTCGCTCCGCGCGGCGCCCCGCATCCGCCTCTATCGGCGCTACACGTGGGGACAGCCGCGCCCATTCGCCGAGCCGTTTGCGCCGTACGAAGCCGCGCATCTTCGGATCCTCCCGGCGCCGGGCCACTGCCCCGACCATCGCGTCGTGTGGGACGCCGAGCACGGCACGCTCTTCTCCGCCGACCTCTGGCTCGGCATCCACGCCAAGGTGATGCACCACGAAGAGGACCCCCGCCAGCTCGTGCGCGATCTGCGCGCCGCCGCGGCGCTCGCCCCCGAGCGCATGTTCGACGCGCACCGCGGCCCGGTGCACGATCCGGCGCGCGCGCTCGCCGCCAAGGCCGACTGGCTGGACGAGATGATCGGCGTGATCGAACGCCGCGCGCGCGAGGGGTGGACCGATCGCACCATCGTGCGCGCCGTGCTGGGCGGCGAGGAGTGGGCCGGGTTCGTCTCGCGCGGCGAGTACGCGCGCGCTAACCTGGTGCGGAACGTGCGCGCCGGCATGGAGCCCGCCGCGCCCTCGCCTCCGCCCTCATTGCCCGCATGACGCCACTCCTCGTCGCCATTCTGGTACTGCTCGCCGCCGCCGTAGCGCTGCTGCTGGGGCGCACGCGCGCCGACGCCGGCGCCGCGGTGGAGCAGCGCTTCGCTGAGCTGCAGCGCGGGCTCGAGCGCGCCGACCGCCTGGTGCGCGACGAGATGAGCCGCAACCGCGAAGAGACCGCGGCCTCGCTCGCGCGGGTCACGCAGGCGCTCGACCAGCGGCTGGCCCAGGTGCAGCGCGGACTCGGCGAAATGCAGACCCTCGCCGAGGGCGTGGGCGATCTCAAGCGCGTGCTCACCAACGTCAAGACGCGCGGCGTGCTGGGCGAGTGGCAGCTGCAGGCGCTGCTGGAACAGCTCCTCACCCCCGACCAGTTCGCGCGCAACGTGAAGCCCAACCCCGCACGCGACACCATCGTCGAGTTCGCCATCCGCATTCCCGCGCACGGCGGCGACGGCGGGATGTGGCTGCCCGTGGACAGCAAGTATCCCGCCGAGGACTATGCGCGATTGTTCGACGCGCAGGAGCGCGCCGACGCGCCGGCGGTGGCCGCCGCGCAGAAGGCGCTCGCCGTCGCCGTACGCCGCGCCGCCGACGACATCCGCGCCAAGTACCTCGACCCGCCCAACACCACCGACTACGCGATTCTCTTCCTCCCCTCGGAGGGTCTGTTCGCCGAAGTCGTGCGGCTTCCCGGGCTGGTGGAAGCGCTGAGCGCCGAGTGCCGCGTGATGATCGCGGGCCCGACCACGTTCGCCACGCTGCTCAACTGCCTGCAGATGGGCTTTCGCTCCATGGCGCTCGCCCAGCGGTCGGAGGAGGTCTGGCGCCTGCTCGGCGCCGTGCGCACCGAGTTCGGGAAGTTCGGCGACGCGGTGAGCGGCGCGCAGAAGAAGTTGAGTCTCGCCGCCGACGCCGTGGAGCAGATCGCCGTGCGGGCGCGGGCCATGGACCGCCGCCTGCGCGACGTGGAGCAGCTTCCCGCGGGTGACGACTCAGCGCCGCCGATGCTCACGCCGTAGGCGGCGGGCCGGGCGCGACGCCCGCTCCACGAACTCCGCCGCCAGTTCGGCGGCCTCGGCGTCGCCGAGGGGCGCCAGCGCCTGCCACGTGTGAAAGTTCGCGGCCACCCGCGCCGCGGCGGCGGATCTCCGCCCCGGCGGCAGGTCTTCCGCCAGCAGCGCCCGCACGCGCTCGAGGTACGCGCCCAGCCCGCGCTCCACGATGGCGCGCAGCGCGGGCAGGCGTTCGGCATCCCGCAGCACGTTGGCGGTCATCGGAGCCGTCTGCCGGAACCAGGCGTAGAGGTCGTGCAGAACGCGCCGGCGACGCCGGCGCGGAACGGCGATGGCGAGCCACGCGGCCGGATCGGGCGCCGGGTGCAGCGCCCGCCAGTGCGCCGAGCACGCGGCGAACAGCGCGGCCTCGTCGGGGAAGTGCTCGTAGATCGTGACCCGCTGCACGCCGGCGCGGCGCGCGATCTCGCTGATGGTCGCGGCGGCCGGGCCCACGGTGCGGTGCAGCTCCGAGGTCGCCTCGATGATGCGCCGGCTGGTTTCCGCCTTCCCCTCGGCGCGCTTCCGCATGTGGTAGGCTCGCGTCTTCTTCATTTCACATTACTAGCTGTAAGTCCAATTTGACCGTCCGGCCCCTCGCGGTAATATTGGCACTACAACCTGTTTACCGAAAGGAGGCTGCCATGTCGACCACCGTCCGGCACACCCTGGGCCCCGCCGAAGGGGAGACCGTCCACCTGTACGCGCTTGGCGTGCGCTTCATGATCGCGGGATCGGCGACCGAGGGCCGATTCAGCCTCGTCGAACACCCCATGCCCCCGCGCTCGCTGGGCTCGCCCGTCCACACGCACCGGCACGAGGACGAGTTCTCGTACGTGCTCGAAGGGCGGGTGGGCGTGCAGATCGGGGACGCGGTGCTCGTGGCCGGCCCCGGGGAGCTGGTCTTCAAGCCGCGCGGCATTCCGCACGCGTTCTGGAATGCCGGAGACGAGCCCGCGCGCCTGCTCGAGATCATCTCGCGCGCCGGCTTCGAGAATTACTTCCGTGAAATGGCGCCCCTCCTCGCCGCGCCCGCGCGCGACGACGCCGCGGTGGCCGCCGTCGCCGCGCGGTACGGCCTCGACATCGACTTCAGCACCATCCCCGTGCTCGCCCGGCGACACGGGCTCCGGCTGGAGCGATGATCAGCCCCGGCTCTTCTCGAACTCCTGCCGGAGGCGCTTCATCATCGCGGCGCGCTTGTCGTACAGCCGCTTGAGCGGGCGCTTCTTGTGCCTGGCGTGGGCGTACGACGTGAGGATCGGCAGCGCCACGGTGGAGTCGAGATAGCACACCACGGCGTCGGGGAGCCGGTCGGGGTCGATCTTCCCCCAGCTCACCGCCTCGGCGGGCGTCGCGCCCGACAGGCCGCCCGTGTCGGGCCGGGCATCAGTAATCTGTAAAAAGAAGTCGTGGCCCTTCTCGTCGATGCCCAGCACTTCCTGGATCTGCGGCTCCGTCTGGAGCATGAAGTTCTTGGGGCTCCCACCGCCGCAGATCAGCACCGCCGACTTCCCGCCGCTGCGCTTGGCGTCGAGCACGATCGACGCCGTCTCGTTCACGTCGAGGTTGGGATCGATGACGCACTTGTTCCCCTCGAGCGACAGCGCGGCGACGTTCATGCCGATGGACGAGTCGCCGGGCGACGAGGTATAGATCGGCACGCCCGCGGCGTAGGCCGCCGAGAGCAGCGACTTCTGGCCGATGCCCAGCGCCTTCTCGCGCTCGCGCACGTACTTCCCGCACAGGTAGTGGAACTCGGCGCTCGACATGGAACGCTGAAACTCGCGTTCCTGGATGACCTTTCTGAAAAAGGCGTCGGTGCTGAGCAGGACGTCATAATCAAAGAAGATGTCGTAAATGCGCACCACGCCCTCTTCGCGCAGCACCACGTCGCTCTCCTGCGCGTTGCCGCGGTGCATCGTGAGGCCGAGTCCGAAGTGCGTGTCGTGGTAGAGATTGGCGCCGGTGGAGATGATCCAGTCCACGAAGCCCGACTCGATGAGCGGAATGAGCGCCGACATGCCGATCCCCGCCGGCGTCAGCGCGCCGGTGAGGGTCATGCCCACCGTGACGTCGGCGTCGAGCATCTTCTGCGTGAAGAGCTGGCACGCCTCGCGCAGGCGCGCGGCGTTGTACGCCAGGAAGGTGCCCTCGACCAGGTCGACGATGGTCTCGCGGCCGTCGATGCGGCGCGGATCGATCTTGCCGCCCTTCAGGAATCGGCTCTGCTCGGCGGCCGTGTGCTTGACGCCGGCCGCTTCGCGCGCCTCGGCCGCCTGCTTCTGCGCCGCCTTGGGCCCCGCCGCCGATGCGCGCTTGCCCGTGCCATGCCGCGACGTCTTGAATCCGCCGCGCGCGCGCCCCGCCTCGTCCGTTCCCGCCGACTTCCGCTTGGCCATCCCCGTTATCTCCGTCTCGAATCGTCGATCTTGCGGTGCGAGAGACTCGCCTGCGCCTGGATTACCACGTTCGCCGCTTCTGCGGGATCGTCGGTGATCAGCATGAGATCCATGTCGCCCGGCGAGATCTTGCCTTCGGTGAGCACGCGCGTCTGCAGCCAGCGAATGAGCCCCGCCCAGTAATGACGGCCGAAGAAGACCACCGGGAATTGGTAGATCTTCCCCGTCTGGATGAGCGTGAGCGCCTCGAACGCCTCGTCGAGCGTGCCGAATCCGCCCGGGAAGATAATGAAGGCGTCGGAGTATTTGATGAACATCGTCTTCCGGACGAAGAAGTACCGGAAGTTGATGAGCGTATCGATGTACGGATTGGCGCCCTGCTCGAAGGGCAGCTCGATGTTGCAGCCGATGGAGAGCCCGCCGCCCAGCTTGGCGCCGTGGTTGGCCGCCTCCATGACCCCGGGCCCACCGCCGGTGATCACCGCGAACCCGGCCTGCGCGAGCAGGCGCGCCGTCTCCTTGGCCGCCTCGTACTGCGGCTCGTTGGGGTGCGTGCGCGCCGAGCCGAACACCGTCACCGCCTTGGTAACGTGGGCCAGCGAGTCGAACCCTTCGATGAACTCGCCCTGGATGCGCATCACGCGCCACGGGTCGGTGCGGGTGAAGTCGGCCGGATCGCTGTGGCGCTGCAGCAGCTTCTGGTCTTCGGTGACGATGGCGTCGCGAATCGCGTCGTCGATGCGGCGCGTCGGGCCCGACCCGCGCGGCGCCTTCTGCTGCGAGGGCGGCTTACGGCCGGCGGCGATGTGTCCGGCTTCGGTGCGCTCGCGAAATCCGGCCTGCGCGTCGCGTGCGGCGGTGTTCAGCAACTCCAGATCGGCGCGCTTGCCCGACGCCGTCTTGGGCGGACGTGGGTGGCGCGTGCGCCGGCTCTGCGGCGCCGGCGGTCCGCTCCGTTTGAACGCTGACATGCGTGTGTCCCGTCGTGAAAGGAAAGCGCGCGCCTCGGGCGCGCGTGCTCGGAGTTTACGCCATTGCCCGCGTGCCGCGCCAGCGAGCGGGTTGCCCTCGCGCCGCCGCCGGGGTTCTTTTGCATGGATGCCCCCTGACGTGACGCGCGCCCCGTTCACCCCCGCTCCCCCGCTCGAGGAACCCGCCGCATGGCGGTAGTCGTGCTCCTCGCCGACGGGGTGCGTCCCGACACCCTGGCCGCCGCCATCGACGCGGGCGCGCTCCCCGCGCTCGCTCGCCTCCGCGACGAGGGCGGACTCCACGAGGTGACCACGGTGTTCCCCTCGGTGACCGGGCCCGCCTATGCGCCCTTTCTCATGGGGCGCTTTCCCGGGCCCGTGGGGCTGCCGGGGCTTCGCTGGTTCGACCGCGACCGCACGGCGTGCCGCTTCCCCGATTACACGCGCAGCTACGTGGGCTACCAGATGCGCGACGTGGACCGCGACCTCGCGCCCGACGCGCCGACGATCTTCGAGCTGGCGCCTTCGAGCCTGGCCGCGCTCAGCGTGATCACGCGCGGCCTGCCGCCGGCGCAGCGCATCGGCAGCATCACCCTCCGATCGGCCGTGCGCGCCGCGCGCACGCATTTCACCGGCAACGTCGCGGGCTGGCTCGACATCGACCGCGAGGTCGCCCACGACGTGGTGCGCCGGGTGGCCGCCGAGCGGCCGGCGTATACCTACGCGGCGTTCACGGGAGTCGACAAGGTGTCGCACGCGCGCGGCCACGGACACGCCATGGTGATCGACGCGCTCCGCATCGTGGACGACGCCGCGGCGCGCATCCGCGCCGACGCCGAGCGCGACGGGCGGTGGCACGACATGCATTTGTGGATCGTGAGCGATCACGGCCATTCGCCGGTGCGGCAGCACGAGGATCTCGCCGGTCTGCTCACGGTGCTCGGCCATCGCGTGGTGGCGCACCCGTGGGTGGTGGTGCCCTTTCCGCAGACGGCGGTGATGGTGAGCGGGAACGCGATGGCGCACCTCTTCCTCGAAGTGCGGCGGCGCGGACGCCCGTGGTGGTCGGGGCTCGCGGGGCGGTGGAGCGGGCTCGTGGCCATGCTGCTCGCGCGCCCGTCGGTGGACCTCGTATTGCTGCCCCTGGACGCCGAGCGGTGCGAAGTGCGCTCGCGGCGCGGCGACGTGGGGATCGTGTCGCGCGTGGGCGGGTTCTATTCATACTTCCCGGCGGTGGGCGACCCGCTGGGCGTGGGACGCGCGCTACAGGGCGTGGACGCCGACGAGGCGCATGCCGCGACCGTCGGCACCGACTATCCCGACTCCATCGTGCAGATCGCGCATCTCGCGTCGTCGCCGCGCGCCGGCGACGTGATCCTCTCGGCGGCGCGCGACTGGGATTTTCGCGCGCGCTACGAGCCCATTCCGCACGTGAGCTCGCACGGCGCGCTGCACCGGGAGCACATGAGCGTGCCGCTACTGGTGAATCGCCCCCTGGCGCGGGCGCCGCGCCGGACCACCGACGTGATGCCGAGCAGTTTGGCGGCGCTGGGGCTGCCGATCCCGGGTTCGCTGGACGGGACCTCGTTTCTGTAGATTGTGGGCATGGGTTGGACTCGGCTCTCCCTCCAGTTGGCGCTTCGATCGGTGGCGAATCCCGCCACCGGCGTCGCGTTGGTGCGCGTGGCGTGGCGGTTTCGCGAGCGCGGGTGGTACCGCCGATTTCCGTTCCTGCCCCTGCCGTCGCGCGAGTACGTGCGCTGGCGCATGCACACCGCGTACGGGAGCTATGACTTCGTGCCGCCCGCGGCCGACGTGGTGCGGTACGCGCGGTGGGCCGTGCGCGAGCCGTGACCGCGTCGCTGGAAGAGCGCATCAAGGCGCACGCGTACGCGCTCGGGTTCGATCTCGTGGGTATTGCGCGGCTGGGCCCGGCGGAGACGTCGCCCGCGTTCGAACGCTGGATCGACGCCGGCTACGCTGGGGAGATGGCGTATCTCGCGCGGGGAGCGGAGAAGCGGCGAGATACCCGCCTGCCGTTCGACGGTGTGCAGTCGGCCGTGGTGGTGGCGCTCGATTACGGGGGCAAGGCGCCCGGCGGGCCGGTGGCGCGATACGCGCGCGGCGATGATTACCATGAGCTGATCGCCGACCGGTTGAACGCGCTGCATCGGCTGATCGAGGACGCGGTGGGCCGAGCCGTGCGCGGCAAGCCGTACGTGGACACCGGGCCGATTCTGGAGCGGGATTTGGCGCGGCAGGCGGGGCTGGGGTGGTTCGGGAAAAATACGAATCTCATAAACCCCAAGCTCGGGTCGTATTTCTTTCTGGGCGAGCTGCTGCTGGATTTGAAGCTGGCGCCCGACGCGCCGTTCGCGACCGATCACTGCGGGAGTTGCCGGGCCTGTCTGGACGCGTGTCCGACGCAGGCGTTCGTGGAGCCGCGCGTGCTTGACGCGACGAAGTGCATCTCGTATCTGACCATCGAGCTGAAGGGGGAGATTCCGCCGGCGTTCCATGCGGCGATTGCAGAAGGTGAACACCTGTATGGGTGTGACGTGTGTGGGGAAGTGTGCCCGTGGAATTTGAAGTTCTCGCGCGAGGTGCAGGAGCCGGCGTTTGAAGCGAGGGCGGTCATTGGTGAGAAGGACGCACGCACCCTCGCCGCAGAGATTCTCTCGATAAGCGTGGAGGACTTCCGCGCCGCGTTCAAGGGCTCGCCGATGAAGCGGGCGAAGCTGAACGGGCTCCGCCGCAACGCCGCCATCGTGCTCGGCGCCGCCGGCGCCGGCGATCCGTCGCACCGAACGCCTTGAGGCGCCGCGCCCGCTCGAGATTGCGGTGAGGGCGGGTCGAGTCCAGGCGCGGGCAGGATCAGGGGGTTCGTGCCCTGCAGTTCGGGGAGCCGGTCCTCACGTTTGGTGCCCGTTTGGGCGCCGCCTGCGCCTCGACAATGGGATGGCGAAGGGGTTCCGTGGGCAATCGTGCCAAGCTTGCTTCCCGTCGAACGTGAAGTTCGCGCAGGAGGTGCAGGAGCCGAGGTTCGAGAAGGGGGCGGTGTTCGCGGACAAGGAC
>JAGWRB010000250.1 GCA_028876725.1 Gemmatimonadota bacterium
AGCGGCTCCTCGAGCTGCTTGCCGCCGCCGTGCGTCACCACCGCCGTCTCGGGGGCGAACCCCTCGACGTGCGCCGCCTCGCGCTCCAGGAAGCTCTTGGGGATGAACAACGGGAAGTACGCGTTCTGATGGCCCGTGGCCTTGAACTGATCATCGAGCGCGCGCTGCATCCGCTCCCAGATGCCGTAGCCAGCGGGGCGTATGACCATGCAGCCGCGCACCGGCGAGTAGTCGGCCAGCTCCGCGCGGAGCACCACCTCGTTGTACCACGCGCTGAAATCTTCGGCGCGCGGCGTGAGCTTCTTGTCGTCAGCCATGCGTAGGGTGTGGTGGGAAGCGCCGGCTCAGACCAGCCGGCCCTCGCTCAATCTAACGGTTCGCTCCTCGCCCGAGGCGAGGGACTTGAGAATCAGGGTGCCGTCTTCGCGCAGGATCACCGCCTCCGGCGCCCCGGCCGCGCTCGCCGCCTTGAGCTGGCGCCCGAGCTGCTGAGGGCGGAGGGCGTATTCCACGCTCGCGCCCGCCCTCCGCAGCGCCTGCGAAACACGCATCGCCTCGGCGCGCTGCGCCGGCTCACTGTAGGCCACCCAGTAGTCGGGGCCGGCCAGCGTCGCCGGCATGAGCCCGCGGTGCCGGAGCAGCTCGCCCAGCACCACATCCCCCATCCCGAAGCCGAGCGCGGGGAGGTCCACCCCGCCGAGCGACTTGAGCAGCGTGTCGTACCGCCCGCCCCCGCAGATGGCGCGGAACTCGCCGTGCGCGTCGAACAGCTCGAACACGATGCCGGTGTAGTATGCCAGGCCGCGCACGATCTTGAGATCGAGCTCGGCCCACGCGCCCACGCCCAGCGCGTCCAGGCAGTCGAAATACCGGCCGAGTTCGCCCAGACACTCGTTCACCGCGGCGTCCGCGCCGTACTCGGCGCGCAGCCCGTCGAGCGATACGCGTCCGGTGAGCCCGATGATTCGTTCCACGACGCCGTCGGCGAGCCCCAGCGCGCTGAGCTTTTCGCGCGAGATGTCGAGCGGTTGGCGCTCGATCTTGTCGATCACCGCGAACACGCCGCCCGACTGCTCCTCAGACACGCCGAGCGTGGCGAGCAGCGCGCGCAGCAGACGCCGGTCGGAAATCCGCGCGCGCACGTCGTTCTGCGTGAGCCCCAAAACCCGTACGATCTCGATCGCCACGCTGAGCAGCTCGGCGTCGGCCGCCACGTCGACCTCGCCCACGATGTCGACGTTCAACTGGAAATGCTCGCGCAGGCGGCCCTTCTGCTGGCGCTCATAGCGAAACAGCTGCGGCACCGAGAACCAGCGCACGGGTTTGCGCAGCGCGTTGGCCCTGGCGGCCACCATGCGCGCGAACGTCGGCGTCATCTCGGGGCGCAGGGAGATTTCGCGGCCGCCCTTGTCGGTGAAGTTGTAGAGCTGGCCCACGATCTCGTCCCCGCTCTTCTTCGTGTACAGATCGAGCGGCTCGAGGGGCGGACCGTCGTACTCGACGAACGCGAACCGGCGCGCGACGTCGCGCCAATGCTTGAGGAGGTAATCGCGTTCTGCGAATTCCTGGGGGTAGAAATCCCGAAAGCCGGGAAGCGCGCCTTTGGCCATCCCTAAAGCTATTGGGGAAGCGGAGATACGTGCAAGCGCAGCATCGCGTCGCCCACCGTGTGGAACGACCCCGTGATGAGCACCGTTTCTCCGAGCGCGCCGGCCCGGGCGAGCGCGCGATCGAAGTCCGGATCGGCTTCGCAGACCCACCCGCGCGCGGTCGCGAACTCGGCCACCTCCGCCAACGTCCAGGCACGGCTTTCGGGTGCGGTGGGCGCATTGGTGAATACGAACCGCGCCACCTGCGGCGCCAGCGCCTCGAGGATCTCGCGCCAGTCCTTGTCCCCCAACGCGCAGACCAGCGCGACGACCGGCGCCGGCGGCGCGACGCGTGCCAGGGTGCGGGCGAGCACGCGCGCGCCGTCGCCGTTGTGCGCCACGTCGAACAGGTACCGCCCGGCCCGCTGAAAGCGCCCGGGGATGTAGATCTCGTGCAGATGCTCGGCCGCGTCGTCGAGCGACACCGCGAAGCGCGGCCCCGCCGCGTCGAGCCACTCCAGCGTGAACGCGAGATTCGCCGCCTGGTGCGCGCCGGTGAGCGGCGTGCGAAGCCGGCGCCGGCCTCCGAGCGCCGAGAGCACCATCTCGGTGCCCTGCCCGTCCACCGTCAGCTCCTCGACGCGCGTCCGCTCGGCCACGATGCGGACCTCCGACGCGCCGGCCGCAACGGCGTGTTCGGCCAACAGCCCCCGGATGCGCGGATCGGGCTCGCCGATCACGGCCGGCCGGCCTGGTTTAAAGATGCCGGCCTTCTCGCGCGCGATTTCCTCGAGCGTATCGCCGAGATATTCGGTGTGGTCGAAGCCGATGGAGACGACACCGGCCGAAACCGGATCCACCACGTTGCTCGAGTCGAGGCGGCCGCCCAGGCCCGTCTCGATGACGCCCACATCCACCTGCTGATCGCGGAAGTGGGCGAACGCGAGCACCGTGGTGGCTTCGAAGAACGTGGCGCCCAGCCGCTCGACGAGGGGCGTCCATTCCTCCACGAACTTCACGACCTCGTGCCCGGGAATAGCCGCCGCATTCACCATGATGCGTTCGCGGAAATCGACGAGGTGGGGCGAGGTGTACTTGCCCACGCGCATCCCGCGCGCCTGCAGCAGGGCGGCCGCCGTGGCGACCGCGCTGCCCTTGCCGTTCGTGCCGGCGACGTGCAGCACGGGAAACGCGCGGTGCGGATTTCCCGCCGCTTCGAGCAGCGCCTCGGTGCGTTCGAGGCCGAACTTGTACCCGCCGGTGGTCCGCGCGAAGAGGTACTGCAGCGCGTCCTGGTACAGAATCAGGTCGACGTCCACCCCGAGGCCGCCGGTTTCCCGGTCATGTGACGGAGCAGCTGGCTCACCGTCTGCTTGAGGTCTTTGCGGTGCAC
This sequence comes from Gemmatimonadota bacterium, assembly GCA_028876725.1. Taxonomy (GTDB): domain Bacteria; phylum Gemmatimonadota; class Gemmatimonadetes; order Gemmatimonadales; family Gemmatimonadaceae; genus JAGWRI01. The sequence goes on from JAGWRB010000250.1 coordinate 2,983, forward strand.
GACCGTGTCCAGCATGCCGTGGTCGAGGAGGAACTCCGACGTCTGGAATCCCTCGGGGAGATCCTGGCCGAGGGTCTGCTTGATGACGCGCGGACCGGCGAACCCGATCACGGCGCCGGGCTCGGCGATGATGGCGTCGCCCAGCATCGCGTAGCTCGCGCTCACGCCGCCGGTGGTGGGGTTGGTGAGGATCGAGACGTACGGGATGCGCCGTTCCGCGAGTTGCGCGAGCACGGCCGACGCCTTGGCCATCTGCATGAGCGAGAGCACGCCCTCCTGCATGCGCGCGCCGCCCGACGCCGACACGATGATCAGCGGATATTTCCGCTCGAGCGAGCGCTGGCCCAGGCGCGCGATCTTCTCACCCACCACCGAGCCCATGGAGCCGCCCATGAACGCAAAGTCCATCACGCCGAGATTCACCGGAGCGGCGTCGATCATGCCGGTGGCGGCGAGCAGGGCGTCGGAGTCGCCGGCGTTCTTGGTGGCCTTCTTGAGGCGCGCCGGATAGTCGGGGAAGCCAAGCGGATCGGTGGAGCGGAGATCGATCTCCAGCTCCTCCATGGTTCCGTCGTCGAGGAGGATGGCGGCGTATTCGTGGGCCCGGATGCGGCGATGGTGATCGCAGTTGGGGCACACGTTGAGATTCCGCACGAACTTCTCGCGAATGTCCGTGTGGCCGCAGGCCTCGCACTTCTCCCAGACATCCGCGGGGATCTCGAGCTTCTCGCGCCGCGGCTGGCGGGGCTTCTTCTCCTTCCGGAACCAAGCCATCCGTCAAATCTGGCGGGCGCCCGCGAGCGGGGGAAGTGCCGCCGGCCTAGAGGGCGATTTGCCCGGCCCCGGCGCCGCGCCCCTCGCTCGAGATGCGCACCAGGATCCCCACCGCGAGCCAGCTCGCGAACATGAACGAGCCGCCGTAGCTGAAGAACGGCAGCGGGATGCCGGTCACGGGCGTGAGATTGAGCGTCATCCCCACGTTCTCGACGACGTGCGTGAACCACATGGCCAGCAGGCCGAACGCGACGAGACTGCTGTACGAGTCGCTGGCCCGCGCCGCCACGCGCACCACGCGGTAGAACAGGAACCCGAACAGCGCGAGCGCCACGGTGACGCCCACGAAGCCCAGCTCCTCGCCCACCACCGAGAAGATGAAGTCGGTGTGCTGCTCGGGGAGGAAGGCGAGCCGCTTTTGCGTTCCCATGGTGAAGCCCTTGCCCAGCCATCCGCCGGAGCCGATGGCCACCTGCGACTGGATCACGTGATAGCCGGTGCGGAGCGGGTCGCTGGACGGATCGAGAAAGACCTTGAGCCGCGCCTGCCGGTACGGCTGCAGGTGATCCCACAGCAGCGGCGCCACCACGCCCGCGATCACGTTGGCCGAGACGACGGCCACGCCCTCCCACAAGTACGGCTTGTACCAGAGCACGAGCGCGAGCAGGAGCAGGAACCACGCGCCCCAGAGACTCGTGTTGAAGGCCAGCACCAGACTCACCACCGGGCTGGCGACGAGCACCAGCAGCTCCCACGCGACACCGGCCCAGAACAGCATCAGGAAGAAAATGCCGACGAACACGATGCCCGTGCCGAGATCGGGCTGGAGCATGATCTCCAGCCACGGAATTCCCACGACGAGCGCCGGCTTCCAGAGCTCGAGCAGCGACGACGGCGCCTCGCGATTCGCAGCCAGCACCTTGGCCAGCATCATCACCACGGTGATCTTGGCGAGCTCCGACGGCTGGCCCAGCCGGATGCCGCCCACCGCCAGCCAACTCTTGGTGTCGGCGGCCGTTCCGGCGCCCTTGCCGAAGAACAGGAGCATCAGGAGCACCAAGACGGTTCCCACGTACGCCGGCACTGTGGCCCATTCGATGAGCCGCGCCGATGCGCGGCTCACGGCGTACGCGCCAACCAGACCCAGCGCGAACCACATCGTCTGCTGGCGGTAGGCATGCGCGACCGCCGTGGGCACGTCGGTTTGCCCCGCCGAGTAGACGACGGCGATGCCGTACATCGACAGCACGATCGCGGCCGCCACCAGCGGCCAATCGAGGGAAACCCGCCGCGGGCCGCTCATCCGCCGGTCTCCACCAGCGACGTCACGCTGCTCTTGAGATAGTGGCCGATGATCGACGACGCGACGCGCGCCGCGCGCGGCCCCTCGCCGCCGAACTGAATCATGACGACCACGACGATCTTCGGATCATCGGCCGGCGCGAATCCCGCGAACCAGGCGTGATTCAACTCGACGCCGTTCCTCCGGATGCCGGTCTGCGCCGTGCCCGTCTTTCCGGCGAGCACCACGCCCTGAATCTGCGCGCTCGCCGCGGTGCCCCCGGCCTGCACCACGCCCACGAGCGCCGCGCGGAGACTGGCGAGTTGATCGTCGCTCAGCGTGAAGATCCGGTGCAGCTCGGGCGGACGCGCCGCGATCTGCGGCGTGGCCTCCACGCCGTTCTCCGCGAGCGCGGTGTAGAACTTGGCCATGTTGATCACGGTCTGGGCGTTCTCCCCCTGGCCGATGGACATGTTCATGACCGTGGCGCCCTGCGTCCACCCGCGCGGGCCGTACTTCTGATCGAAATACTGGAGGCGATTCGGGAATCGCGGCGCGTTGTCTTCCGGCAGGTCGATGCCGCTGGGATCGAAGAATCCCAGCTTGAGGCCGCCGGCGATGAGCCGGCTGAGCCCGATCTTGAGCCCGAGCTGATAGAAGTAGATGTCGCACGACTTCTCGATCGCCTCGGCGAGATTCAGGTTCCCGTGACCGTTCAGGTCGTGGCAGCGCCAATACCGGTTCCCGTACAGGTACCGGCCCGTGCACGGTTGCGGCATGTGCGCGTCCATGCTCACGAGACTGTCTTCGAGGCCGATCACCGACGTGGCGAGCTTCCAGGTGGAGCCGGGCGGATACGTACCCTGCGTCGCCTTGTTGTACAGCGGCGCCCGGGTATCGTTCAGCAAAGAATCGTAATAGGCCACCGACACGCCGCCCACGAACTGATTCGGGTCCCAGCTCGGGGCGCTGTAGAGCGCGAGCACCGCGCCCGTGCGCGGCTCGATCGCCACCGCCCCGCCCGTGAGCGAATCGCCGAACACGTGCGCGATGTACTCCTGCAGGTCGAGATCGATGTTGGTGTACAGCGGCTTGCCCTGCTGCGGCTGCAGATCGGCGCGCGCGCCGACGTCGCGCACCACCCGTCCCCGCGCGTCCACCTCCACGAACCGGCTCCCCTCGCGCCCGCGCAGCTGCGTCTCGTACTCACGCTCGAGCCCCTGCTTCCCCACGAGTTGCCCCGGCTTGTACCCGGCGTAGGCGGGCAGCGTCAGCTCGGAATCGCTGACCTCGCCGATGGTGCCCACGAACGCCGCCACGTCGCCCCCTTCGGGATAGAACCGCTTGGGCGACGACTGGATGATCAGGTTGGGGAGGTCGATGCGGTGCTCCTCGAGCACCGAGATCTCATCGAAGCTCGCATCGGGCAGAATCACCGTGGGGCGCACCGGGCTCCGGTTGTAGCGGCGCAGCGCCGCGTCCATCTCGCCCTTGCTCAGCGGCACCAGCGTCGCCACCCGCCGCAGTGTGCCCTTCAGCGAATCGAGCGACTGCGGCAGGATCGACACGGTGTACCCGACCACGTTCTCGGCGATGATCTTCCCCGTGCGGTCGAAGATGTTGCCCCGCGGCGCCGGCAATGGCACCTCGCGCAGGCGATTCTCCTCCGACCGCAGCGACCATTGCTGATTGCGTATGACCTGCGTGCGGAAGAACGCCGCGAGCAGCACCCCGAACGCCAGTCCGATCAGCCCGAGCGCGACGCGCGCCCGGCGCGCCACCTCGTTGGGGTGGAAGCTCACCGCCCCCGATCCCCGTCCACGCCGCCGCCAAGCGGGCGGAGCACGGCCATGGCCACGACGCCCACCACCGCGGTGAACGCCGCCGACAGCACCGACCAGACGAAGAGCTGCGCCAGCGTGGCGCCCATCCCCATCTGATGCAGCACGAGCACGTACACCCAATCGTACGCCAGCTTGCCGAGGAACAGGAACGCGGCGTTGATCGCCACCGTATCGGCGAAGAAGGCCGCCTTGAGCCACGACGCGCCGAATCCCACCACGCTCATGGCCAGCGCGCCCGCGCCGAACCCCGACAGCGCCAGCGAGTCGGTGGCCAGCCCCAGGCCGAACCCCAGCACCGCCGCGCCCCCGGGCCGCAGACGCACGGCCGCGTACAGCAGCGCCATGACCAGAAAGTCAGGCGACACCCGCCAGGGCATCAGCGGCTGGACGACGAACTGCAGCACGACCAGCACGGCCACCACCAGGACGCTGCGAAGGGTGCGCGCGGCGTTCATTGGCCGCCTCCCCCTGCCGCCCGGCGCGCGGAGTCGGCGCGCACGCTGTCGCGACGGGCGCTGTCGAGGGCGGCCTTGCGCCGCTGTGCCTCGACCGCCGCGGCGTGCTTGGCCATCGAATCGGCCACCGCCTGGAGGCGGGCATGCGCCGAGTCCACCGCCGCCGAGTCGACCCACGCGTTCCCCACCCCCTGCGTCGCGCGCTGCGGCGTCATGACCATCACCGAGGTCACGTTCGCCGGGTTCACGGCCGGGCGCAGGAGATACGTGCGCGACCACCCCTCGGTCGTCGTGATCTCCGAGAGCACCGTGCCCACGGGAATGCCGCGCGGGAAGGTGCCGCCGAGGCCCGAGGTGATGATCTCCGTGCCGGGCTTGAGCAGCGTGCGGAAGGCCACGTTGCGCAGCTCGAGCAGATATCCCGACGAACCCGACGCCGCGTGCGGGTACACGATGCCGAACACCGACCCGTCGAGGGTCATCGCGCTGGCCCGGAAGTCGGGGTGCGAGAACAGCATCACCACGCTCGTCCCCGGATCGGCGCTCTGCACGAGTCCGATCACGCCGTCGGGTCCGACGACGGGGCTGTAGGTCGTGATGCCGGCGTTACGGCCGGCGCTCAACACCAGCGACGTGATGACGTCGCCCGGGCGGCCCCGTTCCTGCAGCGCCTCGGCCGGGATGATCCCCCACTGCAGGCGGCTGCCCAGCCCGAGGAGCCCGCGGAGTCGTTCGTTCTCGGTCCGGAGTGCGGTGGCGTCGGCGGCGGCCGCGGCCAGCGAGTCGCGCCCCAGCGCCAGCCGCTCGGACTCGAGCCACGCCACACGCCACTGCTCGGCCCCGCGCTGCACCGTGACCAGCGGCGCCATGAGCGTACGGCGCAGCGCGCCGGCAATCGGCTCGCGCGTGGACTGCGGCAGCGCCATCGCGAACGCCGACAGCAGGACGCAGAACGCGAGCACCACGACGTCGAGGCGGGTGCCGGAGCGGGCAGCGCGAGCCACGGCCGCCCTCAGCTACTCAGCACGGACCAGTACTTCTCCTCGTCGTCCAGGATACGGCCGGTGCCCCGCACGACGCAGGTAAGCGGATCCTCGTCGACGTGGATCGGGAGGCTGGTTTCCTGGCTGAGCAGGAGATCGAGGCCGCGAATGAGTGCCCCGCCCCCGGTCATCACGATGCCGCGGTCCACGATGTCGCTGGCCAGCTCGGGCGGCGTGATCTCCAGCGCCCGGCGCACGGCGTCGACGATCTGCTGGACGGGTTCCTGAATGGCCTCGCGGATTTCGCTGGAATGCACGCGCACCGTCTTGGGGATGCCCGACACGAGGTCGCGTCCCTTGACCTCCATCTCGCGCTCGTCGCCGACCGGCGCCGCCGACCCGATCTGAATCTTCACCTGCTCGGCCGTGGGCTCGCCGATGAGCAGGTTGTAGTTCTTGCGCAGGAACTGGACGATGGCGATGTCGAGTTCGTCCCCGCCGGTACGGATCGACGTGTCGCTCACGATGCCCGAGAGCGCGATGACGGCGATTTCCGTCGTGCCGCCGCCGATGTCGATCACCATGTTGCCGGTCGGCGTCTCGACAGGAAGCCCGACGCCGATGGCCGCGGCCATCGGCTCGGCGACCATGAAGACTTCCTTTGCGCCCGCGCCCAGCGCGGAATCGCGCACCGCACGCTTCTCCACTTCGGTGATGCCGGACGGC
>JAGWRB010000251.1 GCA_028876725.1 Gemmatimonadota bacterium
ACCGCGCGCGCCGTTCGTCTGGCGCTGGCCGCCGCTGCGCTGCTCGCCTCGGGCGCGTGCAACCGACAGTCGGCCGACGCCGAGCCCGCGGACACGGGCGTGACCATCGGACCGGAGAACATCGCGGTGGTCGCGGTGCGGAAGATCGAGACCGGCCCACAGATCTCGGGCTCGCTCCAGCCAGACGAGCAGGCGGTGGTGCGCGCCGAAGTGGCGGGCGCGGTGCTCGAGACGTACGTCGAGGCGGGGCAGCGCGTGCGCAAAGGCGAGCTGCTCGCGCGCCTCGACGACACGGCGCTGCGCGATCAGGCGCTGTCGGCCAAGTCGGCGGTGGCCACGGCGCAGAACGCGAACGAGATCGCACAGCGCAACCTCCAGCGCAGCGAGGCGCTGATCAAGGTGGGCGCGATCGCCGATCGCGACCTGGAGAACGCGCGCAACGCGGCGATGGCGGCGCAGACGCAGCTCGACAACGCGAAGGCCGTGTACGCCAACGCGCAGAAGACGCTCGATCGGACGCGCATCACGGCGCCGTTCGACGGGGTGATCAGCGCGCGCAACGTGAGCGGCGGCGACTACCTGTCGGCCGGCGGCGCGATGTTCTCGATCGTGAATCCGGCGACGATGCGCCTCGAGGCGTCGGTGCCGGCGAACGAGATGGCCGAGGTGCAGATCGGCCAGCCGGTGCGGTTCGAGGTCACGGGGTATCCGGGGCGGAGCTTCACGGGGCACATCACGCGCGTGAACCCCACCGCCGATCCCGTCACGCGGCAGGTGGCGATCACGGCGCGCATTCCGAACGCCGGGAACTCGCTCGTGGGCGGACTGTTCGCCGAGGGGCGCGTGTCCACCGCGACGCGCGAGTCGCCGGTGATTCCGCTGTCGGCGGTGAACCAGCACGGCGTGCGCCCCACGGTCATGGGGCTGCGCCAGGGCAAGGCCACGCCGGTGGCCGTGGAGCTCGGGATTCGCGACAACGTGGCCGAGACGGTGGAGATCCGCGACGGCCTCGCGGCGGGGGACACGATTCTCGTGGGCGCGGCGCGGGGCATCTCGCCCGGCACGCCGGTGAAGGTGAGCGCGCCCACCGACGTCAAGGAATAGCGAGCGCCTCATGGTCATTTCCGATTTCGCCATCAAGCGGCCGCTGCTCACCATCGTCACGATGCTGGCGCTGGCGGCGTTCGGCCTGTTCGCGCTGTTCAAGCTGAAGACCGACGAGTTTCCCGACGTCGCGCCGCCGTACGTCTCGGTGGGCATTCCCTACCCCGGCGCCTCGCCCGACGTGGTGGAGAAGCAGGTGCTCAAGCCCGTCGAGGACCAGATCTCGGCGATCAACGGCGTGAAGCAGGTGCAGGGGCAGGCGTTCGACGGCTACGCGCAGGTGATCATCGAGTTCTACTTCGGCAAGGATCTCAACGTCGCCACGCAGGAAGTGCGCGACGGGATCTCGTCGATCCGCTCGGATCTGCCCGACGAGATGAAGGAACCGGTGATCAAGAAGATGAACGACACCGACCGGCCGATCGTCTCGCTGGCGCTGTCGTCGACCGTGCTGTCGCCGGCCGAGCTGACGCGGCTGGCCGACCCCGACATCACGCGGCAGCTCCGGGCCATCCCCGGCGTGGCCGACGTGGAGGTATTCGGAAACGTTGATCGCGAACTGACGGTGGAGGTGCGGCCGTCGGCGCTGCAGGCCGCCGGCGTGAGCGTGGCGCAGGTGGTGGCGGCACTGCAGGCGCAGAACCTGGCGGCGCCCGTGGGGCGGGTGATCGGCACGCTCGACGAGCGGTCGATCCGCCTCAAGGGGCGGATGGAGACGCCGGACGAATTCAAGCAGCTCATCGTATCGGAGCGGAATGGCCAGGTGGTCCGTCTGGGCGACGTGGCCGACGTGAAGGACGGCACCGCCGAGGCGCGCACGCTGGCGCTGTACGACGGGCACGAGGCGGTGGGCATCGACGTCAAGAAGGCCAAGGGCTACAGCACCACCGACGTGAGCGACAAGGTGCGGGCGCGGGTGGCCGAGATCCAGAAGACGCTGCCCGCGGGCACGCGCATGGACCTCGTGAAGGATTCCGGCGTGCGCGTCACGGCGGCCGTGCACAACGTGGAGGAGGCGCTGCTCGAGGGCGCGCTGCTCACCGTGCTCGTGGTGTTCCTGTTCCTGAATTCATGGCGGTCCACGGTGATCACGGGGCTCGCGCTGCCGGTGTCGGTGGTGGCGTCGTTTATCGCCGTATGGGCGATGGGGTTCAAGCTCGAGACGATGTCCCTGCTCGGGCTGTCGCTGGCCATCGGCATTCTGATCGACGACGCGATCGTGGTGCGTGAGAACATCGTGCGTCACGTGGAGATGGGAAAGGACCATTACACGGCGTCGCACGACGGCACCGACGAGATCGGGCTCGCCGTGGCGGCGACGACGTTCTCGATTCTCGCCGTGTTCGTGCCCATCGGATTCATGCCCGGCATGGGCGGGCAGTGGTTCAAGCCGTTCGCGCTCACCATCGCGTGCGCCGTGGCCGTGTCGCTGTTCGTGTCGTTCTCGCTGGACCCGATGCTGTCGGCGTACTGGTCCGATCCGCACCAGGAGCCGCACGAGCGGGCGTGGATTTCGCGGCAGCTCGTGAAGTTCAATACGTGGTTCAACGTGCAGGCGCAGAACTACCGCCGCGTGGTGGCGTGGGCGCTCGACCACCGCTCGGCGATGGTCACGATCGCGGTGGGCACGTTCTTCGCGGCGTTCCTGCTGCCGGGGCGCGGCCTGAGCGGCGTGGGGGCGGCGATGGTGGGGCTGGCGCTCGTGGTCGTGTTCATGGTCGCCGTCTATCGCGTTCCCGGACTGTTGGCGGACTTCGCGCTGGCGATCTACGTCTTGATGATGCTGGCGCTGCTGGCGGAGAGCAAAGCGGTGCTCACGCTCCCCGGTATCGCGGGCTTCGTCCTCTCGATCG
>JAGWRB010000252.1 GCA_028876725.1 Gemmatimonadota bacterium
CAGACGCCACCGAACGGTTGAGCCGGGCGGCGCTTCACCTGCGATTGCTCCAAATTCGCGATTCGGTATTCACACCAGGCGTGCTGGCCGGGGCGCGATCCGGCCTCACGGTGCTCGTGGACCATCAGCTCGCCGACTCGATCCGGCCTCGTGTGATCGCCGCATACGAGCATGCGTGGCGCGATTACGATCCGGGCACGCGGTATCCGGCGGCGGTGGCCATTGTTTTCGACACGACGAAGTCGATGAACGGGCTGCCGGTGGCCTCCGGCGGCTGGGACTACGCCACGGTGTTTCCGCCGGACTCGAGTGCCAACGTGTGCCGCGTCGTGGTGCGGCTGCGGTTCAATCCCGCGAATGCGCGCGACGCCATGCAGTACGTGCGAAATCTGGCGTTCACGAACGGCGCGCGCGTCGGTTCCGATCGGACGATTCTCGGTGCGTGCGCGCTCTTCGCAACGTTCGGCAAACCGGGGCCCGGGATCGCGCGCTGGTTGTCGCGTACGGGGTGGCGCTCCGCCGAGAGCATCGATTGGAACCGGGAATCGCCGCCGTATCTGGACGAACTCCGGTGGCGCTTCAGACCGCTGGAGGCAGGGTTCGACGCGGCCAGACTCGACACCTGGACCTGGTTCGTTCGACAACAGCTGTCGCCCCGGGCCGTCGCATGCACGGCCGGGGCAGACTCCGCGTGCGTCGCGGCGTTCAATGAGCCGACGATCACGCCGCGGGACGACAGCACCTGGCGATCGCAGGTGCTGGACCTCAACATCGCGTTGGCGGGGTGGATGCTGGCGGAACCCGCGCTCGGCCCGAATGATCGGTGGATGCTTTCCGACATGGTGCACGAACTGGGGCGGGCGAAGTTCGGGGCGTTCTGGACATCGTCGGACGATCCGGCGGCGGCGTTCGAGCGCGTCGCGCGGGAGCCGCTGGGGGCGTGGCTGGAACGATGGGCGCGGCGCACGTACGGCCGGGACGTGCTGGGCCCCCATCTGCCGGCGCTGGCGCCGTTGGCGGGCGTGGCGGTGCTGGGGGCAGCGCTGCTCGTGGCGATTGTGTTCGCGCGCGAGCGGCGGGTGAGCTGACCGCGGGGCATTGCCGGTCGCGCCGCCGGGGTTTAATTCGTGGGAACCCTTCACCGCGAGTGCTCCCTGATGATCCGGCGTTTCCTGTTCGGCTCCCTGTTTCTGGCTTCCGTTCCCGCCGCGGCGCAGCAGATGCCGGGCTACACCGCGAGCGCGGCGCAACGCGAGCGCGCACTCGAAGCCGACGCCATCACGCGTCCGTCGCCGGCGAGCGCGGAGGCCCATTCAAAGTTCCTGTCGGCCGAGACGCACGTTTCGGGCACGCCGGCGCAGGTGCGCACGCGCGACTATGTGATCGCGCAGATGAAGCAGTGGGGCCTCGAGACCGAAACGCGCACGTACGACGTGTGGATGCCGATTCCCACCGCGGTGCATCTCTGGCGGGTGGATCACGGAACGCGCGAGCTGCACCTCCCGGAGCCCGCGGTCGTGGGTGATCCGGCGTCGCGGCTGGCCCAGTATCCGACGGTGAACGGGTACAGCGGCGTGGGCGACGTGACGGGCGACGTGGTATACGTGAACTATGGCCTGATCGAGGACTACGCGCGGCTCGACTCGATCGGCGTGTCGGTCAAGGGAAAGATCGCGATCGCGCGGTACGGGCGGAGCTTCCGCGGCATCAAGGCGCGTGAGGCGGAGAAGCACGGCGCGATCGCGCTCATCATCTACAGCGATCCGCAGGACGACGGGTACGTGCGCGGCGACGTGTACCCCGAGGGGCCGATGCGCAATGCGTCGGGAGTGCAGCGCGGGAGCATTCTCAACGTCGACGGCGACCCATCGACGCCGGGATATCCCAGCACCGAAGGCGCGAAGCGACTGTCGCTCGACCAGATGGACGTGCCGCACATCCCGGTGGTGGACATCGGCTACGGAAACGCCACGGCCTTGCTGCAGGACTTACGCGGCGCGGCGATTCCGGCGCAGTCATGGCAGGGCGGGCTGGCGTTCCGCTACCACGTGGGGCCGGGCCCGGTGCGGGCGCGCGTGGAAGTGCGCGACGACCGCGCCACCAAGGGATACAAGAAGATTTATGATACCTTCGGCATCGTGCGGGGGAGCGAGTTCCCGGACGAGATGGTCATCATCGGCGGCCATCGGGACGCCTGGGGGCCGGGCGCGGCGGACAACGTGAGCGGCACGGTGAGCGTGCTGGAGGCGGCGAAGGCCGTGGCGGACGAGATCAAACACGGGCACCGGCCGCTCCGCACGATCGTGTTCGCGACGTGGGACGCGGAAGAATGGGGGCTGATCGGCTCCACGGAATACGTGGAAGACGACTCGTTGCGCCTTCTGCATGGCGCGGTGGCGTACCTCAACCAGGACGTGGCGGCTCAGGGCGTGGCGTTCGGTGGGGGCGGATCGCCGTCATTGCGCTCGACGCTGCGCGACGTCGCGCGTGAGGTGCCCGACCCGAACGGTCGGGGCAGCGTGTACGCGCAATGGCGGCTGGCCGCGCACGTTCCCGACAGCGCGGAGCCGGCGATGGGCGATCCGGGCGGCGGGTCGGATTTTGCCGGGTTCTACAATCACCTGGGCATCCCGATCGCCGAGTGGGGCTTCGGCGGTCCCGGGGGCGTGTACCACTCGCAGTACGACGACTTCACCTGGATGACCAAGTTCGGGGATCCGGGCTTCAAGTATCACGCGGCGGCGGGCCGGATCGGCGCGGCGATGGTGCTGCGCCTGGCGGACGCGCCGATCGTACCATATGACTATTCAGAATTCGCGCGGACCATGCAGACCTATCTGCCGGCCATCGACAAGGAGTTAGCGGCGAAGCACTGGACGGCCACGATGGCGCCGGTGGCGGCGTCGCTCGAGCGGTTCGCGGCGGCCGCTGCGTCGTTCGATTCCGCGCGCGACGCGGTGCTCGCCGGCGATCCCTCGCGCGACGTGCTGAGCAACACCAACGCGGCGCTGCGGCAGGTGGAACGGGCGCTCACGCGGCCGCAGGGGTTGGTGAATCGCGACTGGTTCCGCAACCTCATCTACGTGGCCGACGAAGACAACGGATACGCCAACATGGTGTTCCCGTCGGTGAATGAGGCGATCCGTGCCGGGGACGCGGAGCGCACGGCACGGGAGATCGCGGATCTGGCGGCGCACTTCGACGCCGCGACCAACGCGCTGAACGAGGCGCGCCAGGCAACCGGCCGGTAACGGCCGGGTTTCCCGGGACACGATCTTTCCATGTGGCCCGCGCTGATCGCCGCCACCGCAGCCGCGGCCGCCGTGGCGGCGATTCACCGCATCGTCGCCCGGCGGGCGGAGGCGGCCGATGCGGCGCGTCCGCGGAATGCGAACGGCGTGCTCGTGGGCGCCGAGGGGTTCGTGCTCGAGCGGGCCGGTGCGCCCGCCGTACTGCTCCTGCACGGGGGCGGCGATACGCCGCAGACGCTGCGCGCGCTGGGCGAGTTCCTGCACGCGCACGGGTTCGCCGTGGCGGCCCCGCTGCTGCCCGGGCACGGGCGGTCCGTGCGGGCATTCGCGCATGTAGATGCCGCCGAGTGGCGGCAGGCAGCCGTGGCGGCATACGACGCGCTCGCGGCGGAACACCCGTGGACGGGCGTCGTCGGGTTGTCGATGGGCGGCGCGCTGGCCGTACTGACGGTCGCGGAGCGCCCGGCGGTTCCTGCCCTGGTGTTGCTGGCCCCCTATGTAGAACTGCCGGGCGGGTTGCGGGTGGCGGCCGCGCTCTCGCGCGTGATCGGGTTGGCGGCGCCGTACGTGTCGTCGCAGGACGCGCGTTCGATCCGCGACCCCGAGGCCGCCGCGCGCGGGCTGGCCTACGGCGTCTTCACGCCGGCGGCACTGCGGGGCTTGCGCGATACGGCGGACGCCGCTGCGACCGCGCTGAGCCGTGTGCGGGCGCCCACGCTGATCGTCCAGTCGCAACAGGACAATCGGGTGGCGCCGGCGGTGGCGACGCGAGCGTTGGCGCGTTTGGGGGCGGCCGAGAAGCGGCTGGAGTGGATATCCGACGGCGGCCACGTGATCACGGTGGACTTCGGCCGGGAACGGGTATATGCCCTCACCTACGCGTGGCTGGCCTCGCACGGCGCCGGTGCGTTGCTCCCGTCGTAGCCGCCGGGTACAATCCAAGCATCGCACCAGCTACGGAGACCGCAATGAGCGCGCTCGTCCCCCTGATCGTCCTCGGCATCATCGTGCTGTTCGTCGCGTCGAAGTCGTTCAAGATCATCGGTCAGGCCGAGGTGATGGTCGTGGAACGGCTGGGCCGGTTTCACCGCATCGCGCGTTCGGGGTTCAACGTCCTGATTCCGTTCATCGAGCGGCCGCGCGAGATCGACGTGCGGTTCCTGGAATCCGACGTCGGCGGCCAGCGGCGGATCGCGTCGCGGTCCGCGGCGCGCATCGATCTGCGTGAGCAGGTGCTGAACTTCCCGAGCCAGCCGGTCATCACGAAGGACAACGTCACCATCGATATCGACGCGGTGCTGTACTACCGCGTCGCGGATCCGCAGAAAGCCACGTACGCCGTGCAGAACCTGCCGTA
>JAGWRB010000253.1 GCA_028876725.1 Gemmatimonadota bacterium
CTGGGTGAGCGGCGATGGCGTGAGCCCGGCGCAGCAATGCCGGGTCAGGAGCTCCGCCGCCTCGTGCACGACCTCCAGGTCGCCGGGGACCCGCACCGACACCTCGACCGGGATGTCCGGGGTGCGGCGGACGACCAGGCGGAGCGGGCTCGTCACGGCAGGGTCAGAACCCGGTGAGCGCCTGCGTGAGCCCGTCGTTGATGGCGAAGAGCGTGTCGAGCTTGGTGAGCTCGAAGAGCGAGCGGAGGTCGTCGTTGAGCCCGGAGAGCCGGAGCTCCCCGCCGGTCTCCCGGACCTTCTTGGAGATCGACACCAGGGCGCCGAGGCCCGACGAGTCGATGTACCCGGCCTTGGCGAAATCGATCAGGAACTTCCGCTCGCCGTGGTCCAGCGCCTCCTGGACCAGCTGCTTGAGCTCCTGCCGATTCCCGACGATCAGCTGCCCCTCGACGTGCACCACAAGCACGCCATTGGTCTTCGCCGCCGAAAACGCCATCTGTCCCCTCCCCGCTACGGGGTCGGTGTGCACTGCAAGGCGACCATCGCGGCCACCTCCACAATATCGCGCGCCACGGCCCCGCGCGACAGGTCGCTCATCGGGCGGGCCATCCCCTGCAGGATCGGGCCGATGGCCGTGGCCCCGCCCAGCCGCTGGACCAGCTTGTAGGCGATGTTCCCGGCGTCGAGCGAGGGGAACACGAGCACGTTGGCGCGTCCGCCCACCGGGCTGCCCGGCATCTTTCGCGCCGCCACGGCGGCCACCAGCGCCGCGTCGCCCTGCATTTCGCCGTCGAAGGCGATCTCCGGCGCCCGGGTCCGAGCGAGCTGCAGCGCGTTTCGCACGAGATTCACGCTCGGGCCGCCGGCGCTCCCCCGGGTGCTGAACGACAGAAACGCCACGATGGGATCGTCGCCCACGATCCGCCGCCGGTCGCGCGCCGCGGCGACGGCGATGTCGGCGAGCTGCTCCACGGTGGGGTATGGAATCACGGCGCAGTCGGTGAACGTGAGCACCTCGTCGAGTTCGGTGCCGCGGAAGGGCGGCACCACCATGTAGAACGCGCTCGACACGGTGCGCACGCCGTGGGCCGGCCCGATGAGCGCGAGCGAGGCGCGGAGCACGTCGGCAGTGGTGTGCGCGGCGCCCGCCACGCATCCGTCGGCCACGCCCAGCCGCACGAGGCCGTCGGCAAAGTACAACGGCGTGCGCGCGAGCCGCGCCGCTTCGGCCTCGGTCATTCCCTTCTCGTGGCGCGCCGCGTACAGCAGGTGCGCGATCTGATCGGCGCGGGGATCGGTGCCGGGATGGAACACCTCGCCGCCCAGCGCGCGCACGGCTTCGTGTGTCGCCGGCGCTTCGGGGTCGAGCACGAGGAGGGGCGTGACCACCGCCTGACTCCGGAGCGCACGCACGGCGTCGATCGTGCGGGCGTCGGCGGTCTCGGGAAAGACGATCCGCTTTCGCAGCGCCGCGGCGCGCGCCCGCACGTCGGCCAGGAAGCTCATGCCCGCGGATACTTCCCGCGCAGGGCCTCGACGACCGCCGGATGCACCAGCCCGCTCACGTCGCCGCCGAAGCGCGCGATTTCGCGCACGAGGCTCGAACTGATGTACGTCGTGTCGAGCGACGGGACCATGAAAATGGTCTCGAGGCTCGGCGACAGGTGGCGGTTCATGAGTGCCATCTGATATTCGTATTCGAAATCGCTCACGGCGCGCAGGCCGCGGATGATCATCGTGGCGCCTGCTTCGCGCGCGAAGTCCACGAGCAGGCCGGAGAACGCGCGGACCTCGATGCGGGCCTCGTTCCCCACGGCGGCGCGGATCAGCGCCGCCCGCTCGTCCACCGAGAACAGCGGCTGCTTGGCGAGGTTCGTCGTCACGGCCACCACCAGCCGGTCCACGAAGCCGAGGCTCCGCAGCATCAGGTCCTCGTGGCCCCGCGTGATCGGATCGAAGCTGCCCGCGTAGATCGCTATGCGCGTCATGACACCCCGAGGGTGAAGGTCATCCCGGCCCGCACTCCGCCGAATGATAGCACGGCGCCGGCGGCGCGCCCACCGTCAATCGGCGCGATACATGGTGATCACCGTATCGCCGTACGTCCGCCGCTCCCCCGGTCCGGGGAGGACCTCGTCCTTCCGATGCTCCACCCCCAGGAGGTCGGCGAAGGGCACGGCGAGCCACGCCTCGGCCACTCGCGTGGCGAGTCCGAGGCCGTACGGCGGGTCGGCGAAGGCCACGTCATAGGCATGCGGTTCGAGGCCCGCCACGAAGCGCAGGGCGTCGGCGCGATGCACCACGGCCGCCGCTCCGGCCCCCAGCGTCTTCACGTTCTCGCCAATGCACCGGAGACTCGGGGGCGCGATCTCCACGAGGTCGGCCTGGGCCGCGCCACGGGAGAGGGCCTCGAGCCCCAGCGCGCCCGAGCCGGCGAACAGGTCGAGCACCCGCGCGTCGGGAAGCCAGGGCGAGACGATGCTCATCCACGCCTCGCGCACGCGGTCGGCCGTGGGGCGCACGCGGTCGTCGGTCGGCGCCTTGATCCGCCGTCCCCGCCATTTGCCGGCCACGATGCGCACGATCAGCTCCGGAAATCGGCGAGGCGCGCCTGCAGCCGCTGCTCGCCGTTCCATTCGTCGCGGTCGAGGCGGAACGCAACGTCTACCGGACGCGCCGGATCGAGTTCGCTCTTTCGCTCGGCCATCCCCCATCCGATGGCGCCGAGGGTGTGGCCGGCGTGCTGGAGCGTGAGGCGCAGCCCATCCTTGCCGACCACGCGCGGCGGGGCGCCGAGCGTCACACCGCGCGACACCAGCACCGGCGCGGGGTTCCCCGCCCCGCACGGCTCCAGGTGGCGCAGGAGCGATTCGAGCTGGTCGGTGGCGGCGTCGAAGGGCAGCTCGAGGTCCACGCGGACTTCGGGGACGAGGTCGTCCGGGGTGAGCGCGGCGCGCGCGACGTCGTTGAATCGTTCGGCGAACGCCTCGACGTTGCGGCGCGCGATCGTCACGCCCGCCGCCGACCGGTGGCCGCCGAATCGGATCAGCAGATCTCGGCACGCCCCGATTCCGGCGTGCAGATCGAACGGGCTGATCGAGCGGCCGGATCCCTTCCCCTCGTCGCCGTCGAGCGCGATGAGAATGGCCGGACGGCCGAAGCGTTCCACGACCCGCGACGCGACGATGCCGATCACGCCCGGGTGCCACCCCTCGCCGGCGAGCACGATCCCGAAGGTCCGGTCGAGGTCGAGCGCCTCGACCATACGCGTCGCCGTATCGAGCGTCTGGCGATCGATGTCCTGGCGCCGCGCATTGAGCTCCTCGAAATCGCGGGCCAGCCGGTTGGCGTCGGCCTCGCTCTCCGCCATGAGCAGCTGCACGCCGCGGAGGGCGTGATCGAGCCGCCCCACGGCGTTGAGCCGCGGCGCCAGGATGTAGCCCACCCGGCCGGCGGTGAGCGGCTTGCGATCGAGGCCGGCCGCGCGGATGAGCGCGCGAAGCCCAACGTTGCGCGTCTCCGCGAGCATGCGCAGGCCGTAGCGCACGAACACGCGGTTTTCGCCGCGGAGCGGCGCAATGTCGGCCACCGTGGCCAGCGCCACCAGGTCGAGCATCTCGAACACGAACTGCTCGCGTTCGCCGAACGCGCGCACGAGCGCCAGCGCGAGCTTGAACGCGACGCCCACCGCGGCGAGATCCTTGTCGGGCGACGGACAGCCGGCGCGCTTGGGATTGATCACGGCGAACGCCTCGGGGAGCGGTCCGCCGGGCAGATGGTGGTCGGTGATGATCACGTCCACCCCGGCCTGCTGCAGCGCGCGCACCGGCGCCACGGCGCTCGTGCCGCAATCGCAGGTGAGCACGACCTTCGCGCCCACGTCGAGCGCGGCCCGCACGCCGGCGTCGGTGAGGTCGTATCCGTCGCGGAGGCGCTGGGGAATGAACGGCTCGGCGCGGGCACCGAGCGCGCGCAGCGTGCGCACCATGAGCGTGGTGGAGCACATGCCGTCGACGTCGTAGTCGCCGTGCACGAGGATCGTCTCGCCGCGACGGATGGCGTGCGCCAGCCGCTCAACGGCGCGATCGAGATCCAGGAGCGTGGACGGATCGTGCAGATGCTCGAGCCGGGGGCGCAGGAAGCGCTTGGCGGCCTCGGGCTCGGCGTAGCCGCGCGCGGCCACGAGGCGGCAAACGGTTTCGGGGAGCTGCAGCGCCTCAACCAGCGCCGACACGGCGTCCGGCTGGGGGGCGGGGGGCATCACCCAACGGCTGCGAGCGCGCAACCGGCGGTCGGGAGCGGTCACGCGCGAAACTTAGAGGTCGGCGGGGCCCTCAACAACCATCATTCGCCGTCGGCGTACAGCAGAACGCCGCACCCCTCGCACACTTCGGGGGCGCCCGTGCCGACCATGACGTTGCGCCGCTGCATCGGGATCATCGTGTCGCAGTGGCCGCACGACTGCCCGCGCAGGGCGAACAGCGCGATCGAGCGCTCGCGCCGCTGGATGCGGTCGTACCGCGCGAGCAGTGTGCGCGACACGCGGCGGGCCTTCTCGTCCCGGGTGGCCTGGGCGGCGTCGAGCCGTTCCTGGAGCGCGCGGCGATCGGCGTCGAGCGTGGCGCGGGCGCCGGCCTGCGCGGCGCGCGTGGCCTCGACGTCGGCCTCACGGTCGGCCACGTAGTTGCGCAGGTCGTTCACGCGCGACTGCACGCTGGCCATGTCGCGCTCGTCGTCGGCCAGCATGCGGCGCACCTGCTCGGTTTGCGCCACCGCCGCGGCCGCCTCGCGCGGCGACGTCACCGTGTTGAGCACGTCCTCGTGCCGCTTGAGCAGCGCGCGATGCTGATCGATGCGGAACTGCAGATCGCGCTGCCGCTTCTGCTCGCCGTCGAGGCTGTTCTGCGCTTCGGCCAGCGCGCGCTCGGCGGCCGCCGTCTGGGCTTCCAGCGCTGCCAGGCGCGGTGCCAGCGCTCCGATCTGATCCTCGATTTCGAATATCACCGCATCGTCCTGCTGGACTTCGAGAAGTATCACCACGTCCTGGTGCACGTATCCGTCTCCCGATTCAAGGGCGTGAACGATCGAACGACTTCCAGCCGCGCCCGCCCAGTGAGCGCCACTCGTCCGTCAACTGCTTCTTGCGCCGCATCAGCTCGTCCTGCTCCGTCCCGGCGGCGAGGGGAAGCTGCCGGTCGATTTCCGCCATCGCCTCCCGCAAGCGCTCGCGCTGCAGCGCCGCAAGACAGTCCTGCACGGCGCGCTCGGCCGCGTCCAGTCCGCCGTCTTCGGCGAGCAACGCCTGCAGCATGACCGCGGCGTCCTCGTCCAGGCCGGACGCGAGGTCGTCGGCCGCCCAGTCGGCGCCCGCCGCCGCGAGCCGCGCATAGATCGCGCGCAGCGCCGGTTCGCGAAAATCGTCGGGTCCCACGCGCTCCAGCACCAATTCAACATACGTCGGCTGATGCAACATCACACGTACCAGCTCCCACTCCGTGCTCACCCCCGGGGTGCGTCGCGGGTCACGACGGCGGACGCGGACCGCGGGTTCCTCCTCCGCCGGCGCCTCGAAATACTCGGGCGGCGGCGGCTCCGGCCCCCGGCTGCGCACCGGCTCGGGGCCATGCCCGATCTCCCGCTCCAGGAGCTCGCGCCCCACGCCGGACGCCTCGGCCGTGCGCGCGATGTACAGATCGCGGGTGAGGGGATCGGTGACCGCCCGGAGCGTGGGCAGCAGCTTGTCGATGGCCTGCCGCTTGCGCCGCAGGTCGGAAAACGCGCCATGCCGCTCCAGGAGCTGGATCTTCCGCTCGAACACGTCGATCGCCTGCGCCAGATGGGCCTCGAGCCCCTCGCGTCCGTGCGCGCGCACGAAGGTGTCGGGGTCCTCGCCTTCAGGCAGCGTCACCACCTGCACCGACATGCCCAGGCGCAGCAGTTCGTCGCCCGCCCGGAAGGTGGCCTTGAGCCCGGCGGCATCGCTGTCGTAGAGGAGATACACGTTCCGCGTGTAGCGCCGCAGCATCTCGGCCTGCGGCTCGGCGAGCGCCGTGCCCAGCGGCGCAACCACCTCTTCCACGCCCGCCAGCATGAGCCGCACGCAGTCGAAGTACCCCTCCACCAGAATCACGCGGTCCGTGCGCCGGATGGCATTCTTGGCCCACGAGAGCCCGTACAGCGTGCGCCCCTTTACGAACGTCGGCGATTCGGCGGAGTTGAGGTACTTGGGCTCACCCGGTCCCAGCAGGCGACCGCCGAACGCCACCACATTCCCGCGCACGTCGTGAATGGGGAACATGAGGCGCCCGCGGAATCGCGGGCGCGGCTCCTCCACGTCCTCGCGCTTCACGAGCAGCCCCGCTTCGAGCTGCCGTTCGTCGTCGAATCCCAGCGTCTGCAGGTGCGCGCGCATGAGCCCGATCTCGCGCGGCGAGAATCCGATGGAGAATCGGTCGGCCTGCGCCTGGTCCAGCCCGCGCTGCGCGAGATACTCGCGGGCCTGGGCCCCGGCCTCGCCCTCCCACAGCATGCGCCGGAAGTACTCGGCGGCCGCCGCGTTCACCTCCCACAGCGGCTCGCGCGGATCGGGACCCTCGCGCTGGCGCGTGACCTCGCGGACCTCGATGCCCGACTTCTGCCCCACGTACTTCACCGCGTCCACGAAATCGAGCCCCAGCCGCTTCTGCACGAAGGTGAACACGCTCCCCTTCTCGCCGCACGACCAGCAGCGGTATCCGCCGCCCGGCGTGACGGAAAAGTTGGGGTGCGTGCCCTGGTGGAACGGACAGGGGCCGCGCCAGGTGCGCCCCACGCGTTTGAGCTTCACGTGCTCGCCGATGATCGCGACGATGTCGGCCGCGTCGGCCACGCGCTCCACCACGTCGTCGGGAATCACGCGAGTTCCGCCACCGTGACGCCGGCGCCGCCCTCGTTCCACGCGCCAAGGCGGAACGCCGCCACGCGGGCGTCCTTGCGCAGCATCTCGGTCACGCGCTCGCGCAGGGCGCCCGTGCCCTTGCCGTGTATGATGCGCAGCATGCGCAGATCGGCGCGCACTGCCGAGTCGATCGCTTGCATCACCAGGCTCTCCGCCTCATCCGCACGCAGGCCACGGAGATCAATCTCGCTCGGCGCGTGCGGTTCCGGCAGGTCACCACGCCAGACCGCCGCGGTTTCCTCGGGTCGCGGTTCGTCGAGCGGCGTGAGCGTGTCCACGGGGACGGTGAGCTTGAGCGAGCCCACCGCCACCACGGCCTCCGCGCCACGCAAGTCCACGACCCGCCCCGGTTTGCCGCCGAGCGTGCCCACCGCCACGCGCACGCCCTCGGTGACCGACGCACGCGACGCGGCAGGCGTTTCCCCGCCCGGCTCCGCTCGTCCGGTCCCGGGCCTTTCCTCGGACTCGAGGGCGTCGAGCGCCTCCGCCTGCGCAGCCGCGAGGCGCTCCGCGCGCTGGCGTGCCTCGCGCCCCGCCGCGTCGATGGCGTCCGCGCCGGCTGCCTTGAGGTCGCGAATCGTGCGCTCGATCTCGTGCCGCGCGTCGAGGAGGTAGCGCCGGGCGTCCTGGCGGGCCGAGCGTTCCGTCGCGCGCTCCCGCTCGCGCACCGCGCGCTCCCGCCGCGCCACGTCGGCCAGCCGCCGCCGGCCGTCGTCGAGCACCGCGTTCATTTCGGCCTCGCGCGCCGTCAATTCACGCTCCCGCAGCTCCAGGCGCTCCAGCAGGTCTCGCGTGTCGCGTTCGTTCTGCGGAATTCGTTCCTCGGCGCGCCGGACGATGGCCTCGGGCATGTCCAGCCGGCGCGCGATGCTGATGCCGTACGACCGTCCGGGGATCCCCTTGATGAGCCGGTACGTGGGGGCGAGGGCCGCGGCGTCGAACTGCAGGGACGCGTTCACCACCCCCGGCTGCTGGCTCGCCAGCTCCTTGAGCGTTCCCAGATGGGTCGTGGCGATGGTCGTCGTGCGCCGCTGCGTGAGCGCCTCGAGGATCGCCCAGCCGAGTGCGGCGCCCTCCTGCGGGTCCGTGCCCGAGCCGAGCTCGTCGATCAGCACCAGCGAGTCGGCCGTCGCGCCGCGGATGATCTCGGCCAGATTCCTGAGGTGCGCGCTGAACGTCGAGAGGCTCGCCTCGATCGACTGCTCGTCGCCGACGTCGGCGAAGAACTCGTCGACCACGGCCACCCGCGACGCCGGCCCCACCGGCGCCGGAATCCCCGCCTGCACGAGCGCCGATATGAGCCCGACGGCCTTGAGCAGCACCGTCTTGCCGCCGGTGTTGGGCCCCGACACGAGCAGGGTGCGTTCGTGCGGATCCATGGCCAGGTCGAACGGCACCACCGGAATGCCCTGGGCGAGGAGCAGCGGATGGCGTCCACGCTCGATCGCGAACCCCTGCCCCGGCTCGGCGAGCACCGCGCTCGCGCATTCGAAGTCGTCGGCGAAGCGGGCGCGCGCGTTCAGCGCGTCGAGCTCGGTCAGCGCGTCGAGCGACTCGACCATCGGCTCGCGAAGCGGACGCACGCGCTCGGTGAGCTCGGCGAGGATGCGCTCGATCTCTTCGTGCTCGGCGGCCTCCAATTCGCGCAGGCGATTCCCATGCTCCACCGCCGCCGGCGGCTCGATGAACAGCGTGCCGCCCGTGGCCGAGGCGTCGTGCACGATGCCGCCCACCGCGCCCCGCCCCTCGCGGCGCACGGGGATCACGTAGCGTCCATTGCGCACGGTGATGGAGAGGTCCACCGGCCGATGGTGCGCCGGAAGCGCGGCCATGACGCGCTCCAGAATGCGCACGAGCTCGCCCTCGGACCGCTGCAGCTCGCGGCGGAGCCGCTTGAGTTCGGGCGACGCGTCGTCGCGCACGCGCCCGTCGTCGTCGAACGTGCGGTCGATGGCGTCCTCGACCATGCGCTGCGACACGAGGCGGTGGACGAACGGGTCGAGCACGGCGCGCGCGACGGCCGGACGCTTCTCGTCGCGCAGGGCCTCGCGCGTGACGCGGGCCGAGCGGAGAAGCTGGGCACCCTGGCGCAGCTCCTCGGCCGACCAGCGGCTGCCCGCCACGCGCAGGCGGGCGACGGCGGCCGTCACGTCGGGCACCGGCTCCGGGTGCCAGGGGCGATCGCCCTCGCGGAAGGCGCGCACCGCGGCAACGCGGGCGTGCTCGGCGTCGAGCCAGGCGCGATCGGACGTGGGCACGAGCGCCCGCACGCGCGCGGCGCCCAGCGCGGAACCGGCGCGGTTGGCCACGAGATCGAGCACCCGTGGAAATTCGAGGACGGTGAGGGCGTGCGCGTTCATGCGGTTATCGGGCGGAGACGCAAAACCCGAACGGGCGGGGAGAGTCGCCCATTCGGGTTTCGAAATGTCGTGCGTGGTCCACCGTCACTCCTTGCGGGCCAGTTCCTCACGCGCGATGGCGTTGATGGTGCCGCCCTCGGCCCGCCCCTTGAACTGAGGCATGACCTTGCCCATCACGGCGCCCACGTTGGCCGCCCCGCCGGCGATCGCCGCGCGAACGGCCGCGCGGAGCTCGTCGGCACTCACGGCCGCGGGGAGATACGCCTCGAGCATCGTCACTTCGGCCTGCTCCTTCTCGGCCAGTTCGGTGCGCTTGGCGCTGGTGTACATGTCGACCGACTCGCGCCGCTTCTTGATGCCTCGCCGCAGGACGTCGATGACGTCGTCGTCGGTGAGGTCGCGACGGAGTTCGATGGAGCGGTTCCTGGCGTCGGCGATGATCGTGCCGAGCAGCAGGGTGGCCGGCTTGTTCAGCGCCTTGCGCGCTGCGTTCATGTCGGCCTGCAGCCGCGCCATCAGATCGGACATGGACTAGGCCCGGCTACGGCGGTTCTTGCGAATGGCCGCGTTCATCTTGCGCTTGCGGCGCTCGCTCGGCTTCTCGTAGTGACGATGCTTGCGCAGATCCGACAGGATGCCCGCCTTTTCGCACTTCTTCTTGAACCGCTTGAGCGCGCGCTCGAAGTTTTCATCGTCGTGGATGATGACTTCCGACAAAAGCTCTCTCCCCCCTTCGCGGCGTTTGTGGCGCCTGTTAAGTGTGCGTAGCCCTTTATTTTAGCGTGAAATGGGCCGCGAAGTCAATGCACGGCGGGAAACCCGGAGCACTCCCCGCCCGGCCCCCCGCGGGCCGCCGCGACCACTGCATTGTCCGGCGTTGGCCGCACTGCTATACTCGCGCATGGCCACGCCTTCCCTCCCTGGCGACCCGGTCTTCCTCGCGTTCCAGGCGGCCCTGGCGGGCCGCTATTCCATCGATCGTGAGCTCGGCCGCGGCGGCATGGGCGTCGTCTACCTGGCGCGCGAAGTCGACCTCGACCGGTTGGTGGCAATCAAGCTCCTGCCCCCCGACCGGGCGCGCGACCCGGAACTGCGCAACCGATTCGTGCGGGAAGCGCGCCTCGCGGCAAAGCTGTCGCACCCGAACATCATTCCGATCCACGCGGTGGACGAAACAGGCGACTTCGTCTACTACGTGATGGCGTACGTCGAGGGTGAGACCCTGTCGCAGCGGGTGCAGTCGCGCGGCCCGCTGCCGAACGCCGATGGCATTCGGGTGCTTCGCGACGTGGCGTTCGCGCTCGGGCACGCCCACGCCCAGGGCCTGATTCATCGCGATGTGAAGCCGGACAACATCCTGATCGAAGCGGGCACGGGGCGCGTGCTCGTCACCGATTTCGGCATCGCGCAACTGGTGGCCGACGCCACCGAATCGCGAGTGGCGGGCACCCCGGAGTTCATGAGCCCCGAACAGGCTCTCGGTCGCGACCTCGACGGGCGCAGCGATCTCTACTCCCTGGGCGCGACGGCCTTTTACGCGCTCACGGGCCGTCTTCCCTTCGACGGCGGCTCGCCCACCGCGATCGTCGCGCGGCAAATCACCGAGCCCGCACCCGCGCTGGCGTCGATGGGCACGCCGGTGTCGCGAAAGGTGGCCGCGCTCATCGATCGCTGCCTGGCGAAGGATCCGGCTCAGCGCCCCGCGAGCGCCCAGGCGCTTGCCGAGCAGTTCGCCCTGGCCATCGAGCAGCGGCGCGAGATCCCCATGGCCCTGCGGGTGTTCGCCAAGCATCAGGCCCGCATGGACGGGAGCGGGAGCATGCTGGCCCCCATCGGCGTCCTCATCCTCACGACCACGGTGGGCCGGGCCCTGGGCGCCGGCGCGGCCATCACGACGTTCGGCGCCCTGATGGTCGGCCTGCCCGCCGCGTACTTCGTGTACGTGGCGCGCGGACTGCTGATGCGCGGATTCACGCACGCCGATGTGATGCCGGCGTTCCGCGCCGAGGCCGAGGTCGGACGCGAGGAGCATGCGCTGGACCGGTGGCGGGGGCCGGCGCCATATGAGCGATATCTGATGCCTGTGTCGGCCGCCGGCCTCGCCGCGACGGTCGCCGCGTCGGTGGCGACCATCGTGCTCTCCGGCCCGCGGGTGGGCGCGCTCCACTGGCTGGTCGGTGCGCTGCCGACGTTGACGGTCCTGTCGGCGGGCATCGCGTCCGCGGCGGCGGCCGCGAAGCTGTATTTCGTGAATCGCCGCGCCGACGTCGATTCGGAGTTCTGGCTCAAGGTCTGGGGCGGCCGCATCGGCAAGCTCGCGTTCAGCGTCGCCAAGCGGACGCTCCGCGGCAAGCGCGTGGCGACGGTCATGACCCATCGCGCCACCGAACTGGCGCTCGGGCTCGCCGCCGAGAATCTGTTCGAAACGCTGCCCCGGGAAACGCGCGAATCGCTGCGCGACCTGCCCCCGGTCCTGCATCGCCTGCAGGAAGACGCCCAGCGGCTCCGTTCGCAGTACAATGACTTGCAGGACGCGCTGTCGGCGGCACCGGACGGCGGCACCTCCGACTCCTACGCGGCGGTGCGTGACACGCGCGACGCGGTCCAGCGCCAGCTCACGGAAGCGGTGACGGCGCTCGAAAACATCCGCCTCAACCTGCTCCGGCTGCACGCGGGCTCCGTCACGGTGGAAGGATTCACCA
>JAGWRB010000254.1 GCA_028876725.1 Gemmatimonadota bacterium
CGCACGTCGTACGCCACGCCCGAGGCGCGGAGCATCGGGCCCGAGAGGCCGTAGTTCAGCGCTTCCTCGCCCGACATCGCGCCCAGGCCCACCGTGCGCCCCACCCACACGCCGTTCTTGGAGAGCATGCGCTCGGCTTCGTCGATCGTCTTCGGGAAGCTCTTCACGAAGCCGGTGAGCTTGTCGACCCAGCCGTCGGGGATGTCGGCGCCCATGCCGCCCACGCGCGTGAGCGTGGTCGTGAGCCGCGCGCCGATCCACATCTCGAGCAGCTCGTAGACGCGCTCGCGCTCCTGGAACAGCCACAGGAACGGCGTGAACGCGCCGATGTCGATGCAGGTGGTGCCCCACCATACGAGATGCGAAATGATGCGCGAGAGCTCCATGGCGATCACGCGGAGCACCGTGCACCGCTCGGTGATCTCGATGCCGAACAGCCGCTCGGCGCCGAGCACGAACGCCACGTTGTTGCCGGGCGAGTTCAGGTAATCCTCGCGGTCCGTCCACGGGATGATCTGATTGAACTGCCGGTACTCGCCGATCTTCTCGAACCCGCAGTGCAGATAGCCGATGTGCGGCACGCAGCGCACCACGGTCTCGCCGTCGAGCTCCAGCACCAGGCGGAGCACGCCGTGGGTGGCGGGGTGCTGCGGTCCGATGTTGATGAGCATGTGCTCGCCCGCGAGATCCGGCTCCAGCGCCGGCGGCGCCTCGACGGCCACGGGGGTGCCGTGCTCGTCCACGGCGAGGGGGACGCGCACCGGGCGCCCCTGGGCATCGAGCCCGGTCGTGGAGAGTTCGACTTCGACGGTGCGTTTGGTCGTCGGCATCTGGGCTTATTCCCCCGCCTTCTCGCCGGCGCGGAGGCGCCGGCGCATGTCGTCGGGCAGATCCTCGAAGGCGTCCGCGACGGACAGCTCTTCCATGGAGTACCGCGCTTCGGGATCGGCCGCGAGCGCTTGACGGAGCTGCTCGGAGCGGCTGAACCGCCCGCGCAGCGGGAAGTCCTTCCGCAGGGGATAGCCTTCGCGGTAGTCCTCCCACATCAGGATGCGCCGCAGGTCCGGGTGGCCCGCGAAGCGGATGCCGAACATGTCGTAGCACTCCCGCTCCATCCAATCCGCGCTCTTGTACACCTCCCACACGCTGGGCACTTCGAGCGGCCCGCCCGGCGCCAGTTCGACCTTGACGCGCAGGAAGCGCCGGAAGGCGATCGAGCGGAGGTGCCAGACCACTTCGATGGGCTGCTCCGGGTCGCGGAACTCCACCGCCGTCACGTCGGAGAGGTACTCGTAGCGCTGCGAGGGCTCGGCGTGCAGCCAGCGCACGACGTCGAGCAGCCGTTCGCGCGCCACGAGGACGTTGGTCTCGCCGCGCACCACGTGCACGCCGCGAATGGCGTCCCCGAACTGGTGCACGAGCGCGCCGGCCGACGGGTTGGCGTCGCCGCCGTGGAGCGGCACGTGGCGCTGCGTCGCCGGCGCCGCGGCGTCGCCGCCGAGCGCGCTGCCGGCCACGTAGGGTGTGAAGGGCGTGCTCACAGGCCGGACCGGGTCTGGTGAACGGAATTACCGAACGGCTCCGACAGCTCGTCGATGACCGACGGCGGAATGTAGAGCTGGCTCTTGGGATCGGGATCCATCTCGTTGCGCAGCGTCGGGTCGGCCGCGCGCTCCTTCTTGACCTTCTCCTGCAGGAGCATGATGCCGTACAGCAGGCCTTCGGGGCGCGGCGGGCAGCCGGGGACGTAGACGTCTATGGGGATGATCGTGTCGATCCCCTGCACCACCGCGTAGTTGTCGAACATCCCGCCCGACGACGCGCAGGCGCCCATCGAGATGGCCCATTTGGGCTGCGGCATCTGCTGCCAGATGCGGCGAAGGATCGGCGCCAGCTTGAAGGGGACGCGGCCGGCGCAGATCAGGACGTCGGCCTGGCGGGGGGAGAAGCTCATGCGCTCCATGCCGAAGCGCGCGAGATCGAAATCGCTGGCCGCCGTGGCCATGAACTCGATGGCGCAGCAGGCGGTGCCGAACGGCATGGGCCACAGGGAATTCGCGCGGGCCCAGTTCACCAGGAAGTCGAGCTTCGTGGTGACCCAGCTTTCCTGGCCGGAGGGGAGCGCCGGCTCGGGGCGTGGGGTCAATCCCATTGCAGTGCCCCCTTCTTCCAGACGTAGAGGAAGCCGACGAGGAGAATGGCCATGAACACGAGCATCTCGCCGAGGCCGAAGAACGACAACTGGCCGGGCGG
This sequence comes from Gemmatimonadota bacterium, assembly GCA_028876725.1. Taxonomy (GTDB): domain Bacteria; phylum Gemmatimonadota; class Gemmatimonadetes; order Gemmatimonadales; family Gemmatimonadaceae; genus JAGWRI01. The sequence continues at coordinate 2,254 of JAGWRB010000254.1, forward strand.
GCAGACGCCGCCGGCGGTCAGGGGCACGGCGCAGGAGAGCTCCCGGAACTGCGCGCCCCACGGGATCATGAACACGGTCTCGATATCGAAAATGATAAAGAGCACCGCGACCATGTAGAACTTGACGGAGAAACGCTCGCGGGCATCGCCGAGCGGCGGGATGCCGGATTCGTATGGCGTCTGCTTTACCGGAGTCGGGCGGGGCCGCATCGTCAGATGCGACATCACCAGCATCGCCACCGCGTTGAAGGCGGCGAAACCGAGCAGGAGCAGAACCGGGAAGTACGTGCGTGCCATGGCGCTCCAAACTTCGTGAAAACTTTCACTAGCTCCAGCGCGAAAAAGTTATCGACCGGCCGAACGAGGGTCAACCGGAGCGCGCCACGCAGTGCAGTGCTTGGCGCTCGCGGACCGGACGGGTACATTCCGGCGCGCGGCGTGCCGCGCCTCCCACCGCCACCTTCTCCCGACACCCACGATGAGCATCATGTCCGATCGCTGGATCACCCGGATGGCCCGCGAGCACGGGATGATCGAGCCCTTCGAAGACCGGCAGGTCCGCACCGGCGTCATCTCGTACGGCGTCAGCTCGTACGGCTACGACATGCGCGTGGCCCGGGAATTCCGGATCTTCACGAACGTGCTCAACTCCATCGTGGATCCCAAGAACTTCGATCCGAAGAGCTTCGTGGAGTTCGAGGGGGACATCTGCATCGTCCCGCCGAATTCCTTCGCGCTCGCGCGCTCCGTGGAGTATTTCCGGATTCCTCGCGACATCCTGACCGTTACGGTCGGGAAATCCACGTATGCCCGCTGCGGCATCATCACGAACGTGACGCCCTTCGAACCGGAGTGGGAGGGCTACGTGACGCTGGAGATTTCGAACACCACGCCCCTCCCGGCCAAGATCTACGCCAACGAGGGGATCGCGCAGGTGCTCTTCTTCAAGGGTGAGGAAGGCCCCGAAGTCTCATACGCCGACAAGAAGGGCAAGTATCAGGGCCAGCACGGGGTCACCCTGCCGCGCCTCTGATCGCGTCGTTCCCGATGCCCGGTGGGCGCCCCGACTAGCCGGTGCCCCCCGCTGCCGTCTCCTCGCGCTGCGTGGCGACCGCGCGCAGGTAGTCGTGGTTCATCCGCGCGATGAAATCGATGCTGATGCCCTTGGGGCACGCTTCCTGGCATTCCCCGAACAGCGTGCAGTGGCCGAAATCCTCGAGGTCCATCTGCGCGACCATCTTCAGCGCGCGACGGTAGCGCTCGGGCTGCCCCTGCGGCAGAAGCCCCAGGTGCGAGACCTTGGCCGCCGTGAACAGCGATGCCGATCCGTTGGGGCACGCCGCGACGCACGCGCCGCACCCGATGCACGCCGCGGCGTCCATGGCGTCGTCGGCCACCTGCTTCGAGATCGGGATCGCGTTGGCGTCCTGCGGAGCTCCCGTGTTCACGCTGACGAACCCGCCCGCCTGAATGATCCGGTCGAACGCGCTGCGGTCGACCACCAGATCCTTGACCACCTGGAAGGCGCGGGCGCGCCACGGCTCGATCCACAGCTCGTCGCCATCCTTGAAGCTCCGCATGTGGAGCTGGCAGGTGGTGGTCATCTTCATCGGCCCGTGCGCCGTGCCGTTGATCATCATGCCGCACATGCCGCAGATGCCCTCGCGGCAATCGTGGTCGAAGGCGATGGGTTCCTGGCCGTTCGCGATGAGCCCCTCGTTGACGACGTCCAGCATCTCGAGGAACGACATGTCGGCGCTGACGTCGCGCGCCTCGTAGCGCTCGAAGCGGCCGGCCGCGTTGGCACCGGCCTGGCGCCACACGTGGAGAATGAGGTTCACTTGTAGCTCCGGGTGGCCAGGTGCACGTTCTCGAATTCCAGCGGTTCCTTGTGGAGCACCGGGGGCTCACCCACGCCCTTGTACTCCCAGGCCGCCACGTAGGCGAACTGCTCGTCGTTCCGCTTGGCCTCGCCGTCGGGCGTCTGGTGCTCCACGCGGAAGTGCCCGCCGCACGATTCCTCGCGATGCAGGGCGTCGATGCACATCAGCTCGGCCAGCTCGAAGAAGTCGGCCACGCGTCCGGCGTGCTCCAGCGACTGATTCAGCTCCTGCCCAGTGCCCGGAATCGTGAGGTTCTGCCAGAACTCCTCGCGCAGCTTGGGGATCTCCTGAAGCGCGTGCTTCAGCCCATCGGCCGTGCGGGCCATGCCGCAGTACTCCCACATGAGCTTGCCGAGTTCGCGATGGAACGACGTCACCGACCGCTTGCCGTTGATCGAGAGCAGGCGCTTGGTACGCTCCACCACGGCGGCCTCCGCGGCCCTCACCTCGGGGTGGTCCGCGGAGACGGGCTCGAGCTTGTTCGAGCCCAGGTAGTCCCCAATCGTGAGCGGAATGACGAAGTAGCCGTCGGCGAGCCCCTGCATGAGCGCGCTCGCGCCCAGCCGGTTGGCGCCGTGGTCGGAGAAGTTCGCCTCGCCGATCACGTGCAGCCCCGGAATCGTGCTCATCAGGTTGTAGTCGACCCACAGCCCGCCCATGGTGTAGTGCACGGCGGGATAGATGCGCATCGGCACTTCATACGGATTCTCGGCCGTGATGCGCTCGTACATCTCGAACAGGTTGCCGTAGCGCTCGGCGATCTTGTCCTTGCCCAGCCGCCTGATGGCGTCGGCGAAGTCGAGATACACGCCGCGCCCGCCGGGGCCCACGCCGCGTCCTTCGTCACAGACTTCCTTGGCCGCCCGCGACGCGATGTCGCGCGGCGACAGGTTGCCGAAGCTGGGATACTTGCGTTCGAGGTAGTAGTCGCGTTCGGCGTCGGGAATCTGGTTGGGCGCCCGCGTGTCGCCGGCCTTCTTCGGCACCCACACCCGGCCGTCGTTGCGCAGCGACTCGCTCATCAGCGTGAGCTTGGACTGGTGGTCGCCGCTCACGGGAATGCACGTGGGGTGGATCTGCGTATAGCACGGATTCGCGAACGCCGCGCCGCGCTTGTGGGCGCGCCAGGCCGCCGTAACGTTGGAGCCCTTGGCGTTGGTGGACAGGTAGAACACGTTGCCGTAGCCGCCGGTGCCGAGCACCACCGCGTCGGCCAGATGGCTCTCGATCTTGCCGGTGACGAGGTCGCGCACCACGATGCCGCGCGCCCGCCCGTCGACGACGATGAGATCGAGCATCTCGGTGCGCGGATACATCTTCACGCCGCCCTTGGCGATCTCCTTTTCCAGCGCCTGATACGCGCCGAGCAGCAGCTGTTGGCCCGTCTGCCCCCGGGCGTAGAACGTGCGCGACACCTGCGCGCCGCCGAACGACCGGTTGGCGAGGAGGCCGCCGTACTCGCGCGCGAACGGCACGCCCTGGGCCACGCATTGATCGATGATCTGCACGCTGACCTGGGCCAACCGGTAGACGTTGGCCTCGCGCGAGCGGAAGTCGCCGCCCTTGACGGTGTCGTAGAACAGGCGCCAGATGCTGTCGCCGTCGTTGGGGTAGTTCTTGGCCGCGTTGATGCCGCCCTGCGCCGCGATGCTGTGTGCGCGGCGCGGCGAATCCTGGAAGCAGAAGTTCTTGACGTTGTATCCCAATTCGCTCATAGACGCGGCGGCCGACGCCCCGGCCAGCCCCGACCCCACCACGATGACGGTGTATTTCCGCTTGTTGGCGGGGTTCACGAGCTTCATGTCGAACTTGCGCTTGTCCCACTTCTCGGCGACCGGGCCGTCGGGGACGCGTGACTTGAGTTCCATGGCTAGTGCACGATGCCGGCAATGACGCCGAGCGGAACGAGGGTGAAACCGAGCCACACGATGATGGCGATGGCCGCGGAGATGCGCCGCTTCAGGGGATGCGCCGAGGGGTGCGCCACGCCCAGGGTGCGCAGCGAGCTCCACGCGCCGTGAAAGAGGTGCAGCCCAAGGAAGATCATCGCCACGATGTAGAACGCCGACACCCACCAGATGCGGAAGCTGGCCACGACGTCGCCGTAGATGTCGTGCCGCCCCAACGCGTCGGTCTCGTGAAAGGCGTGCGCCGGGTCGATGACGCCCACCGTGAAATGCAGGATGTGGAAGACGATGAAGACGAGCAGCAACACCCCGCCCCACCGCATCGTGCGCGAGGCCCAGGTGGAGACCTGCGGCTCGCGCATCCGGTAGTCCACCGGCCGGGCGGCCCGGGCGCGCTGGGTGAGCTGCCAGGCCATGAGCACGTGCAGCACCACCGCCACGATCAGCACGATGCGCAGGCCCCACACCACCTCGGCCAGCGGGCCGTGCAGCATGGCCGCGTACGCATCGAACTTGTCCTGGCCGATAAAGACCTGGAGGTTCCCCAGCATGTGCACGAGCACGAAGCCGATGCCGATCAGCCCCGTGACCGCCATGATGATCTTCTTCCCGATCGTGGATCGGTACAGATTGACGAACCAGCTCATCGTGATGGGACGTTCAGGGTGAGTGCTCCGCAATGTGGGATGCGGGAAGCAGTCTCGAGGACCGCTTCCCGCATCGCGACGTCGTTCAGAGTTTGACCGCCTTCATGGGCTCCCGCACCGCCTCGGCGCTCTTGGCCAGCGCCGCGCGCTCTTCCGCGGTGAGTTCCACCTCGAGCACCTGCTCGAGCCCGCGGCGGCCGACCTTGCACGGCACGCCAAGGAAGATCCCCTTCTCGCCGTACTCGCCGTTGAGCCACGCCGCGCACGGCAGGATGCGCTTCTCGTCGCGCACGATGGCCTCGGCCATCTGCACGGCGCCCGCCGACGGCGCGTAGTACGCCGAGCCGGTCTTGAGGTGCTTCACGATCTCGGCGCCGCCATTGCGCGTCCGATCCACGATCGCGTCGAGTGTGCTGCGATCCATGAGCTGGGTCACGGGAATGCCGCTCACCGTGGTGTACGAGATGAGGGGCACCATCGTGTCGCCGTGCCCCCCGAGCACCATCGCCTGGATGTCGCGCACCGACACGTCGAGCGCCTCGGCGATGAACGAGCGGTAGCGCGCCGTATCGAGCACGCCGGCCATGCCGAGCACGCGCTCGCGCGGGAAGCCCGTGACTTCCTTGGCCACGTAGCACATCACGTCGAGCGGGTTCGACACGATGATGAGGATGGCGTTGGGCGAGGTCTTCTTGATCTGCTCGCTGACCTGCTTGACGATCCCCGCGTTGGTGTTGAGCAGATCGTCGCGCGACATGCCCGGCTTGCGCGCGATGCCGGCGGTGATGATCACGATGTCCGATCCCGCCGTCTCCTCGTAGCCATTGGTGCCGATGACGCGGGTATCGAACCCCTCGATGGGCGCCGACTCCCACTGGTCCAGTCCCTTCCCCTGCGGAATGCCCTCGGCCACGTCGACCATGACCACGGTCCGGGCCAGTTGCTTCTCTGCCACGCGCTGGGCGGTCGTCGCGCCGACGTTGCCTGCGCCGACCACCGTGATCTTGTTGACCATTGTTCGTTCGGAAAGAGGAAAGTGGAAACAGCCAACGAAAAGTATTCGCGTGCGCGAGCCCGAGCAACGCTCCTGGGGCGTTCGCGCCGCGTCTCGTCGCGGGATGTGCGCGGCGGTGCGCGCGGCCGCAACGGCCGCGCCGCGATCGACGCCGGTCCCCTACCCGCCGACCTGCGAGAGCGCCTTCAGGCCGCCCACTTTCATCTGCAGCAGCGCGTGCTCCCGCGGCTTCTCGGCGAGCGCGCGGCGGAAGTACGGCTCGAGCGGCTCGCCGCCTCGGAGCGGCGTGCGCAGATCCACCTCGTGATCCCCGAACAGGCACGTCCGCAGCCGCCCGTCGGCGGTGAGTCGCACGCGATTGCACGAGCCGCAGTACGTGTGCGTCATCGGGGTAATCACCCCCACCGACCCGCGCGCGCCCGGCAATGCGTAGTACGCCGCCGGGCCGTTGCCACGCGCCGGCCCCGCCGAGGGCTCGAGCGCCCCGAGCCGACGGATGCGCGCCAGCACTTCGTCGCTCGGCACCACGTGCTCCCACGTGAGTTCCCGCATGTCGCCCACGGGCATCAGCTCGATGAACCGCACGTGCCAGGGATGGTCGATCGTGAGCCGAGCGAAATCCTCGACTTCATCGTCGTTGACCCCGCGCATCACGACCACGTTGATCTTGATTGGATCGAGGCCGCATTGCTCGGCCGCCGTGGCGGCGCGCACCGGATCGAACCCGAGATTGCGCCGCGAGATCGCGGCGATGCGATCGGCGCGCAGGCTGTCGGCGCTGATGTTGACCCGGTCGAGGCCGGCGGCGCGCAGTTCGGGACCCAGCGCTTCGAGGCGCACGCCGTTGGTCGAGAGCGCAATGTCTTCGATGCCAGGGACGGCGCGGAGTTGCGCCACGAGTTGCTGAAGGTCGGGGCGGATCGTGGGCTCTCCCCCGGTAATCCGGAGCCGTCGCAGCCCCAGCGGCGCGAGCTGGCCCACCGCCTCGGCAATTTCCTCGTACGTGAGGATCTCCGCCTTGGGCAGCCATTGCAGCCCCCCCGCGGGCATGCAGTACAGGCAGCGGAAGTTGCACCGGTCGGTGACCGAGATGCGGAGATACTCGATGCTCCGGCCGAACTGATCGCGCAGGGCTTCGGTCACGCCACCGCCTCCGGCGTCCGCTGCGTGCCGCTGCCGGCGTGCACCCATTCGCGCGTGCCGTCGGCGTAGTGCTCGCGCTTCCAGATGGGCACGCGGCGCTTGGTTTCCTCGATCACGACGCGCGACGCCTCATAGGCGGCCCCCCGGTGCGGGTGCGCCGCTGCAATGACGATGCTCGCCTCGCCCAGGCCGAGCGTGCCGAGCCGGTGCTCGACGGCGATGTCGACGCCGGGAAAGCGCGCAGCCGTCGACGCGACGATGTCGGAAAGCTCGCGTTCCGCCATGTCGCGATACGCCGTGTACTCGATGCCCGTCACGGCACGGCCATCGTTGGTGTCGCGCACCGTGCCCACGAAGAGCACGGCGGCACCGTGTCCGGTGCCGGAGACCTCGGCGAGCAGTGCCGCGGCGTCGAGCGGGCGGTCGACGATGGCGGATCGCATCAGCCCCCCGCGACGGGCGGGATGATGGCCACTTCGTCGCGCGCCGACACGCGCGTCTCGGCGGACGCGTAGCGCTGATTCACGGCCACGAGGGGCGCCGGCGGCAGGCGGTCGGCGCCATGGCGCGAGCGGATCGCGTCGACCACCTCGCGCACCGTCGATCCATCGGGAAGATCCACTTCGACTTCCGGCGCACCGACGGCGTCGGCATACGAGGCGAAGAGGAGGGCACGAAGGGGCATGGGGCGTATGCTACCCAAGGTGAACGTCAGGGGAAAGCGGGCGCGAACATCTGGACCGAGGGGCTCCGGGGACGGCCGGAGTGGGGTAAAACAATCGCCCCGGGTCCGAGGAGCCGGGGCGAGGGATGAGAACGGGGGGCGATCAGGCCTTGGAGACGCGAACGGAGTCCAAGTCGTCCAGTTCGTGTTCCTCGACCCCGGCCACGAGAGCGCGCAACTCCTTGGAGGGCTTGAACACCGGCACGGGGCGCGCCGAGACTTCGACGGGCGATCCGGTGCGCGGGTTGCGGGCCATGCGGGTCTTCCGATGGCGGATCTTGAAGGTGCCGAAGCCGCGGACCTCGATGTTCTTCTGCTCGTGCAGCGCTTCTTTGATCGCATCGAGGAAGGCGTCGACGACGCGAGCGCAGTCCTTCTTGGAAATCATCGGCCCAGCGGTCTGGGCTATCTGCGTCGTCACTCGCTCGACCAGATCGGCTTTGGTCATTGAAGTGCCTCGGGGTGGGGCGCCCAAGTGCTTGAGCGCTTCCCGAACATATGGACGTTAAGTGTTGTGTGTCAAGAGTTTGTGGGCTTTCGACCCCCCGATTCCCGGACCACATCGAGGAACTGGTTGAACAGCGGCCGGGCATCGTGGGGCCCAGGGGCTGCTTCGGGGTGATATTGCACCGCAAAGATCGGTAACTCCTTGTGGCGCAAGCCCTCTATGGTGCCGTCGTTCAAATTGACGTGCGTCACCTGCAGATCGGGGGCTCCGGGAATGCCCGATTCGTCGCCGGCCACCGCAAATCCGTGGTTCTGCGACGTGATCAGCACCCGCCCGGTGGACACTTCCTTCACGGGATGATTTCCGCCCCGGTGCCCGTAGGGCATCTTCACCGTCTTGGCGCCGAAGGTGAGTGCGAGAATCTGATGACCGAGGCAGATGCCGAAGATCGGGACCTTCGCACCGGCCAGCTTGCGCACCGTCGCGGGCGCGTACTCCACCGCTGCCGGATCGCCGGGGCCGTTGGCCAGGAAGACGCCGTCGGGCGCGAGCTTGAGCGCGTCTTCGGCCGGCGTTTCGGCCGGAAGCACGGTGATGCGGCAGTCGTGCGCCTCGAACAGGCGCAGGATGTTGCGCTTGATGCCAAAGTCGTATGCGACGATGTGGCTCGTGGCGTTCGGATCGCCCCAGGTGTACGGCTCGCGCGTAGTAACGCGCGTGGCCAGATCCAGCCCTTCCATCGACGGGCAGGCGTCGAGGGCGGCCCGCACTTCCGCGCTGGGGCTTTCGCCGGCGGCGATCACGCCGCGCATCACGCCAGCCGTTCTCAAGTGCCGCGTGAGGCGACGAGTATCAACGTCCGCGAGGATGGGGACTTGTGCCTTGGTCAGCCACGCGCTGAGGTCACCCGTTGCGCGCCAGCTCGAATAGGCCGCGGACAGCTCGCGGACCACGACACCGGCCACCTGGATTCCGGCTGACTCCGGATCTTCCTCGTTGATGCCGTAGTTGCCGATCATCGGGGCGGTCATCACCACGATCTGGCCGCGGTAGGAGGGGTCGGTGAACACCTCCTGGTACCCGCTCATGTTCGTGGTGAAGACGACTTCGGCCACCGTGGGCGGAAAGGGACCGCGCAATGTGCCGTGAAAAAGGGTTCCATCCTCGAGGAGGAGGAACCCTGGCTGAATCTGAGTGCTGGTCACCGTGGCGTCAGGGCTTCTTGGAGTCGGTTGGCGGAGTCTTGGTGGCCGGCGCGGCCGGCTGCGTGCTGGTGGGCGCGGTCTGGAGCGGGACGGCCTGCCCGCCGCTCGCGGGAGCCGGCGTGGTGCTCGAGGCGGGCGCCGGAGCCTGGAGGTTGTCCAGCACCGACTTGGGCGCCGAGCTGCGCGACGACGCAAGCGACAGCATGAACGCGAGCGCGAGGAAGAGCCCACCGCCCCACCACGACGCCTTGGTGAGCAGCGTACCCGTCTGCCGACTGCCGAAGAGCGTATCCGCGGAGCTGCTCACGCCGCCGAAGGTGGCGGCAAGGCCCCCGCCCTGCGCGGCCTGCAGCAGAATGGCGGCGAGCAGGACGATGCTATCGATAACCAGAAGGGTGAGCAGGATCGAGTACAGCATCTCGGTTCGTATGGAGTGAAGACAATCGAATGTAAGCTTAAAATATCACGATACTTAGCCGCTCGCGTCAAGGGCGGCCGGCTCATCCCGCCGAGACGACCGCGTGCCAGCTCTCGGGCGCAAGGCTGGCGCCGCCCACAAGGAGGCCGTCCACGCCTTCGGCGGCGAGCAGCGCGGCGGCATTTCCGGCGTTGACGCTGCCCCCGTAGAGAATCGGCACGCGCACGGTGGCCCCGAGCGCCTGGAGCTCCGCGCGCAGCACGCGATGCACCGCGGCGGCATCGTCGGGCGTGGCATTTCGGCCCGTGCCGATGGCCCATACGGGTTCGTACGCGAGCACGAGGCGATCGAGGTCCCCCGGCGCGAGACGCGAGACACCGGCGCGGAGCTGGCGGAGCACGACCGCCTCGGTGTGGCCGTGCTCACGCTCGTCGAGCTTCTCGCCGACGCAGAGCACCGGAATCAGTCCGTGGGCGAAGGCCACGGCGCATTTGCCGGCGGTCTGCTCATCGGTCTCGCCAAACACGTGCCGGCGCTCCGAGTGCCCGACGAGCACCGCCGCCGCGCCCGCGTCGCGGGCCATGGGCGCGGAGTTCTCGCCGGTAAAGGCGCCCTTCTCCTCGGCCGCGATGTTCTGCACGCCCCACTGGATGTCGGCGCGTCCGGCAGCGGCCTCACGCGCCGCCGCGAGGGCGAGCGCCGGTGGGAAGAACACCACCGTGCGGTCGTCGCGCGCCGCGTACTCGGCGAGAAACCGCTGCATGAACGCGCGGGCCTCGGAGGGCCCGTGGTTCATCTTCCAGTTGGCAGCGAAGATCGGCGTGCGCATCACGGCGCGTCGTCGAGGGCGGCGACGCCGGGGAGCGTCTTCCCTTCGAGAAACTCGAGCGAGGCGCCGCCGCCCGTAGAGACGTGGCTCATCTTGGACGCAAGCCCGGCCTCCTCCACCGCGGCGGCGGAATCCCCGCCGCCCACGATCGTGGTGGCGCCCTTGGTGGTCGCCTCGGCCATGGCGCGCGCGATGGCGCCCGTGCCGGCGTCGAAGGGTGGATGCTCGAACACGCCCATGGGGCCGTTCCACAGGATGGTCTTGGCGCTCTTGATGGCGCGCCCGTACGACGCTGCGGTGTCGGGCCCGATGTCGAGCATGGCCGCATGGGCTGGGATGCCATCGCGCTTCACGGCGTGCGCCTGCGCGCCCGCCTCGATGGACGGCGCGACGGTGGCATCATGCGGAAGGATGAGACGCGTGCCCGAGCGGGCGATGAGCTCCCTGGCCATCTCCACCCGGTCCGGCTCCACCAATGACGTGCCGGTTTCGAAGCCCATCGCCTTGAAGAACGTGCAGGCCATGGCGCCGCCCACGAGCAGGGCGTCGACCTTGGGCAGCAGCGCTTCGACCACGTCGATCTTGCCCGAGATCTTGCTGCCGCCGAGCACGGCGACGAACGGGCGCTTGGGATTGGCCAGCGCGCGGCCGAGGTATTGCAGCTCCTTCTCCATGAGGAGTCCGGCGACCGCGGGTTTGCAGAAGCGCGCCACGGCCTCGGTGGACGCGTGCGCGCGGTGTGCGCTGCCGAAGGCGTCATTGACGTAGAAGTCGCCGAGCTCGGCCATCTGGCGCGCCAGCGCCTCGTCGTTTTTCTCTTCGCCGGCCAGGAAGCGGGTGTTCTCGAGGAGCACGACGTCGGCGGTGGTGTCGTTCGACGCGGCCACCGCTTCGGGTCCGACAGTGGCGGCCGCGAAGCGCACGCGGCGCTTGGGCAGCAGCTCGCCCAGTCGCGCGGCCACGGATTCGAGCGAGAATTCCGGGGTCGGCTTGCCCTTGGGGCGTCCGAGATGGGAGAGGAGCACGACGCGCGCGCCGCGGTCGAGGAGCAGCTGAATCGTGGGGAGCGCGGCACGGATGCGCGTGTCATCGGTGACGCGGCGCGCGTCGTCGAGCGGGACGTTGAAGTCCACGCGCACGAGGGCGCGGCGTCCGCGGACGACCGCGTCGGTGAGTTCGCGGACGGTTTGTTTGTTCATGGCCGGCGCGCTCAGCCCTTGGTGGCGACGAGCCGCAGCAGGTCGACGCAGCGCGAGGCGTAGCCCCATTCGTTGTCGTACCAGCCGCACACCTTGACGAGGGTCCCGTCGATGACGGCGGTGGTCTTCGAGTCGAAGATGCAGGAGTGCGCGTTGCCGATGTAGTCACTGCTCACGAGCTCTTCTTCGGTGTACTGCAGGATGCCCTTGAGCGGTCCGCTGGCAGCGGCCTTGAACGCCGCGTTGACGGCCTCGACGGTGGCTGGCTTCTCGGTGACGACGACGAGGTCGGTGAACGAGACGTCCGGCGTGGGCACGCGCACGGCGATGCCGTCGATCTTGCCCTTGAGCTCGGGGATCACGAGCGACGTGGCCTTCGCGGCGCCGGTGGTCGTGGGGATCATCGACACGGCGGCGGCGCGGGCGCGGCGCAGATCCTTGTGCGGCAGGTCGAGGATGTTCTGGTCGTTGGTGTAGCTGTGGACCGTGGTCATGCTGCCGCGCACGAAGCCGAAGTTGTCGCGAATCACCTTGACCATCGGCACCAGGCAGTTGGTGGTGCACGACGCGTTGGAGATGATGTGGTGCTTGGCGGCGTCGTATCGGTCGTGGTTCACGCCCATCACGATGGTGATGTCCTCGCCCGTGGCGGGCGCGGAGATGACCACCTTGCTGGCGCCGCCGTCGATGTGCTTGCGCGCGTCGACGGCCTTGGTGAACCGGCCGGTGGACTCGAGCACGATGTCCACGCCCAGCGCCTTCCACGGCAGCTTGGCGGGATCCTTCTCGGCCAGCACCTTGACCGTGTGGCCGTCCACGGTGATCGCGTCGGCGCCGGCGGTCACCGTGCCCTCGTAGGTGCCGTGCACCGAGTCGTACTTGAAGAGGTGCGCCAGGGTGCGGGTATCCGTCAGGTCGTTGACGGCCACGAACTCGAGGTCGGTCACGCCCTGCAGCTTCGCCGCCCGCAGCACCTGACGTCCAATGCGGCCGAAGCCGTTGA
>JAGWRB010000255.1 GCA_028876725.1 Gemmatimonadota bacterium
GCGCAGACGCGCGCCGCGCCCGCGCTCGACCCCGGCGCCACGGCCGCCGCGCCGTGCCCGGTGCCCGGCCCGGTGTTCGAATCCGCCGCGTTCACGCGCGCCGTCGAGCGCGGGACCCGCACCCGCACCGGCGAGCCCGGGCCCAACTACTGGGTGCAGCATCCGCGCTACGCCATAGACGCCACTCTCGATCCAGCCCGACACCGCGTTTCGGGGCACGAGACCGTGGTGTACGTGAACCACTCCCCGGACTCGCTGACCACGATCCCCGTGTACCTCCGGCAGAACGTGTTCGCCCCCGGTTCGCCGCGCCGCCAGGCGGCGCCGATCACCGGAGGCGTCACGCTGGGACGCGTGGCGGTGGACGGCCGCACGGTCACGCCGCAGACGGGGCTCAATCCGGCGATGCCGATCACCGCGTCGCCGCGCCATCCGCCGGCGCCGGGGCAGTACGTGGTCGACAACACCGTCATGTGGATCCCGCTCGCGCACCCGGTGCTTCCCGGCGACAGCATTCGGCTCGAGTTCGCGTGGTCGTATTCGCCGCCCCCGTCGCCCGCCGATGGCCGCGAAGGGCGCGAGGGCGACGTGTACTTCATGGGCTACTGGTATCCGCAGATTCCCGTGTACGACGACGTGAACGGCTGGGTGACCGATCCGTACCAGCTCGAAGCGGAGTTCTACATGGATCCCGCCGACTACGACGTGCGCCTCACCGTGCCGCGCGATTGGGTGGTGGACGCCACCGGCACGCTCGCGAATGCCGGCGCCGTGCTCTCGCGCCGAACCCTCGACCGCCTGGCCCAGGCGCATCGCACGGGACAGGTCGTGCGCGTGCTCACGCCGGGGAGGGACGCCGCGGCGGCATTCGCCGGCGGCAAGGGCGCGACCGTGACCTGGCACTTCGTGGCGCCCAACGTGCGCGACTTCGCGTGGGGCGCGAGCGATCAGTACGCGTGGGATGCCACGCGCGCGCTCGTGAACGAGGGGCGCGACACGGTGGCCATCAACAGCTTCTTCCGGCTCACCAGGCCGGCCGCGGCGTGGGCGCTGGGCGGCGCGCGGTTCACGCGCGACGCGATCGAGCAGCTTTCCGATTATCTGTGGCCGTATCCGTGGCCGAAGATGACGTCCATGGAGGGCGTGCTCGACGGGGGCGGCATGGAGTACCCCATGATGACGCTCATGCAGCCGTGGGCCGACACGCTGTCGCTGGCCGGCGACCTGATGCACGAGACCGGGCACATGTGGTTCCCGATGCAGGTGGGCTCGAGCGAGACGCGCTATCCGTGGATGGACGAGGGGTTCACGCAGTTCGACGTCGCGCAGGGGATGCGCAGGCTGTACGGCGAGCCGCGCACGGGCGGCCGTCCCAACGATTCCGAGGCGGGCCAGCGCGCGCTCTACCTGGCCAGCGTGCGCGCCGGCGGCGACGCGCCGCTCATGCTCCCGGGCGACGAGTACCCGCAGGATCTCTACTTCGTGATGTACTACGACAAGACGGCCCAGGCGCTCGCCGCCCTCCGCGCCGTGCTCGGCCCGGAGACGTTCCATACGGCGTTCGTGGAGTACGGCAGGCGGTGGATCGGGAAGCATCCGTATCCATATGATTTTTTCAATACCATCTCGAACGTCGCGGGGCGCGATCTATCGTGGTTCTGGCAGACCTGGTTCTACCAGGCCTGGCCGCTGAACCAGGCCGTCGATTCGGTGGCCGTCGAGGGCGATTCGGTGGCCGTGACCGTGGTCGACCGGGGGCTGGCGCCGATGCCCGTGCCCCTGGCGGTGACGCGCGCCGACGGCAGCGTGCAGCGGCTGGAGATCCCGGTGAGCGCGTGGCTCTCGGGCGGGCGGCGGGCCATGGTGCGCGTGGGGGGCGAGCCGCGGGTGGTGAAGGTGCAGATAGATCCCGACGGCGACTTCCCGTACCTCGATCGGTCCGGGCTCACCTGGACGGCGCACTAGGGGAGATGAGGGCCGGGGGGCTCTTGACCGTTTCCACATTTTGATGCAAAGTACTTTATTATGCCCCCCTCCTTCCGCTCCTTCCCCTCGCCGGGGTCGCTCGCATCACAGGCCGGGTCGACGCTCCGGCGCTTCCCCTTCGTCATGGCCTGCGCCGCCGTCAGCTCCTTCGCGGCCATTCGCGCCATCGACGCCGTCGTGAACCCCGAGCCCCACTGGCGCCTCCTCGCCGCCGCCACGCTCGGCCTCCCCCTCCTGACGGCCCTTGCCGTCACCGCCGAGCGGCGCCCCGGCTTCCCGGCACAGCTCGGCGCCGCCCTGTTCGGCGTCGCCATCCTCGCCGCGTTCTACGCCGCCTGGCCGCGCTGGACCGACCCCCAGCGCGGGTTCCATTACGTCCAACTCAGTCTGGCCTTCCACCTGTCGGCGGCCGTGCTGCCGTTCGCGGGGCGCCCGCTGCACCGCGCCTTCTGGCAGTACAATCGCCGGCTGCTCGAACGATTCCTCGTGGCCGCCGTGTTCGCCGCGGTGATCTTCTTCGGCCTGGCTCTGGCGCTGGCGTCGCTCGACAAGCTGCTGGGCTTCGATATCGAGCCGCAGGCGTACGGGCGCGTCTGGGCGATGGCCGCGTTCGTGATCGCGACCTGGATCTTCCTGGCCGGCGTGCCGGCGGACGTGGCCGCTCTCGAAGGGGACGCGGAATACCCGCGCCTCCTGGAAATCCTGGCGCAGCGCATCCTGGTGCCGCTGGTCTCGCTCTATATCATAATTTTAATGGTCTATCTGGTCCGGGTCGTGGCCACGCGCGCATGGCCCAGCGGATGGATCGGATGGCTGGTGTCGGCGCTGGGGGTGACCGGCACGCTGGTGCTGCTGCTGGTGCAGCCCATGGCCGGCGGTCGCGCCCAGGGCTGGATCGCGCGCTTCGCGCGCGTCTACTGGCTGGCGGTGATTCCCGCGGTGGTGATGCTGTGGCTGGCCGTGCGCCAGCGCGTCGTGCAATACGGAATCACGGAAGCGCGCTACGCGGTGATCGTCCTCTCGGTATGGCTGTTCGCGATGGCGGTGTTCTATTCCCTGCGCCGGTCGGCCGATCTGCGGGTGATCCCCGCGTCGCTCGCGTTGCTCGCGCTGGGCACCGTGGCCGGCCCGTGGAGCGCGTATCCGGTCTCGTTCCGCAGCCAGTACGGCCGGCTGCAGGCGATGCTCACCGCCAACGGCATGCTCGCGAACGGGACGTTGCGACCGCCCGCTCGGCCCGTGCCCAACATCGACCGGCGCGAAATCGCGGCGGCGGTGTCGTATCTCATCGACCGGCAGGGACGCCCCGCGGTCTCCGCCTGGTTCGCCGCCGCCGGCGTGCGCGTGGACCATGCGATGGCCGCGGCGGGTCCGGGCGACCCCGGCGCGCGCGTGGCCCGCGCCATCGGCGTCCCGGCGCCGGGATTCTCGCTCGCGCAGGGGGACTTCCACGCCGTCGACACCGGGGCGCTCGACGTCGCGGGGTACGACGTCCTCATCCGGCGCATCCTGCCGCGCGCGACCGCGGGCGACACCGGGTACCTCGCGGTCTTCGACACCGCGGCCCGGGCCGTCCGGGTGCAGCACGGCGAGCAGGTGCTGCTGACGCTGCCGCTCGATCCGGCGCTCGACGCCGCGGCGTCGGACACGACCCGCCGCGCGTCCGATCCGATCGTCGTGCGCGGGCGCGACGGCGGGTGGGACGCGGTGCTCCGGATTACGGGACTGGTGGGCACCGACTCCACGGGGCGCTTCCGCGACGTGAGCGGCCCGATTCTGCTGCGCAAGATTCGATAGGCGAAATCGGTGCGCGCGACTGGCCCGCGGGCGGTCCCGTGGGCAATTTTGCCGCGTACCCGCCATCATCGGATTGGATCATGCACAAGCCCGCTCTCCTCGCCCTCGCCGCCGCCGTCGCGGTGGCCGCCCTTCCGCGCGCCGCGCGCGCGCAGACTCAGCAGGACATCGCGCGCTGGAAGCAGGAAGCGCAGGCGGTCACCATCACCCGCGACGACTGGGGCATCGCCCACGTCCACGGCCACACCGACGCCGACGCCGTGTTCGGCATGGAGTACGCGCAGGCCGAAGACGATTTCCATCGCGTGGAGACGAACTACCTCGACGCGCTCGGCTGGCACGCGCAGGCCGAAGGCGAATCGTGGATCTGGAGCGATTTGCGCCAGCGCCTGTTCGTCAACGCCGACTCGCTCAAGGCGGAGTACGCGGCGAGCCCCGAGTGGCTGCGGAAGCTGATGGACGCCTTCGCCGACGGGCTCAACTACTACCTGTACACGCATCCGAACGTGAAGGCGGAGGTCATCACGCACTTCGAGCCGTGGATGGCGTTG
Organism: Gemmatimonadota bacterium; assembly: GCA_028876725.1. Taxonomy (GTDB): domain Bacteria; phylum Gemmatimonadota; class Gemmatimonadetes; order Gemmatimonadales; family Gemmatimonadaceae; genus JAGWRI01. Next base: position 4,335 of record JAGWRB010000255.1, read on the forward strand.
AGCTTCACCGAGGGCAGCATCGGCGGCGATATCGAGCGCGTGAACCTCGGGCAGCTCGCCGCGTTCTACGGCGACAGTGCCCGCCGGCGCGGAGGCGGTTTCCGGGACGAGGGCGAGGCGCCGGTATGGACGGAACCCACCGGCTCCAACGGCGTCGCCATCGCGCCCAAGAACACGCTCGATCACCATCCGCTGCTCTACATCAACCCGCACACCTCGTTCTACTTCCGCTCCGAGCTGCAGATGTCGAGCGACGAGGGACTCGACGCGTACGGTGCCGCTACGTGGGGGCAGTTCTTCATCTATCAGGGGTTCAATCCCACCGCCGGCTGGATGCACACCTCGAGCGGCGTGGACAACATCGACGAGTTCCTGGAAACGGTGACGAAGAAGGGCGACCGCTACGTCTACAAGCACGGCGACCGGGAGCTGCCGGTGCGCACCGAGAAGATCACGGTGCCGTACAAGACCGCGAACGGGATGGGCGCGCGGACGTTCACCGCGTACTTCACCATGCACGGCCCGGTGGAGCGGAAGATCGGGGACAAGTGGGTCACGATCAGCCTGATGAAGGACCACATCCACGCGCTGATTCAGTCGTACAGCCGCACCAAGGCCAGGGACTACGCCGCGTGGCGGAAGATCATGGAGCTGCACACCAACTCGTCGAACAACACGATCTTCGCCGACGCCGAGGGGAACATCGCGTATTTCCACTCGAACTACATCCCGCGGCGCGACACGAGCTTCAACTGGAACGAGCCCGTCGACGGGAGCAATCCGGCCACCGACTATCACGGCCTGCTGTCCATCAGTGAGACGCCGGGGCTGCTGAATCCGCCCAGCGGCTGGCTGTACAACTCCAACAATTGGCCCTGGTCGGCGGCGGGCCCGGGCGACAGCCCCAAGCGGAGCGACTACCCGGCGTACGTGGAGCGCGGCACCGAGGAAGCGCCGCGGGGCTATCACGCGCTCAAGGTGCTGCCGGGCAAGCACGACTACACCATGGAGTCACTCACGGCGGCGATGTTCGACAGCTACTTGCCGAGCTTCGCGCACATGATGCCGTCGCTCATCAAGGCGTACGATGCGACGCCCGCCGCCGACCCGCTCAGGGCGCGCGTGGCCGATCAGATTCAGATTCTGCGCGACTGGGATTATCGCTTCGGCATCAACTCGGTGGCCACGTCGCTGGCCAACTTCTGGGGCGAGAACGTGCAGCAGCGCGTGGCGCGCGAGGCGCGTTCTGCGCACATGTCGCCCGAGGATTACGTGGCCGACCGGGCGACGCCGCAGGAGCTCCTGCAGTCGCTCGCCGAGGCGTCGGACAAGCTGACCGCGGACTTCGGCACCTGGCAGACGCCGTGGGGCGACATCAACCGGTTCCAGCGGTTCAACGACGACATCGACCCGCGGTTCGACGATTCGAAGCCGAGCATCCCGGTGCCATTCACGTCGTCGCGGTGGGGCTCGCTGGCGTCGTTCGGGGCGCGCGCGTACGCGAACACCAAGAAGTGGTACGGCACGAGCGGGAACAGCTTCGTGGCCGTGGTGGAGTTCGGGAAGGACAGCGTGCGCGCGCGGGCGGTGACGGCCGGGGGCGAGAGCGGCGATCCCAGCAGCCCGCATTTCAACGACGAGGCGGAGCGGTACGCCACCGGCAACCTGCGCGTCGTGTATTTCTACCCGTCGCAGCTCGTGGGGCACACCGAACGTGTGTACCATCCTGGGCAGTAGGGCACGCGGGATGGATATCAGGAGCGGAGATTATGGGAACTAGATGATCCGGATTTAGCCGGATGATACGGATCGGCCTTTTGGAGAAGCGCGATGATTGAGACTGCCGTTACAGTTCCGATGTCCGCCGGCACCGCCGACGCGTACCTGTACACGCATGAAGACGGCAAGCCGCGGCCGGGCATCATTCAGCTCACCGACATTCACGGACTGCGTCCGGCGGCGCGCGACATGGCGCGGCGGCTGGCCGAGGAGGGGTACACCGTGCTCCTCCCCAACGTGTTCTATCGCACGCGGAAGCCGCCGATGTTCGACTTCCCGGCCAACTTCGCCGAGGAGCGCACGAAGCAGCGGTTCGCCGAGCTGGTGGGGCCGCTCACGCCCGAGGCGATGGCCGCCGACGGGGCGTCGTACGTGAAGTTCCTGCGGGCGGGGATGCGCGTCGCGCCTGGACCCATGGGAGTCGTCGGCTACTGCTTCACCGGCCAGATGGCCCTGCGCATCGCGGCTGCGCGTCCGGACGACATCGCCGCCATGGCGTCGTTCCACGGGGGCGGCCTGCACACCGACACGCCGCAAAGCCCCGACCTCGAGTTGCCGAAGGTGAAAGCCCAGCTTCACTTCGGCCACGCGTTCGAAGATCGGAGCATGCCGGCCGACGCCATCGCCAAGTTGGACCACTCGCTGGCAGCGTGGGGCGGGCGGTACGAGAGTCTCGTGTACGACCAGGCGCGCCACGGATGGACGGTACCCGACAGCGCGGCGTACAACCGCGACGAAGCCGAGCGGGCGTACGGGAATCTCATGGCGCTGTTGGCCCGCACGCTTCGCGTGTGATGGCTGGAGGGCGGGCTGGCCGGGACGCGGGTGGACGCGCGAACTTTCGCGCCCGCGGTTCGATTTGCTGACACACACTTTACGTCGCGGGCGCGCCGGAGCCGCTCGCCAGGAGCATTCATGCCCATCACCGCCTGCTTTTCCGACATCGAAGAGGAACTTGCGTCTACCCGCCGCATGCTCGAGCGCTATCCTGACGGCAAGGGCGAGTGGCGTCCGCACGCCAAGTCGCGCACGCTGGCTCAGCTCGCCAATCACGTGGCGACCATACCCGGGCTCGGCATCGCCATCCTGACCACCGACAGCTTGGACTTCGCCAGTCGCAAGCCGCAGCCGCCCGTGGATTCGGCCGCCGAGCTGCTCGCGCGGTTCGACGAGGTGGCGAAGGGTGTGGTCGCGGCGTTCAACGCGACGTCCGACGAGACCTTCAAGGGCGAGTGGACCCTGCGGCACGGGGACCACGTGATCGTGAAGGCCAGGCGGCGGGATCTTCTGCGGCGGCTGATGATCAGCCACCTGATTCATCATCGGGCACAGCTCAGCGACTACTACCGGATGCTCGACGTGAAGGTGCCCGGGATGTACGGTCCCTCGGCGGACGACTAGCGCGCGTCACCGAGCCGGGGCCCGATGCCCGAGCACGCACGCAGGCCCAATGGGGGCATTAGCGGCTACCGGCACTGCGGATACCCCGGCTGCGGCCCGGTGATCGCCGGCCGGTTCTTCCGATCCGCAATCGCGGTCATGACCTGATGCAGGAAGTTGCCGATCTTCGCCATGTGATCGTAGTCGGCGTACTCGGGCTCGTCGGTCTGCTGGTGGTAGTCCTCGGAATAGCCGGTTGAGAAATACGCCACGGGCACGTCGTGGTGCACGTAGTTCACCTGGTCGCTGCGGCAGAACCGGTTGAGCGGGTTCGCGGGCACGTCCCACGTGTGATCGATGGCCATCACCACCGGGCGCACAGCGTTCACGGAATCGATGATGTCGCCGAACTCGAACGACAGCCGCCGCGATCCGAGGATCTGAATGGACGTCGGCCCGCCGAACGGCACCTGACCCACGTGCCCCTTGGACTCCATGTCCATGTTGAGCGCCGCGGCGATGGAATCGAGCGGGATGGTGGGGTGGTCGGTGAAGTACTTGGATCCCAGCAGCCCCGCTTCCTCGCCCTCGTGCGACATGAAGATGATGGACCGCGCCGGATGCTCGCTCGCGAACTTCTCCGCGATTTCGAGCATGATCACGGTGCCCGAGCCGTCGTCGTCAGCGCCGTTCATGATGGAATCCTGGCGCGGCGGGCGGATGCTGCGCGCCCGCGCGATGAGGGAATCGATCTCGTGCTGCTGCTCGGCCGTGGGCCGGCATACGGGATCGTTGGCCCCCTGCTTGCGCGTGATCATGTTCACGGCGCGCAGGGAATCGTGGTCCACCGCCACGCTGTTGATCCCCACGTGATCGTTGTGGGCGCTGACCAGCACGTACTCGCCGGCGCGCTTGGGATCGGATCCCGGCAGAATGGCGATCACGTTGCGCGCCGGCCATTCGGACATATGAAATGTATAATCCCAGTGGGCCGACACGGGCTTCCCCTGGGCGCCGAGCGAGAGCCCGTCTACGGAGCGCCCGAAGATGCGCTCGGCGGCCGCGGCCGTGATCGACGCGCCGGCGGGGCCGGTGTCGCCCTCAGGGCGCATGCCGCTCCGCGTCTCGAACGCGGCGTCGCGGGCCTCGCGCGGCACGTTGTCGAGATCGACGTACAACACCGCCGCGGCGCCGAGCGACGCAACGCGCGGGTCGTGCGTGGCCACGCGCGCCGGAAGCTCCCCATCCGGCTTTTCGTCCGCACGGGCCTCGGTTGCGCCGAGCCC
>JAGWRB010000256.1 GCA_028876725.1 Gemmatimonadota bacterium
CTCGTCGGTGGCGGCCGCCGCGCGCTCCGTTGATGTGATCACGCACGCCGAGCTCCGCGCGCGCGCCGGCCAATCGCTGCAGGAGATCCTGGGTGAGCATCTGGGCATGGACGTCTACGCGCGCTCGCCGGCGCAGGCGGACATCGCGATTCGTGGATCGTCCATCGAACAGGTGCTCGTGCTGGTGAACGGCGCGCGGGTGAGCGACGAGCAGGCCGGGCACTACGATCTGGACCTGGCCGTGCCCACGGACCTCATCGATCACATCGAGATCCTGCGCGGCACGGGCTCCACGCTGTACGGGCCGAACGCCGTGGGCGGCGTGATCAACATCGTGACGCGCGACCGCGCGCCCACCGAGGTGGCGCGGCTGCGCTCGGGGAGCTTCGGCACGGTGGAGGGCTCGCTCGCGCGCGCGGGAACCGTGGGAGGCATCGGCCTCCAGGCGGGCGCCGACTACGCGCGGTCCGACGGCCAGCGTTCCGGCACGGACTACCGGGTGCTGCAGGCGCGCGCCGCATTCGACGCGCCCGCCGGCGCGGGACGGCTGGCGGGGAGCGTGGGCGTGGGCGTGCGCGACTTCGGCGCCGCCGATTTCTATGCCCCCTACCCGTCGTACGAAGACACGCATACCACCACCGCGGCGCTGCGCTACGACGCGCCCATGGGCCGCCGGTGGACGCTGAGCGTGCACGCCAACGGCCGGCGCCACCTCGACCTGTTCACGCTCGTGCGCCAGGATCCGGCGCTATATCAGAACCATCATGACAACTGGCAGACCGGCGGCGACGCCGTGGCGCGCTACGCGGCCGCGCCCGGCGTGGGCCTCGCCCTGGGCGCGGAGGCGTACGACGCCCGGCTCGTGAGCGCGCGGCTGGGCGACCACGACGAAACGCGTTCCGCGGCCTTCGCGGAGCTGAACGCCGGCTCGCTCGCCCGCGGGTCGCTCGACCTCGGCCTGCGCGGCGACCACAGCTCGGCGTACGGCGATTTCTTCTCGCCGTCGCTGTCCGGGGCACTGCCCGTTTCCACGCGCCTCCGCCTCCGCGCCTCGGTGGGGCGCGGGTTTCGCGCGCCGACGTGGACCGAACGGTTCTACGTGGACCCCGCGAACATCGGCACGCCCGATCTGCGCTCCGAGCGATTCTGGGCCGAGGAAGCCGGCGTCCATGCCATCACCGGTGACGCCACCAGCGTGGATGTCGACGCGTTCTGGCGCCAGGCCGAGCATCTGATCGACTGGGCGCGGCCCGCAGGATCCGGACCGGCGGTGCCGTGGCACACGCTGAACGTGGAGTCGGCGCAGTATCGCGGCCTCGAAGTCACGGCCCGCGCTGAGGACGTGGCCGGGATCAACTGGACCGTGCGCGGCAGCGGGCTCGCGTTCAACGCCGGCGGCGCGTCGGGATACGAGGGCAAGTATGCCCTCCGCCCGGTCACCCGCACCTTCGGCGCCACCGTCGAACTGCCGGCGATGCGCGGCGTGGACGTGCTGCTCGACCTGCTCGACGCCCAGCGCTCGCACGAGGCGTCGTACTTCCGCTCCGATCTGCGCCTGGCGCGTGTGTGGGGCGCGACCCGCGTGACGCTCGACCTGCGCAACCTCACCGACGCGACGTACCTGGACGCCTCGGGGATGCCCGTGGCCGGACGCGGCGCGTACGTGGGCCTCGAATGGGCGCCCGCCGGCCGCTGAGCGGCTACCCGCGCGAAAGCAGCCCCCACATCACCAGCGAGGTCACGGCGGTGAGCGCCAGCGCGTACACGACGCCCACGGCCGTCGTGCGCCGGGCAGCGACGCCTCTGCTCACGCCATACGCCCGCTGCACACCGGCCACGACATTCCAACTGGCGTAGACGAGCCCCGCAATCGAGGCGAGGAATCCGAGCAGCGACGAGCCGAGCAGTCCGATCGCGGCGAGCACCGCCAGCAGCAGGAAGAGCGCGGCGTGCGCCTCCAGGCCGTACGTCCAGTTGGCGGCGAAGGTGGGCATCTGCCGGCGGAACGCGAGCTGCATCAGCCACGCGGAAAGCGGGATGAGCAGCAGGAACGCCACCGGCGCCGCCAGCGTGAACGCGCGCGTGAACCGGGCGGGATCGCAGAGGAGTTGATGCGCGATCCCGAGCGCGGCGGATGCCGCGGGGGACGCGCCCTGCACGTTTCCGCCGGCGGCGCCGAGCAGCGCGCCGAGCGCCGACGTGTCGGATCCGGAGCCGTCGCACGCCGCCGCGACGTCGGGCGAGGGCACCGCGGGCCGGCGTTGCTGCACCCACGTGAGCGCGAAAAAGACGGCGACGCACACGGTGAGCAAACGGCCGAGGGAGAGATATTCCGTGCCGCGTCCATCGAGCACGGCGCGGGTCACGGTGCCCGGCTCCCGCACCACGGCGCGCAGGGTGCGCGTCGCGCGTCCCTGCCTTGCCGTGTCGCCCGCGCTCACGCCGGTATCACTCCCACTCGATGGTGGCCGGGGGCTTGGAGCTCACGTCGTACGCCACGCGGTTCACGCCCCGCACTTCGTTGATGATGCGGTTGGAGATCCGCCCCAGCGCCTCGTGCGGGAATGGGAACCAGTCGGCGGTCATGCCGTCGGTGCTCGTGACCGCGCGCAGCGCGACGACGTTCTCGTAGGTTCGAAAATCACCCATCACGCCCACGCTGCGGATGGGAAGGAGCACGGCGAAGGCCTGCCAGATTTCATCGTAAAGGCCGGCGGCGCGAATCTCCTCGAGGTAGATCGCGTCGGCGCGCCGCAGCACGGCGAGCGCGTCCTCGGTGACGGCGCCGAGCACGCGAATCGCAAGTCCGGGGCCCGGGAACGGATGCCGCCCGACCATCTCTTCTGGCAGGCCGAGCTCGCGCCCCACGTTGCGCACCTCGTCCTTGAACAGCTCGCGCAACGGCTCGATGAGCTTGAACTTCATCTCCGGCTTGAGGCCGCCCACGTTGTGGTGCGTCTTGATCGTGACCGAAGGGCCGCCCGTCGGCGACGCCGATTCGATCACGTCGGGATACAACGTGCCCTGCACCAGGAATTCGGCGCCGCGCGCGCTGGCCTCGGTGGCGTCTTCGAAAACGTCGATGAACGTGTGCCCGATGATCTTCCGCTTCTGCTCGGGGTCTTCCACGCCGGCCAGCGCGTCGAGGAACCGCCGCGACGCGTCCACCGTCACGAGGTCGATGCCCAGATGCGCGCGGAAGGTGCGCTCCACCTGCTCGCGCTCGTGCAGGCGCAGCAGCCCGGTATCCACGAACACGCAGGTGAGCTGATCGCCAATGGCGCGGTGCACGAGCGTCGCGGCCACCGCCGAGTCCACGCCGCCCGACAATCCGCAGATCACGCGCTTGTCGCCCACGAGGGCGCGGATCTTCGCGACCTCCTCCTCGATGAACGCGCCCGACGTCCAGGTCGCGTCGGCGCGGCACACCCGGAAGAGGAAGTTGGCGATGATGTCGGTGCCACGGGTGGTGTGGGCGACTTCGGGGTGAAACTGCACCCCGAACAGCGGGCGTGTCTGGTGGCGATAGGCCGCGATGGGCGCGTTGGTCGTGCGCGCGATGGGCACGAATCCCGCCGGCAGGGCGCGCACCTGATCGCCATGGCTCATCCACGCCGTGAAGCGCTCACCGGCGTCGAACCCGTCGAACAGCGGGTCCCCGCCCGCCACCGTGACCTCGGCGCGCCCGTACTCCCGCTCCGGCGCGTGCGTCACGTCGCCGCCCGACACATGCACCATGAGATTCATGCCGTAGCACACGCCGAGCACGGGCGCGATGTCGAGCACGGCGGGATCGAGCGTCGGCGCGCCGGCGTCGTACACCGAATTGGGGCCCCCGCTCAGAATGATGCCCGTGGGGCTCCAGTCGCGGATCCACTGCGCGGTGCGCGTGGGCGGATGAATCTCGGAGTACACGCGGGCTTCGCGCACGCGGCGCGCGATGAGCTGCGTGTACTGCGAACCGTAATCGATGATCAGGATGCGAGAGGACACGGCGGAGCGTCGGGATTCGGGGAGCGGCGGCTCAGTGCTTCCAGAGCGCCGGATCGAGAGACAGAAATTCGACCTGCTTGCTGTCGAGGTCGAGAATGGCGGCCTGCGGCGTGCCGAACAGCCACCCGCACGTTTCACCAGGGTTGAGGATCAGTGTATCGCCACGGGTCTTCATTTCCTGCTGGTGCGTGAATCCGTGGATCACGATGGAATGCGCTTCCAGCGACCGCTTCTGCACGTCGCCGATGTCGTGCACGATGAGAATCCGCTCGCCGCCCACGTCGAAGCTGTGGGGTGACTCGAACAGCTCGAGGCCCAAGCCGGCGCTCGCGCGCGTGCTCAACCCTTCAGGGTCGCCGTCGTTGCGGCCGAACACGCCGGCCAGCGTCATGTGGGCGTCCTCGAACGGCTTGAGCACGAAGGGAGAGCAGTAATCCCCCGCGTGGAGCACCATCGTCACCCCGGCCTCCGCCATCTGCCGGATGAACTCGGCGACCGCCGGCACCCGGTCGTGCGAATCGGCCATCACGCCTACGCGCATCAGGGCCTCCAGTCAGGTTGGTCCACTTCGCGCGCCACGAGGTCATCGTACGACTCGCGCGCCGTCACCACGGCAAACCGATCCCCATCCACCAGCACTTCCGCGGGCCGGCGGCGGCTGTTGTAATTCGACGCCATGACGTAGCCGTAGGCGCCCGCGTCGAACACCGCCAGCAGATCGCCTGGCGCCGGGTCGTCCATCGTGCGCTCGAGCGCCAGGAAGTCGCCCGACTCGCACACCGGTCCCACCACGTCCAGCCGCCCGGTGCCCGCCACGGGACGCACAGCTTCGATGCGGTGGTACGCATGATAGTACGACGGCCGCAGCAGTTCCGTCATCCCGGCGTCGGCGATCGCGTATTCCTTGCCGCCGCTGTGCTTGCGGTAGAGCACGCGCGTGAGCAGCAGCCCGGCGTTCCCCACGATGAACCGCCCCGGCTCGACGATCAGCTCGAGCCCCGTTGCCTGCACAATGGGCACCACCGCCGCGGCGAATTCGGCGGGATCGAGCGGCCGCTCGTCGGCGTACCGCACGCTGAGTCCGCCGCCCAGGTCGAGGTGCCGCAGCGTGGTGATTCCCGCGGCGCGCACCTCGCGGCAGAGCTGCGCCAGCCGTTCGGCGCCGGCGCGATACGGCTCCACCTGCGACAGCATCGAGCCCAGGTGCATGTCGAGCCCTACCAGCGTCACGCCCGGGAGCGACGCCGCCACCCGCGCCACGTGCAGCGCGTCGTCGATCGGAATGCCGAACTTGTGCCCGCGTTCGCCGGTCTTGATGTAGTGGTGCGCGGCCTCGACGGTGACTTCCGGATTCACGCGCAGGGACACGCGCGCCGCGAGCCCCGTCTCGGCGGCGATCCGGCCGATGGCCCGCACCTCCGCTTCGGACTCGACGTTGAGCATCGCCACGCCGGCGTGAAGCGCCTCGCGCAGTTCGTCCTCGCTCTTCCCGACCCCGCCGAAGATGATCTCGTCGCCCGCGAACCCGGCCAGGCGCGCCCGGTGCAGCTCGCCCCCCGATACCACGTCGGCGCGGCAGCCGAGGCCGTGCAGCAATCTCAGAATGGCGCGACTGGAGTTCGCCTTGAGGGTGTAATGGACGCGATGCGGCACCGCGGCGAGCGCCGAGTCGAGCGCCCGATAGCGTTCGCGTATGAGTCCCGCCGAATACACGAAGGCGGGCGTGCCCGCGGCTTCGGCGATGCGACTGAGGGGGACTCCCTCGGCCTGGAGTTCCCCCTCGACGCGGGTGAATCCCGCGGTCAGTACGCCTTGGCCCATACCGCCTCGGCGGTGGCCGGACGCCCGCACCTGAGACAGGTCGTCGGCGCCTCCGCCGATCGGAACTCCTCATCGGGCAGACAGCGAATCGTCGCCTTGGTGTCGGCCTTGATCTGGGCCTCGCACGCCGCGTCGCCGCACCATCCGCCGTACACGAACGCCCCCTCGCCGTCCATGATCTCGCGGAAGCGGTCGTAGGTGATCCGGTCGCGAATACTGTGCTGCTCGCGCCGCTCGCGCGCCGCGGTCAGCATGTCGGCCTGAATGCGCGACAGCAGCTCCACCACGTCCTCGGCCAGCGTGTTGAGCGACGCGGGGCGCTTCTCGCGCGTGTCGCGCCGCACCAGCACCACCTGCTGCTTGTCGAGGTCGCGCGGCCCGATTTCCATGCGCACCGGCACGCCGCGCAGCTCCCACTCGAAGTACTTGGCGCCGGGCTTGATCCCCTCGCGCGCGTCCACGCGCACGCGGAGCCGGCCCGGCTCGCGCCGCTCCCAGGCGCCGAAGCTGGCCACGATCCGGTCGGCGGCCTCCAGCACCTTCGCGCGCTCCTCGTCCGTCTTGTAAATGGGCACGATCACCACTTCGACCGGCGCCAGCAGCGGCGGTACGCGCAGTCCCACGTCGTCGCCGTGCGTCATCACCAAACCGCCGATGAGACGCGTGGACACGCCCCAGCTCGTGTTCCAGGCGTAGTCCATCCCGCCCGACTCCGTCTGGAACTTGAGGTCGAACACCTTGGCGAAATTCTGCCCGAGGTTGTGCGTGGTGCCAGCCTGCAGCGCCTTGTTGTCCTGCATCATCGCTTCGCACGAATAGGTGCGCAGCGCGCCCGCGAAGCGCTCGGAGTCGGTCTTCCGCCCCGTGACGACGGGCATCGCCATCCACCCTTCCATGAAATCCCGGTAGACCCCGAGCATCTTGCGCGCCTCGACCTCGGCTTCATCGTGCGTGGCGTGCGCGGTGTGCCCTTCCTGCCACAGGAACTCGAGCGTGCGCAGGAAGAGGCGCGTGCGCATCTCCCAGCGCACCACATTGGCCCACTGGTTGATGAGCAGCGGCAGGTCACGGTAGCTCTGCACCCACTTGGAGAACATCGCGTAGATGATGGTCTCCGACGTGGGGCGGACGATAAGCGGCTCCTCGAGCTGCTTGCCGCCGCCGTGCGTCACCACCGCCGTCTCGGGGGCGAACCCCTCGACGTGCGCCGCCTCGCGCTCCAGGAAGCTCTTGGGGATGAACAACGGGAAGTACGCGTTCTGATGGCCCGTGGC
>JAGWRB010000257.1 GCA_028876725.1 Gemmatimonadota bacterium
CGTCGTGGCCTGGTAGTCGATCCGAAGCCCGTCGTCGGCGGTGACACAATACGTGACCTTCTCCGTCAACGTGCCCGGGTAGCCCATTTCGCCATCCTTGCTAACGTAGGTGAGTTCGAGCGCGGGATTGCCGTCGACCGAGGTCGGGTGCGCCGTCCAGATCTGCTTGTCGAAGCCCATCGTGCCGCCGTGAAGCGAGCATGGGATGTTGCCCGGGTGGTCGTTCAGCGGCAGGGTGTACGTCTTGCCGTCGAGCGTGAAGTGCCCGCGGGCGATGCGGTTCGCGAACCGCCCCACGACGGCGCCGAAGTACGGCGAATCCTTCACGTACTTCTCGAGCGTGTCGAAGCCGAGGACGATGTCGGCGAAGTGGCCGTCGCGGTCCGGCGTGCGGATGGACTGCACGATGCCGCCGTAGTCCAGAATGCGGACCTCGAGCCCGTTGGCGTTCGTCAGCGTGTAGACGTGCACCGAGTCGCCGTTGGCGAGCACGCCGAAGGGCGCGCTCGTGACGCTCGGCTTGGCCGGCGTGGTGGATGTCTTGGTCATGCAGCCCGCCTGAAGGAGCATCGCCCCGGCCAGCAGCAGGCCGGCCGAGCGCGACGCGCGGATGCCGCGCATACGAGAGTGGACCACGGTTCGTTCCTCAGCTGATGCCGGCGCGTTCCTTGGCCGCGCGGATGACGGCGGCCATGGTGTCGCGATTCCTGCTGAAAGTATCGTCCACAATGTTGAGCGTGGGAATCGCATCCGGCGAGAGGGAGAGGGTTTTTTCGTCGAACCGCCCGAATCCCGATTCGTGGACCCCGCTCGACCCGCGCCCGGGCGCGGGGTGGCTCAGGTGCAGGAAAAAGCGGGCGTAGCGCTGCACGTGGTCCTTGAACAGCCCGCCGCCCCCCGACTGATACAGCGGAATGAACTCCATCAGTCCGTCGTAGTGCATCTCGCCGCACGCCAGCACCCGCGGGTACCGCGCGCGCAGGTCCCCCACCATCTGCCGCATGCCGGCATGCATGTCGCCCTTGGTGTTGTTGATCCATCCGCCGGCGATGTCCAGGAAGTAGGCGTCCACGCCATACCGGTCGATGCAATCGGCGATGCGGCCGGTGAGCCACTTCCGCCACGAATCGACGCCGAGGTTCATGTAGCCGAGCCACCCTTCCTGATGCCGGTCGTTGTCCCAATCCACCCAGTTCAGGTCGACTTCGTCACCGTCGACCTTGTTGGTGACGCTGTCGGCGATCTGCGCGTACATGGGGAGCTTCCGGTTGGCGGAGTTGGCGCCGAACATCGGCATCATCCGGTAGCCCATGGCCTGCGCTTCGCGGATCAGCTTCTTGAACCCGGCCTCGCCGCCCATGCGGTCCGACGCCTTGTACAGGGGATAATCCCAGTAGTACCGGCCGTCCCACGCCGAGAGGAAGTTGAGCACGCGATGCGGGTCGATCTGCGTGGCCACCCAGCGGAGGATCTCGAGCTGTTTGGCGTAGTCGTTGAAGATGTACCCGGTGTAGTGCTGGCCGTGCAGGGTGAGCACGAGCGCGGTGGAGCGGAGCCAGTCGGGGACGTCGGGACGCGTGTCGAACGGGCGGAGGCGGTAGGCGCGGGCGAGGTGCTCGTAGTGCGCGCTGATGGGCGTTTCGACGTCCGAGGCCCAGCCCACGCGCCAGGTGGGCACCACGAGCTTCGTCTCGTTGCGCCAGCCGTCCTCCTCGTGGATCGCCTCGACGCGATAGCTCTCCGGGCCGGGCTGGAAGTAGAAGCGCTTGGTGCGCACCTGGTCGTCGAGCGAGCGGAGGAAGAAGTACTCGGTGTCGCTCTTCTGCACGAGCGCGAACGGCGTGGACATCCCGCCCGCGCCGCCGGGTCCGAACAGGTCGCCGCCGCTGAACGGGTATCCGAACAGCAGCTCGTTGTCGCGGGGATCAAAGAAGTTGTATCCCGTGGAAATGCGGCCGCGCGGCACGCCGCGAATCACGGTCGTGACCGTCTTGATGGGCTGGCCCATCTGCGCCGTGACGTCGATCGCGACTTCCTGGCCGTCGCGCGTGAGCCGCGCCACGAGGGTACCCGGCGCCTTCTCCTGGCCGCCGGCCCACGTGAACCCGTTGCAGGTGAGCGTCAGCGTGTCGCCCGACGCCTCGGCCTTCATCGCCGCCGCGTCGAGGGCGTACGCATTCTCGCGCGTGAACACGAGGAACCCGAAGGTGAGCCCGGCAAAGGGCACCGACGGCTCCGGGAAGTCGAAGCTGAACTTGTCGAACCCACGGCCGCGGGGCGGGATGTACACGCCGCTCGTGGAGACGAGCGGCTCGATGCCCACCGGCGCGCCCTTCGCGCCCGGCGCGGCGATCGACGCCGAGGCGTGCCCGGTTGCCGCAGAGGCCGCGCCGAGCGGCAGCATCCCCGCGGCCCCCGCGGCGGCGAGCGTCTTGAGCAGGTCCCGGCGCGAGATCGAATCGGTCATGCCACGGCCTCCGTGTTCGTGAGCCCCGCCATCAGGCGGAGCAGCAGATCCTGCGTAGCGCGATCGCGCGGCACCTCGCCGGTGATGCGCCCGGCGCGCAGCACGAGAATGCGCGACGACAGGTTGAGCAGCTCGGGGAGCTCGCTCGAAATGAGCAGAATGCCGGCGCCATTCGACGCCAGCCGGTCGATCCACGCGTGCAGCTCCGCCTTGGCCCCCACGTCCACGCCGCGCGTGGGCTCGTCGAGGATGAGCACGCGCGACTCGGCGGCGAGCCACTTGGCCAGCACCAGCTTCTGCTGGTTGCCGCCGGAGAGCGACGACGTGCCGGCGTCGATCAGGTTGGCGCGCACGCCCAGGCGCTCGAAGAACTGCCGGGCCACGGCGCGCTCGCGGCGCCCCTGAATCCATCCGTAGCGCGACAGGCGCTCCAGCGTGGGGAGCGTGGTGTTCTCGCGGCACACCAGCGAGAGCACGAGCCCCTGCCGCTTGCGGTCTTCGGGCACGAAGCCCAGGCCGAGCTGCATCGCGTGGCGCGGCGAGCGCACCCGCGCCCGCTTGCCGGACAGGTGCACAGTGCCGGTGGCGTCGGGATCGAGGCCGAACAGCGCCTGCGCCACTTCCGACCGGCCGGCGCCCACGAGACCCGCCAGCCCCACGACTTCGCCCGCGTGCACGGCGAACGACACGTCTTCGAACCGGCCGCGATGCGTGAGCCCCTCGACGCGCAGCAGTTCCTTGCCCCGCGCGCCGCCGACGTGCGCCGGGAAGTACTGCTCGAGCTTCCGGCCGATCATGCGCTGCACGAGCGTGGCCTCGTCGAGCGCGCCGATGGGATCGGTGGACACGTGGCGTCCGTCCCGCAGCACGGTGACGGCGTCGGCCAGCCGGAAGATCTCGTGCATGCGGTGCGAGACGTAGAGAATCGTCACCCCGCGCCGCTTGAGCTGGCCGATCAGCTCGTACAATCGCAGCGCGTCGGCCTCGGCGAGGCTGCTGCTGGGTTCGTCGAACACGATGACGCGCGCGCCGCTCCCCACGGCGGCGGCGATCTGCACGCGCTGCTGCTCGGCCACGGTGAGCCCGCCGAGCCGCCGCGCGGGATCGGTGTCGGCGCCGATCTCGGCGAGCAGCGCGCGGGCCCGCTCGTGCAGGCGCGCGCGCGACACGAACGTCCGTTTCGACGGCAGTGCGCCCAGGCAGAGGTTCTCGGCCACGGTCATATTCTCGCACAGCGCGAGCTCCTGGTGCACCATGGCCACGCCGGCCTGCAGCGCGTCGCGCGGACTCTCGAAGCGCACCGCGCGCCCGTGGAGCGCGATCGATCCCGCATCGGGGCTGATGAGTCCCGACAGGATCTTGCCGAGCGTGCTCTTTCCGGCGCCGTTCTCGCCGCACACCGCGTGGCACGATCCCTCGTCGACGTCGAACGACACGTCGCTGAGCGCGGTGACGCCGGGAAATCGCTTGGTGATGCCGGAGAAGCGGACGGCGGGCGCAGTCATCGGCCGTCAGTGCGGGAGCGCGAGATAGGCCGAGTCGACGTCGGTGAAGCCCCACGCTTTGAGTTGGCGGGCGTAGGTGCCGAGGTTGTCCTTGCTCACGCGGATCAGGTTCATCTGCACGTGCGCGGGGACGTCCTTGTGGAGCAGCACGTGGTCGACGATGGTGTTCACCGACACGTAGCCCCAGTCGTACGTGGGCTGGGCGAGGAGAACGGGCGCGATGCCCTTGGCGATGTAGGCGAGCTGCACCGGCAGCGCGTCGACCGACACGACCTTCACCTTCGACGGATCGAGGGTGGTGAGGAGCGCCTTGGTCCAGAGCGCCCAGCCGCCGATCATGGCCCATCCCTGGATGTTGGGATAGGCGTTCATGGCCCGCATGACCTCGGCCGCCGCGTCCTGCGGCGTCTCGCGGTGATAGAACGTGTTGAGAATATGAATTTTTGGATACTTCCTGGCGGC
>JAGWRB010000024.1 GCA_028876725.1 Gemmatimonadota bacterium
CGCGGCGCGCCAGTGCATGCCCCACGACTGGCACGCCATCTGGATCGTGCCGTCGGTGGGCGCCTTGGCCATCGGGCTGATCTTCGCCGTTGTCTTCCGGCCGCGTGTGGTTCCGCAAGCCAAAGCCGCCGCGTGACCGGCGCGGCGTTCGATTCGCCCGGTGGGACGACGGGAGCGCGCCCATGATCATCGACTTTCACAATCACTACTATCCGCCCGAGTACCTCGACGCCCTGCGCACGGGCGAGAGCGCCGTGCGCGTGACCGACGACGCCGAGGGCAATCCCTGCCTCCACTATCCGGGCGACTACAACGTCGCGGTGCGCGGCCACCGCGACATCGCCTACCGGCAGGAGGTGCTCGACCGCGAGGGGGTGAGCAAGCAGGTGATCACGCTCACCACGCCGGGCACGCATGTGGAAACGCCGGCCACGGCGGCGCGCTTTTCGCGGCTCGTGAACGACGCCTTCGCGCGCGTGGTGGCCGAGCGGGGCTCGCACTTCACGGCGCTGGCCACGCTGCCGCTCAACGACCCGGCGGCGTCGGTGGCCGAGCTGCGGCGCGCAATGACGGAGCTGCGTCTGCCGGGCGCGATGCTGTTCAGCAACGTGAACGGCACGGCGCTGGCCGACGAGCGGTTCTGGCCCCTGTATGAAGAGGCGAACGCGCGGCATGCGGTGCTGTACATCCATCCCACCGATCCGGTGGGCGTGGAAGCGATGACCGATTTCTGGCTCATGCCGCTCATCGGGTTCACGTTCGACACGACGCTGGCCGCGGCCAAGCTCGTGTTCACCGGAATTCCGGAGCGCTTTCCGAACATCCGCTGGGTGCTCACGCACATGGGCGGCGCCGTGCCGTACCTCGCCGAGCGGCTGGATCGCGGCTTCTTCGCGTTCCGGGAGTGCCGGGCGCACATCGACCGCCCGCCCAGCGAGTACCTGAAGCGGTTCTACTACGATACCGTGAACTTCGACCTCGACGCGATGAAGCTCGCGCTCGCGTTCGCGGGGCCCGGCCATCTGCTGGCGGGCAGCGATTATCCGCACCAGATCGGCAGCATTCCAAAGATGATCGAGTGTCTGCGCGCGCTGCCGGTGTCGGAGGCGGAACGGGCCGCGATCATGGGAGGGAACGCGGCCGCGTTGTTGGGGGTGGGCCGATGATCCTCGGACATTACGGCGTCGCGCTGGCCGCGAAGCGGGTCGGCAGGAAGACGTCGCTCGGCACGCTCATCCTCGCGGCGCAGTGGGCCGATGAACTCTGGCCGCTGTTGCTGCTTTCCGGCGCGGAGCAGGTGAAGATCGAGCCCGGGCGGATGGCCGCCAATCCGCTCGACTTCGTGTCCTATCCGTATAGCCACAGCCTGCTGATGCTGTGCGTCTGGGGCTCCGCGTTCGGGCTCCTCTATTTTGCGCTGCGAAGGTACGTGCGCGGGTCGTGGATCGTGGGCGGGCTCGTGGTCAGCCACTGGCTGCTGGACCTCGTGGTGCACGGGCCGGACCTGCCGCTCTGGCCCGGGTCGCCGATGCGCGTGGGGCTCGGCCTCTGGAATTCGATTCCCGGGACGCTGGTGGTGGAGTTCGGCCTGCTCGTGTTCGGCGCGGTGGTGTACGTGCGGACGACCACGGCCCGCGACCGGATCGGGAGCTGGGGGCTGTGGGCGATGCTGTTGCTGCTGGCCGCGGTGCTGATCAGCGGGTTCGTGAGTCCGCCGCCGCCCGACGCGACGACCATGGCCTACAGCGCGCTTGGCCTCTGGCTGTTCGTGCCGTGGGGGTACTGGATCGATCGGCACCGGACGGTGGAGGAGCAGGACCGTAGGGCTGTAGGGCCGTAGGCCAGGGAGGGGTCGCTGCCGAACGACGAGTTTGGTGTGATCAGTCTTCCGTAATCAGTGGTCCGTGCGAACGGCACACCCTGACGGACTGCCTCGGTGTGCGGTCTGCACGGACCACTGTCCACTGATCACAGATCACTCAAAACTCGTAGTTCACTGCCCACTGCCCACTGTCTTACGGCTTCCACGTCCCCTTCGCCACCTTCGGCACGAACTTCTCCACGCCGGGCGCCGGGAAGCGGATTGTCTTGCCCAGTTCCGCGCTCTTGTACGCCGTCATCAGCATCTTCACCGTCTCCACGCCGTCGGCGAAGGTGAGCGACGGCTTCTTGCCCTGGCGGAAGCACTGGACCATGTGCCGGTCCTCGGCCTCGTACCCGTACACGTTGGCCTCGTTGGCCACGACGGGCATCAGCCCCATCTCGGCGTTCTGCTTCTCCACGAGATCCTCGCCCACCCGCCCCTTCACTTCACGGCTGAAGAACAGCTTGAGTCCGCTGTCCAGCGTATTCCACGCCATCGAGTACTCGGGGCCCAGCAGTTCGGCCGACAGGCGGAGCCCCGCGCCCACGAAACTCCACGACGTCGTCGCTTCGCCCATCACCGTGAGCCCGTCGCGCGTGCGGAATTCCACCACCACGCTGGCGAAGTCCTCGGCGGGGTGGCGCGCATAGTTCACCGCGTTCCCCATCGTCTTGCGCAGCCGGCGGACGTACTCGGGGCGCGACCACTTGAGGCTGGCGATGTGCGCCGTGACGCGCACCGGACGCAGGGAGCTGCGCGGCTCGCCCGGACGGGTGAGCAGGTGCCGCACCACTTCCACCGAGTGGCACATCATGTCGTTGAGCACGCCGCCGCCCTGCAGCTTGCCCTGCCAGAACCAGGGCATGTGGGGGCCGCTGTGTTCCTCGGCGGCGCGGGCCAGGTAGGGACGCCCGGTGAGCGCCGCGCCGCGGGCCCAGATCAGGTTGCGGCCATGCTCCACCTGCGGCGCGAAGAGCTGGTTCTCGAGGTACCCGGTGTTGAGCCCCACGCTCCTCGCGAGCGCCTGGACCCGGTTGGCTTCGGCCACGTTGCGCGCCAGCGGCTTCTCGCAGGCCAGGCCGCGCAGTTCGCCGCGTCCGCGCTCGATGGTGCTGACGATTTCCTCGACGTTGTCGATGCGGGCCTGATTCGGCCCGCACAGCCAGATGGCGTCGATGTCGGGGTCGGCGACCATCGCGGCGATGGACCGGTACGGCTTGGCGTCGCCGACGTCGAGCGAGCGGGCGAGCGCCGCGGCGTCGCCGGCGCGGCGGGCGTTGGGGCTCCAGACGCCGCGGATCTCGGCATCGCGAACGGCGGTGAAGGCCTGCATGTGGAAGCGCGCGTTGAAGCCGCTGCCCACGAAACCGATGCGGAGGGGAGAACGGGACATTACGGGTGGAAGAGTCGGAGGGTGGAAGGGGGAGCGTCCGGCGGTCAGCGGCGCATGCGGCCGTCGGCGTCGTAGACGTCGCTGTACTTCACGCCCAGCTTCGCCAGCGCCGCGTCCGGGCATCCGTTCCAGCTCGGCAACATACGATTACCCATATAGTGCAGATCGTCGATGCCGATCTTCGTGGTCCAGAAGCCCGACGACGTCAGGTCGCGGAACCGGTTGAAGAACGCCACGCCGGGATGGGCCGACGCCGGCGCCTTGTCGGGGTAGGCGATGTCGTCGAGCACCTGCGTGCGCTGCGACAGCTTGCTGGCCACGAACGTCGTGCCGAACCGGCGCTCGCATTCCAGGTCGAGCCAGGCGAGCCCGCCCCGCATCCAGATCTGGTTGTCGGGTTTGTCGCGCATGATGAAATCCATGAATTCCGGCACGCCGGCGTCGGTGGCGCTCCCCGAGTGCGCGTCGCGCGGGATCACGTAATCCACGAGCA
>JAGWRB010000258.1 GCA_028876725.1 Gemmatimonadota bacterium
GGAGCCGGCGCATCGAGCGCCGCCATGGCGCGGCGCGCGGCGTCCACATCATCGGGCGTGGGCTGGTATCCGGACTCGCGCGTGCGCTCGGCCGCGGCGTGAAAGGCGGCGACGGCGTTGGCCTGCTCGAAGTTCAGCGCGTCGCGGTGGCGCGCTTCCCGCACCAGCTCGACGCCCGACGCGGTGCTTCCGGCGGCCAGCGAACGGAGCGCCTGCTCGACGGCGGCCCAGGCGTCGAGGAGGTCGGCGGCGAGGTCTTCAGGGTGCCGCGACGGATCGAGGCGGGCGACGGCGGCGCGGGCGGCGGCGAGCGCCGCCCGGGAATCAGGTGCGGTCACCGCACGATGCGCAGCAGGCCAGCGCGCGCGCTTGCCCGCAGGAAACTCTCCGCATCGTGGCTGGGAAGCTGGATACCGGTTTCCGAAAACACGCGGCGGGCGCGCCGCTGCATGAAGTCTTCGAGCGTCGCGCCGCCCGCGGCCGTTTCGGCGTCGCGCATGCGGGTGACGATTTCCTCCCACGAGCCCTCGTAGCTGGTGCCGTCGCCTCCCACGACCTGGTGCGCGGGCGCTTCGGCGGCCTCGCGGCCGGCGAGGCCGGTGAGCAGGGCGCCGAACATCTCGAGCTGGGCGCGCGGCGCTTCGTCGTCGTCCGCGTCGTCCCCGGTGTCGAGCTCCATGAGCATGGCGTCGACGTCGTCGAGGTCCTCGCCGAGCTCGGTGAGGCGCGCGTGCCAGGGGGCGAGCTCGGGGTCGTTTTCCTCGAGGTTGTACACCGAGCGCTTGAGCTCGATGAGGCGCCAGATGCCCAGCTCGTCCCAGTGATCGTCGGGGCGGGTGCGCTCGAAGTGATAGAGCGCGCCCTCGTACTCAGCCTGGTCGTACATCAGGTTGGCCAGGTAGATGCGCGCCTCGGCGTGGTCGGAGTCGAGCTGCAGCGCGTGGCGCAGGGACTCGAGCGCCTCGGCGTCGTGCGACAACCGGTGCTGCGCGTAGCCGACGCACGCGCGGGCTTCGGCCATGTCCGGCGCCTGCGCCACGGCCTGCTGGAAGAATTCGAGCGCCAGCTCGAACAGCTCGGGCCGGTCGCGTCCGGACGCCTCGCGGAACAGCGCGCGCCCGACCTGGAGCATGAGATCGAGGTCGTCGCTGTAGCCCAGCTCGAAGATCCGGGTGAAGCAGCGCACGGCGGCGTCCTGCTGGCCGAAGCGGAGCAGCGTCTCGCCGAGTCCGGCGAGCGCGTCCTCGTGCTCGGGCTCGAGCACCAGCGCTTCCTCGAAGCTGCGGCGCGCCCACGCGAACTCCTCGCGGGCCAGGCGCGCGTACCCCACGCCGATGTGCAGCTCCACCGAGTTGGGATAGAGGGTCAGGCCCTCACGGAGAACGTCGAGCGCTTCGTCATACAACCCCTCGTTGTAGAGCTGGTGGGCACGTTCATCGTACTCCTCAGAACTCAGGAACGGAGTGGGCATGTGGACGAAGACCTCCAAGGCGAGGGGACACGCCTACAGGCGGGAGTGCCTGCCTATAGTACAATCACGCGCCAGCGAAGTTCAACGGTGAGTTTTGCCCCCAGGCGCGCGATTTTGGTGATGCTCGGCGAGCGCCCGCGCGATAGACGCCGCCAACCGCGCGTTTTGCTCGAGCAACGCCAGGTTCACTTTGAGTGACCGCCCGTGCGTGGCATCGGTCACCGCGGCCAGGAGGTAGGGCGTGACCGCGCTGCCGCGCACGCCCTCGGCGCGCGCGCGTGCAAGCGCCCGCTCCACCGCGGCCTCGACCTCGGCGCGCGGCAGCGCAACGTCCGCCGGCGGGGGTTGCACCACCAGCAGCGCCTGTTCGCGCCCCAGCGCCCGATGGGCGAGGAACATGCGGGCCACGTCGTCGGGCGTTTCCGCGCGGGCCCCGACCGCGAGGCCCGTGTCGACCGAGAAGAAGCCGGGGAGGTCCGCTGTCCGGTATCCCACCACGGGCACGCCGTACGTTTCCAGCCGCTCCAGCGTGGCCGGGAGGTCGAGGATCGCCTTGGCGCCGGCACAGACGACGATCATCGGCGTCCGCGCCAGTTCAAGCAGGTCCGCCGATTCGTCGAACGGAGCGTCGCGGTGCACGCCGCCGATGCCGCCGGTGGCGAACACCGACACGCCGGCACGGTGCGCGAGGGCGAGCGTGGCGGCCACCGTGGTGGCGCCGTCGGCGCCCTGCGCCACGGCCACCGCCAGGTCGCGCGCCGACACCTTGCGCACCCCGTCGCGGGCGAGGAAGCGTTCCAGTTCGTCGGGCTCGAGGCCGAGCGCCGGCACGCCGCGCGCCACCGCGGTGATGGCCGGGTGGGCGCCCTCGGCGCGCACCGCGGCCGTCATGCGCTCCACGCACTCGCGATTGGCCGGCACCGGCAGCCCCTGCGCGATGACCGAGCTCTCGAGCGCCACCACCGGCGCTGCGGCGTCGAGCGCCGCGCGAATCTCGCCTTGCAGCCGGATCACGCGGGGTCGAAGCGCTCGGCTTTGCGCGAGGCCAGCACGTCGCGCTCGCGGGAGGTGGGGTCGTAGATCGCGATGATCTTGATCGTCTCGCCCGCGTAGGCGTCGAACTCCTTGCCCTGCCCCTTCTCGACGCGGATCTCGTGCCCGTCTTCGAACTTGAGCACGACGAGCGGGTGCTCGGCGTTCACATAGCGGCGGCGGAGCCGCACGGCGGTGGGTTTCTTCATGGACCCCGGAATCAGGTGGACGCGCCGCCGCGCGGCTGGAAATCGCGCCAGCGGCCGGTGGTGAGCGCCTCGTCCATCATCGCGACCACGGTGTCGAGTTCGTCGTCGCGCGTGTAGAAGTGCGGCGCCACGCGAATGCCGGCATTCGGACGAAAATCCACCAGCACGTCGCGCGATAGAAGATACTCGGAAACCTCATACGCGTGCGGCACGTCGAACGCCACCGTGCCACCGCGCCGCGCGGGATCGCGCGGCGCTCGCACGGGATACCCGCGCGCGTCGGCGAGTTCCAGGAGCCGCGCCGTCTGGCGCATGCTCTTTTCGCGGATGGCGGCGACCCCTGCGCGGCGCAGGATGCGCGGGCCCTCGATGGCCGCGTACAGCGCGGGCACCGCCGGCGTTCCATTGAGCCAGCGGTACACGCCGGGCGCATACGCCATGTCGGATTCGAAGGCGAACGGGTGCTCGTGCGCCATCCATCCCGTGAGCGAGGGCTCGAGCGCGGTCTGCACCGCGGGCGCCACATACAGGAAGCACCCGCCGGGTCCGCCGCACAGCCACTTGAGCACGCCGCCGGTGAGGAAATCCACCCCCAGCGCCTTCACGTCCACCGGGAGCACGCCCACGGCGTGGAAGGCGTCGAGCGACACGAGCGCGCCCATGGCGTGGGCGCGCGCGACGATCGGCGCCACGTCCATCACGAACGCCGAGCGGAAGAGCACGTGCGAGACGCACACCAAGCGGGTGCGCTCGTCGATCGCGGCGACGACCGCGTCGGCGTCGACGCTGATGCCGTCGGCGGCGGCCGGGACGACGACGATCTCGGCCCCGAGCCGCGTGGCCAGCCGGTCGTAGACGTAGCGCACCGACGGGAAATCAAGCTCCGTCATCACGATGCGATTGCGCTCCGGCGGATAGTCGAGCGCCGACAGCACCGTGGCCTGGGCGAGCGTGACGTTACCGGCCATCACGACGGTGCCCGGGTCGGCGCCGATGAGCGGCGCGATCTCGTCGCCCACCGCGCCGGGCAGGCGCCACCACGCGCGTCCCCACGCGCGCACGCCCTGCTCCGCCCATTCGTCCACGTACTCGGCCAGCCGTTCGGGCACCGCCCGCGGCATGGCGCCCAGCGAATTGGACACGAGGTAGGTGGTGTGCTCGAGGATCGGGAATTCGCCGCGGTACGCGAGGAGGGGATCGGTCATACGGAGCCGGAGGTCGCGATGCGTTCGGCGCGGGCGCGCCGGGTGGACACGAAGATCAGGCTGGCCACGGCGAGCACGAGGCCCGCGACGCGCCATTCGGGAACGGTAATGGACGAGAGGAGCGCGATTACCAGGAACGCGGCGACCACGGGGATCGCGTTGCCGCCCGGCAGGACGAACGGCTCGCCGGCGCCGCGCACGTCGCGCCGGTGGAGCTCGAACGCGGCCAGGCAGCAGCCCAGGTACGCGAGCAGCGCCGCGAGGTTGGCCAGCACCACGAGCCGTTCGAAGGCGCCCGTGGCCGCCAGCGCCACCGTGAGCACCGCCTGCACGACGATCGCCACGTGCGGGGTATGGTATCGGGGATGCACCGACGCCAGCACGCGCGGCGCGAAGCCGTCGCGCGCGAACGCGAACAGCGCGCGCGGCATGGCCAGCGCCATGCCGGTCATGAATCCGAACGTGGACAGCACGACCGCGACCGCGAACAGGCGCGCGCCCCATCCCCCCATGACCACCGCCGCGGCGTCGGCCAGCGGCGTGGGCGTGCCGGCGAGATGCGGACCCAGAATGCCCTGCACCACGAGCTGCAGCGCCACGAAGAGCAGCGTGACCATCGTCATGCCGAGCAGGAGCGCGCGCGGCACCGTGCGCGCGGAATCCGTCACCTCGCCGCTGGGCACGAGCGCGCTCTCGAATCCGGCGAACACGAACACCAGCACCATCGCGGCGCGCGCGAAGTCGCGCTTGGCCGGCATCACGGCCGGCTTCAGATACTCGGCGTGCACGCCGAAGACGCCGATCACGATGAGCAGCACCAGCGGCGCGAGCTTGACCACCGTGGCCGCGCCGATGAGCCGCGTGCCCTGGCGGACGCCGCGCACGTTGATCCACACCACGATCGCGTACGTGACCACGAGCAGCCCGACCTTCGCGGCCGGCGAGGAGAAGCCCGGCACCAGCCGCGCGAAGTTGTCGGCGAAGATCATCGAGATCGCGGGCACCGCCGTGGCGCCGATCATCCAGATGAGCACACCGACGAGGAATCCGGCGTACGGGCCGAACGCCGTCTCCACGTACATGTACGGCCCGCCGGTCATCGACACTCGGCTTCCGGCCTCCGCCATGCACAGCACCACGAAGCCCATTGCGACCGCGCAAATCACGTACGCGATGGGCGCCGCGGCGCCGAGCAGGCCGGCCACCGCGGGATCGGACGGGATCCGGAAGATCCCGCCGCCGATGATCAGGTTGACGATGCTCGCCGCGAGGCCCCAGACCCCCACGGCCCGGACGAGCGAGGATTCGATGGAAGCGCGCTGACTCATGGGCGGCGGTGCGGGTGGGAAGGGACCGAGTTGGAGCCGGCGGCGGGGAACCGTGTACAACACTAGACCCCGCGCGCCCCGGACGCCACCATATGTGAGGCGCCGACGGCCGCTTCGTGCGGCGCCGCGGGTCTCCATCAATACCAACGGAGGAACGACATGACAGGACGTGTGCACGCCTTGGTTCTCGGGCTCGCCCTCTGCGCCGCCACCGCCGGCGCGCAGACTCCCGGCCCGACCGCGCTCCAGTTCCAGCCGGCCGCGCCGGCGTTCGCGACGCAGGCCACGCAGAGGGCCACCGTCGGCCCGGTGCTGCGGACCTCGGCGGTGGGCGTCGAGTCGCTGCACCGCGCCGCCCCGCTCGACGCGACGGCCGCCCTGCCCGCGGCGTACAGCCGCAACCAGTCCCGGGCCATGATGATCGTGGGCGGCGCCGCCCTGATCGTCGGCGCGATCATCGGCGACACGCCCGGCACGATCGTCATGGTGGGCGGCGCCGTGGTGGGGCTCATTGGACTCTACGACTACCTCCAGTAGCCCGATCGGCCAGTCCGCTGCGCGGGCCCGGATTGCCCTCGTCCTTGGCGGCGGGGGCATGAAGGGCTTCGCGCACATCGGAGTGCTGCGCGCGCTCGCCGAGCGCGGCATTCGCCCCGCGGTCTACGCCGGGACCAGCATCGGCGCGCTCATCGCCGCCGCGGCGGTGAACGGGATGAGCGCCGACGAGCTGGCCCAGCGCGCCGAAGCGCTGCGCCGGCGCGATCTGTTCCGGATCAATCATTTGGGAATGCTCATGGAGCGCATGCGCTCGCCCTCGATCTACCTGGGCGAGCCGCTGCGCGCCATGGTCGACGAGGTCGTGGGCCACGGCACGTTCGAGGACCTGGCCACGCCCCTGCTCGTGAACACCGTGGATCTCGAGCGCGCCACGCGCCTCGTGTGGGGACTCCCCGGACTCCGCGACGTGCCGGTGCGCGACGCCGTCTACGCGTCGTGCGCGCTGCCCGGCTTCTTTCCCCCCGCCACCGTGGGCGGCCGCGTGTGCGTCGACGGCGGCGTGATCGACAACCTGCCGGCCGCCGCCGCGGGGCTGGGCATGGACGCGGTGATTGCCGTGGACGTGGGCAGCGGCGACGTGCGCCCCGTGCCGCGCATCGGCGCGCAGGGGTTCGCCGCGATCTATATGCGGTCGGCGACGACGATGATGCACCAGCTCCAGCAGCAGCCGCTGGCCCGGTGGAGCGGCCCGCCCATGCTGCTCATCCGCCCCAAGGTCGACTCGCACTGGCTGAGCTTCGCGCACGCCGAGCAGAACGTTCGCGAGGGCTACCGCGCCACCACGAAGGCGCTGGAGCATCTCGAGGCGTACCTCGAGCAGCCGTCGGGGGTGTATCCGCGCAAACGGATCCGCCTGCACGTCGTGCGCGAGCAGTGCATCAAGTGCGGGCTGTGCGTGGCGCTGGCGCCCGACCAGATGATGTTCGACCCGGCCGACGGCACCGCCGTGCCGCGCGAGGAATTCGTGGAATGGTCGGCGGCCGAGGGCGACTTCGTGCACCACTGCCCCACCAGCGCCATCAAGGCGGCGCGACTCGACCTCGTCACGCCCGGCGCCGCCGACGGCGCCGGGCGCGGGGAGCTGCTGATCCCCTGACCCGCGCTACGCCGCAGTGACCAGCACGGCGTTCGACGACGGATCGCGGGCCAGCCATCCTCCGTCGCGCGCCTCCAGCGCCACCTGCCGCGCCGCGATCGCGCCGCGCGTGCGCTCGAGCGCCGCCGCGGTGGGAAGCACGAACTCCACGTAATCGAGCCCGGGCGCCGTGTCCGGCTGCGCCGGCGCGCCCGCCACCCCCCACGTGTTGAGCCCCACGTGATGGTGATAGCCCCCGGCCGAGACGAACAGCGCGCTCGGCCGCATCCGCTGCATCACATCGAAGCCGAGCGCTCCATGATAGAACCGCTCCGCTTCGTCGAGATCGCGCACCTGCAGGTGCACATGTCCCATGCGCGTGCCCGGCGCCACCTTCGCCGGCACCTCGCCGGCGGGGAGCACCTCGTCGAGCAGCGCGCGCAGGTCCAGCGGCTCGGTCACCATCGCGAGCCCCTCGGCGTCGTGCGGCCACTCGGCGCGCGCGCGATCCCGGTACACCTCGATGCCCAGCCCGTCAGGGTCGCCCAGATAGATCGCCTCGCTCACGCCGTGATCCGACGCGCCCTGGAGCGGCCAACGGGCGGCGACCATGCGCGCGAGCGCGTGGCCGAGCGCGGCGCGATCGGGCACGAGAATGGCAAAGTGGTAGAGGCCCGTGGTGTGGCGCGGCCGCGGCACGGCGTTGGGCAGCACGCGCAGCGTGACGAGCGCGCGCCCGTTCACGCCGAGCACGGCCCGGCCGTCGCCGCGCGACAGCACGTCGAGCCCGAGCACGTGCTCATAGAACGCGAGCGACCGTTCGAGGTCGCTCACGCGCAGATGGACGCCGCCCACGGCGGTGCCCGCATCGATGGACATGGAATTCTCCTGCGTCCGGCCGCCCGCGGGCCGGGGCTGAACCTCGCCCCGGCCACGCGCGGCCGCAACGCTACGCGGTGGCGCCGACGGTGGCCTCGGCCGCCTGCTTCACGAGCTGCACGTCGAGCGAAATCTTCACTTCGTCGCCCACGAGCACGCCGCCCGTCTCGAGCGCGACGTTCCAGGTGAGGCCGAAGTCCTTGCGATTGATCTTCGTGGTCGCGGAGTACGCCGAGCGCTCCCCGCCCCACGGATCCTTGGCGGTGCCGGCCGATTCCACGTTCAGCGTCACCTCGCGGGTCACGCCGCGAATCGTGAGGTCGCCCACGAGCTTGAAGTCGCCGCCCAGGGCGCCGTCGACCCGCTTGCTCTTGAACGTGAGCGTGGGGAAGTGCTCGACGTCGAAGAAGTCGGCCGAGCGGAGGTGCGCGTCGCGCTTCTCGTCGCGGGTGTCGATGGACGCCACGGCGATGGTGACGTCGGCCTTGGAGTTGGCGGGGACGGCCTCGTCGACCACCACCGTGCCGGTCACGTCGCCGAAGTGGCCCTTGACCGTCGAAATCATGAGATGCTTTACCGCGAACTCGGCGTCGCTGTGCGCCGTATCGATTTGCCAGGTGGTCTTGCCGCTCATCGGGACGTCTCCTACTGGAAAATGGGTGACTGATTACCTATGTTTCGTCTGTAACTCTACAAAAGTAAGTAACTCTTGTCAAGTTGGCCTTGTATCCGAAGGTTGTTGCCATGTCCGTGAATTCCCCGATCGTCTGCCCGCACTACCACCGCGCCGTCGAGCTGATCGGACGCCGGTGGACGGGCGCCATCATTCAGGTGCTGATGCGCGGCCGCACGCGCTACTGTGACATTCGCGCGGCGATCCCGGACGTGAGCGACCGCATGCTCTCGGAGCGGCTCAAGGAGCTGGAGAGCGAGGGGATCGTGCTGCGGCTGGTCACCCCCGAGACGCCGGTGCGGGTGGAGTACGAGTTGAGCCGGAAGGGGCGGGCGCTCGAACGCGCGCTGGCGGCGATCGCGGAGTGGGCGGAGGAGTGGAAGGACGCGCCCCGCCCCGCGGCTCACAAGAGCGAGCGCACGATCCGGGCGTAGGCGTCCACGGCGGCCCGCAGTTCGTCGAGCCGTACGTGCTCGTCGTCGCGGTGGGCCACGTGGATCGATCCGGGGCCGTAGAGGTACGGCGTGCCCCAGTTGCCGAGCACCGGGATGTCCGTCGCGAAGGCGACGACGTCGGTCTCGAATCCGGGCACGGTGCCGAGGGTCACGGGGGGCACCATGGGTCCCAGCTCCAGCGTGGCGCGGCCGGCGGCCCATCGTTCGAAGACGCGCATGACGTCGTCGGCGGGCGACACGGTGCGCGCCATGAGGCGTGCTTCGGCCCACGGCGCGACGACGTTGTCGGCGACGCCGCCGCTGATGCCGCCGATGTTGACGGTGGTGTCGCCCAGCAGCTCGTGGCGCGGGAATTCGAGCGACGGGAGCTGCGCGAGCAGGGCCACCAGGTCCTCGATGGCGGAATGGCCGAGGTGCGGGTAGGCGGAGTGCGCCGGCTGCCCGCGGGTGCGCACGGTGACGCGGAGCGCGCCCTTGGTTCCGCGGCCCAGCTTGCTCT
Organism: Gemmatimonadota bacterium; assembly: GCA_028876725.1. Classification (GTDB taxonomy): domain Bacteria; phylum Gemmatimonadota; class Gemmatimonadetes; order Gemmatimonadales; family Gemmatimonadaceae; genus JAGWRI01. The sequence goes on from JAGWRB010000258.1 coordinate 9,385, forward strand.
CGGTGGGTTCGCCGTCGACGATGGCGCGGCTCACGAAGCCGCTGTCCACGATCCACTCATTGGCGGCGTGCGCGCCGTCGTGGGTGACCTCCTCGCCCACGACGAACAGCAGCGCGACCGGCGCGCCCTCGGCGCGCAGCGTGTCACCGGCGGCGATCATTGCGGCGGCGATGCCTTTGGCGTCGCAGGCGCCGCGCCCCCAGAGCACGTCGCCGTCGAGGCGCGGCGGGAGGTAGGGCGGCACCGTGTCGAGGTGGGTGGAGAGTGTGATGACCGGGCCGTGCGCGCCGGCGCGGGCGAGCACGGCGAAGCGCCTCTCGCTCACCGGAATCCGTGTAATGCCCCAGCCGCGCTGCTCGAGCAGCTGGTGCACATGGGCCATCATCTCCCCTTCGTGGCCGCTGGTGGAATCGATGGCCATGAGCTGCTGCGCGAGGGCGACGACGTCCTGGGATCCGGGCATTGGGGTTCCTGCCGCCAGTGGGCGGCGAGTGCGAGGGGTGCTGGCGCGAGGGTGGCGGGGATCGCCCCGGCGCGGCGCGGCGCACGGACGCGCTGCGCTCCATCTAGAGGGCGAACGGGGATCCGTCAAGGCGGGCGGCGCGCGGCGCTCACCTTCCCGCTCGTCGGCGCGGGCGAATAGATTAATCGTCAGCCTGTCGCCCTGCGCGGCAGTGGCTCCACTGCGAACCCTCGCCTCGGCCCCACGAAGCGGCCGTGATCGAGAGGCAACTCCATGACAAGCTTGAATACTTTCGGCAGCCGCGCCGCGCTTCGCGTCGACGGCTCTTCGTACACGATTTACCGTCTGGCGGGGCTGGGCGGCGCCACCGAGCGGCTGCCCTTCAGTCTCAAGATCCTGCTCGAGAATCTGCTGCGGAACGAGGACGATGCGTTCGTGAAGCGCGGGGACATCGAGGCGATGATCCGCTGGGACGTGAAGGCCGGGGTGGAGAAGGAAATCGCGTTCCGCACCTCGCGCGTGCTGCTGCAGGACTTCACCGGCGTGCCGGCGGTGGTGGACCTGGCGGCGATGCGCGACGCGATCGCGAAGCTGGGCGGCGACCCGCAGCGCATCAACCCGCTGCAGCCGGTGGATCTGGTGATCGACCACTCGGTGCAGGTGGACGAGTACGGCAAGGCGGCGGCGTTCCTGATCAACACGGAGAAGGAGTTCGAGCGCAACCAGGAGCGGTATGTGTTCCTGCGCTGGGGGCAGGAGGCGTTCCAGAACTTCCGCGTGGTGCCGCCGGGCACGGGCATCTGCCATCAGGTGAACCTCGAGTACCTGGGCAAGACGGTGTTCGTGAACGGCGAAACCGGCGAGGCATATCCCGACTCGCTCGTCGGCACCGACTCGCA
>JAGWRB010000259.1 GCA_028876725.1 Gemmatimonadota bacterium
GTTCCCGGGGTGCGCGAGGCCCCCACCACCGCGATGCTCCGGGGCGCCAGAATCGGGCGCAGGGTGCCGGCGCCGGCGGGCGCGGGGGCCGGCGCTGGGGCCGCGGGCTGCGTGGCGGCCAGAGAGGTCAGCGTCGTCGTGTCGGTGGCCGTCACGGGTCCTCCGCGGGGTCGGGGTGCAGGGTTGCGGGGGCCAATCTGGGGCACGCCCCCGGCGGCCGCCGTCGGTGATTCGCCGAACTCGTGTCGGCGTTCCCACGACGGCCCGAGCGCTGGCGGAGCGGAACAAACGCCGGCGTTGCGCGTATCGCCGCAGGGCAGCCGCGCCGGCCCGCGCTTTGAACCCGGTTCGCGTATAATCAGTGATGACCGACATTCGCGACGCCCTTCAGACGCAGCTCGGGCCCACCTACACCGTCGAGCGCGAGCTTGGCGGGGGCGGGATGTCGCGCGTGTTCGTGGCCTTCGACCAGGCGCTCGGCCGCCGCGTGGCGGTCAAGGTGGTGTCCCCCGAACTGGCCGCGTCGGTGCATCTCGAGCGGTTCATGCGCGAGATCCTCGTCGCCGCCACCCTGCAGAATCCGCACATCGTGGGCGTGTTCACGGCGGGCGAGGTCGACGGGCTGCCCTACTTCACCATGCCGTACATCGAGGGCGAGTCGCTGCGCGCCCACATGGTGGCCGCCGGACAGATGCCCGTGCGCGAGGTGGTGACGATCCTGCGCGACGTGGCCCGCGCCCTGGCCTACGCGCACGAGCGCGGCATCGTCCACCGCGACATCAAGCCCGACAACGTGCTCCTCGCTTCGGGCTCGGCCATGGTCACCGACTTCGGCGTGGCCAAGGCCGTGCTGTCGGCCCAGCGCACGCCCAGCGGCGAGCGCTCGAGCGTGCTCACGCAGGTGGGCACCACGGTGGGAACGCCGGCATACATGGCGCCAGAGCAGATCGCCGCCGATCCCACCGTCGACGCGCGCGCTGACGTGTACTCGTTCGGCGTCATGGCCTACGAGATGCTGGCCGGCGGGCCGCCCTTCGCGTCGCTCACGCCGCAGGCGCTGCTCGCCGCGCATCTGGCCAAGCCGCCGCGCCCGCTCGACGAGGCGCGCCCGGGGCTCCCGCCGCGGCTCGTGGCGCTCGTCATGCAGTGCCTCGAGAAGGAACGCGACCGCCGCCCCCAATCGGCGCGCGAGATCGTGGACGCGCTCGACGACCCGGCCATCGTCAGCACCGATTCGCTCCCCGCGCGACGCCGCGGCGGGCGCCGCCGGCTGACCGGCGTCGTGGTCACGGCGCTGCTTGCCGTGTTGGCGAGCGCGGCCGCGTACCTGGGGCTCCGTCACCGCCCCGACACCGCCCTGACCTCGGCCGCGGCCGCCTCGAACCCCGATTCGCTCAAGGCGCATTCGGTGCTCGTCATGCCGTTCGTGAACGTCAGCACCGACTCCAGCGACGTATACCTCGCCGACGGCATCACCAGCGAGCTCGCGGCGTCGATGACGCGCATCCCGGGCCTTCGCGTCGCTGCCGTGCCCCCCGGCACCAACGGCGCCACGCCGTACCGCACGCAGCAGGAACTCGGCGCCACGTACAAGGTGGGCTACGTGCTCGAGGGCACGGTGCAGCGGCAGGGGAGCCAGCTGCGCATAACCGCCAGTCTGGTGAACACCGCCGACGGCTTCATCGTCTGGTCCGACGTGTTCGACCGCACCGTGCGCGACGTGTTCACCGTGCAGCAGGACATCGCGCGGTCCATCGTCAACGCCGTGGAGCCCACACTGGCCCCGCCGCTGCCGCAGGCGCTGGCCGAGCGCGGCACCCGCGACGACACGGCCTACGAGGCCTACACGCGCGCCAATGGCTTCATCACGCGCCGCGGGGTGCACGCGCTTCACCGGGCCATCGACACGCTCGCCTGGGCCGTGCGCCGCGACTCGACATTCGCAAAGGCGTATGCGGCCACGGCACGCGCCTACGCGCTCCTCCCCGTGTACGGCGCCGATTCCACCGACACCGTCATCGCGCGCGGCATCGCCGCCGCCACGCGGGCCATCGCCCTCGACAGCTCGCTGGCCGATGCCTACACCGCGCGCGCCTCCCTGCTCAACGCGAGCTTCCGGTGGGCCGACGCGGAGCGCGATTATCGCCGGGCCATCGCCATCAACCCCGGCGACGCCGCGGCGCACCAGGGGCTCGGCGAGAATCTCCTGCTGCAGGGACGCGTGGCCGACGCCGTCGCCGAGCTGAAGCGCGCGTCCACGCTCGATCCGACATCGGCCGAGGGGCTGGCCGCGTACGCCATGGCGCTCGGCATCTCCGGCGATCAGACCGCGGCGCTCGCCGCCGCGCGCCACGCCATGAGCGTCGACTCCACCGTGTTCGTGTCGCAGCTCGCGCTGGGAGCCGTGCAGATCTTCGGCGGCCACCCCGATTCGGCGCTCGCGCCGCTCGAGGCCGCGGGGTCGCTGGGCACGCGGCGCACGCCCGCCTCCCCCGCCGTCGCGGCCATGCTCGCCTACGCGTACGCGCGCGTGGGCGACGTGCAGCGCGCGCAGAACATCGCCAAGGCCGCGATCACCGCGAAAATCCCCGACGCCCAGGTCATCGCCGCGCACGCCGATCTCGGTGCCGGCAACTGGAGCGGCGCGCTCACCGCGCTCGAAGCCGCGGCGCGCGCGCACGCCCCGCTCCTCACCGGCGAATCGCTCGCCGAGCCGATCTTCGATCCGTTGCGCGCCGACGCGCGATTCCGCGCGCTCGTGCGCGCGCTCGGCCTCCCCGACACGCTCGCCATCGCGCGGCGCTCGTCGTAGCGCGCAACGCTCGCGCGCGCAACCCGGCGCGCGGCGTGTTTCCCCTTGCCCCGCGCCGCGGGCCCGGCGAGCTTCCCAGAGTCCGCCCCCGTGCACGACGGGGCTCGACCTCGGGTCTTCCCGCCCACTCTGACCCAGGAGTCGCTCGTGGGAACGACGAAAGGCCTGTTGCTCGTCGTCATCGCCGGCGCGGCGTTCTTCGGCTCGCGGATCGCGTTCGGCTGGCTGGGCCGGCGCTGGATCGTGGTGTCGGGGGCGGAGTACCTGTTGCTGGGCGTCATCCTCGGCCCGCACGCCGCCGGGCTGCTCTCGCGCGAAACGCTCGACAGCTTCGCGCCCTTCACCTCGCTCGCCATCGGCTGGATCGGCGCGCAGATCGGCGCGCGGCTCATCCTCCCGACGTTGGTGCGGATCCCGGCACGCCTCTATCGCGTGGCGATCGTCGAGTCGCTGCTCACCGTGGCCACCGTCACCGCCATCATGACCGTGGCGCTCGCCTGGTGGCTGCCGTTGCCGTGGGAGATGGCACTCACCCCGGCGCTCGCGCTCGGCGGCATCGCCACCGTGGCCAGCGAGGGCAGCGTGCGCGTGGCCGCGGAGTCGGCGCCCGATCGCGGGCCCGTGCTCGAGCAGCTCGAAGTGTCCGCCGCGGCGAGCAGCGTGATCGCGATCGCCGTGATCAGCTTCATCCTCGCCGTGCATCACGTGGCGCCGGCAGGGCCGGGGCGCCCGCCCACGACCACCGAGTGGGCCGTGATCAACGCCGGCATCGGCATCGTCGGCGGCGCGCTGTTCCATCTCTTCCTCGGCGACGACGTCACCGCCGACCGGCTGTTCATCTCGATGGCCGGCGCGCTGATTCTGGTGAGCGGCGCCGCCGAATTCATTCGCGTGTCGCCGCTGCTGGCCACGCTCTGGTTTGGCGCCGTGCTGGCCAACACCACCCGCCACCCCACGCGCATCGTCGCTTCGCTCGATCGCGTGCAGCGTCCGCTGTACTTCGCGCTGCTCATCTTCGGCGGCGCGAACTGGCACCCGAGCGTGCATGCCTGGGCGCTGCCCGTGGCGCTGTTCCTCATCGTGCGCATCGGCGCCCGGGTGGGATCGGGGCGCCTCTCGGCGCGCTGGAACGGCGAGCTGCCCGCGTTGGGCGAGCAGTGGAGCTGGGGGCTCGTGGGCCAGGGCGGGCTCGCCGTGGCCATCGCCTTGAGTTACGTGTTTCAGGATAACCTGCCCCTGCCCAACATCGTGCTCACGGCGGCGATTCTCTCGGTGCTGCTCACGGAAGTGCTCTCGGCCCGCCTGATCCAGGCGCTGCTGCGGTTCCGGTTCGCCGCCGCGATTCGGCGCGCGCCGGCGCCGAACCACGAGGCCCGCTGATGCGCCGCGTCGTGGTGCTCGTGTTCCTGCTGGCCGGGATGCAGCTGATCCTTCCCCTCGGCGTGCCCGGGCACGGGTCCGAGCTGCTGCTCACGTTCGGATTCCTGATCATCGCCGCGTACAGCGCCGGCGAGCTCGCCGCGGCCGCCGGCCTGCCGCGCATCATCGGGTATCTGTTCTCGGGCGTGCTGTTCGGGCCGCACGTGATGGGCGTGGCGCCGGCGCCGGTGGTCCACGATCTCGAGCCCGTCAGCCAGCTCGCCATCGCGCTGATCGCGTTTCTGGCGGGCGCCGAACTGCGGTGGCCCGAGGTGCGCGCGCGCGGCCGCGCGATTCTCACGATCACCCTGTCGGAGCTGCTCGTCGATTTCGTGCTGCTGTCGGCGCTCATGGCCGTCATCGGCTCGCGGCTTCCCTTCCTGCAGGGCGATGTTCGCAGCACCATCGCCTTCGGCGCGCTCTTTGCCGCCATCTGCATTGTGCACTCCCCGGCCGTGACGCTGGCCCTGCTGAACGAAACGCGCGCGGGCGGGCCCGTGGCGCGCACCACCCTGGGCGTGGTGCTCGTGTCCGACGTCGTCGTGGTGCTGCTGTTCAGCGCCGTGCTGGCCGTGACACGCGCCGCGATCCCGCCGCAGGGCGCGCCGGGACTCGGCATCGGGGGCACGATCTGGGAGATCCTGGGCGCCGTGGTCGTGGGCGGGTTGCTGGGACTTGCGGTCGCGGCATATCTGCGAGTCGCGTCGCGCGAGCTGTTTCTCTTCGCGATCGTCGTCGCGTTCATCGGCGTCGTCATCGCGGGCCTCACGCACGTGGAGACCCTGCTCACCCTGCTCACCGCCGGCTTCGTGACCGAGAACGTTTCGCGTCCCGAGCAGGGCGAGGCGTTCCGGCGCGCCATGGAGCGGTCGGCGGCGCCCGTGTTCGTGGTGTTCTTCGCGCTGGCGGGCGCCGAGATCGCGGTGGCCGATCTCACGCGGCTGTGGATCTTCGTGGTGCCCATCGTGCTCGTGCGCGTGGCGGGGATCTGGCTGGGCACCCGCGTGGGGGCGCGCCTCGCGTCGGTGCCGCGCGAGGGGCGCCTGGTGTGGATGGGACTCGTGTCGCAATCGGGGGTGGCCATCGGGCTGGCCGCCGTGCTGGCGCAGGCCTACCCCGACCGCGGCGACGCCGTGCGCACCGTGTTCCTGGCCGTCGTGGCGCTCAACGAGCTCGTGGGGCCGATCCTCTTCCGCGCGGCGCTGGGGCGCGCGGGCGAGCTTCACGCGCCGCCCGTCGACGCGAGCGCCGAGGAAGCGACGGCGTGAAGCCGCCGGCGGGTTAGCCGTCCACCACGAGAAAGCCGATCGCGCCCTTCTGCCCGTGGCCGAAGGCGTGATTCACGAACGGGAACTCGCCCGGCACGTCGCACACGAGTTCAAACCCCATGCCGCCGCCCGCGGCCACCGAAAACGTCTGCACCCCGTGGATGGCGCTGGCCGGTGGGGCGCCCAGGTAGACCGTGTCGAACTGTTCGCCCACCACGTGGAACGCGCACGGATGCGTGGGTCCGGCGTTCACGACCCAGAACCGCACCCGCTCGCCCACCTTCACGTGGATCGGGTCGCGCACGTACTGGTCGGGCCGGCCGTTGAACGTCACGAGGTCCGGCAGGTCCGAGAGCATTTTAGTATAGTCATATGGCCGCACGCCGTTGACGGCGGCGCCCAGGTAGCTCTCGCCCTCGACGAGCACGAACTCGCGCGCCGGCGGCAGCGGCTCCCGCGGCGAGACGACGATCGCGCCGTACATCCCGCTGCCGATGTGCATCAGCACCGGGGCCGTGCCGCAGTGGTAGAGAAACGCCCCGGGGTACTTGGGGGAGTAGGTGTACGTCACCGACTGCCCCTTGGCCACCGACCGGAACGCCGTCTTGGGGTCGATCTGCGCCGCGTGGAAGTCCATGGAGTGCGGCATGTCCGCTTCGTTCGTCAGCGTGAACTCGATCGTGTCGCCCACGCGGCAGTGGACGATCGGGCCCGGCGTGTCCCCCTCGAACGTCCACGCGGCGACCACGAGGTCGTCGGACACGCGAATCGGCACCGCCTTGGCGGTCCAGTGCAGCTTGAGCGTCCGCTCCTTGGCGAGCGGCGGGAGCGCCGGATCGAAGCGGTGGTACGCCACCGACGCGCCGCTCCCCGTAGGGCTGGTGGCCGCCGCGGCGCGCGTGTGAAGTGCCGTGTCGAGCCGGCTGTCGGGGTTGGGGCGCCCGCGGGGCATCTGGGCCTGCGTCGACTCGCCGCCCTGCGGCGCGCCGCTGGGGCCGCACGCCGAGATCGCGGCACCGATGCCGGGTATCGCCAGCGAGAGCACCGAGGCGCGCCGCAGGAACCCGCGGCGGTCGGTGGAATCGAGCAGCGCCGTTTCGTCGTGTTCGGCGTCAGGCGCCTGGTCCGGCGTCGCAAGGTTGCGGAAATCGGCCATGACGGAATTCTCCTGTGCGGTGGGATGCGGACTCTCCGTCATACTACCACGCGTTTGCGGCGCGTCGCAAACATTGGCGGGCCCCATGGCAATCGGTCGACTTTCACGCGCCGGTTCGGTATCTTCGGCATCAGCCACAACCGACCCGGTAGCTCAGTTGGTAGAGCAACGGACTTTTAAGGCGAGATACCAGTTTCCGCATAGGTCCGGCGAAGCTCCCGTAAGTCCCTCCAAGAGCGAGAGCGCGAGGCCCAGTTTCCTCGCACGTTCCCGTAAGTCCACCGAAGGACTGCGCCGTGTGTCTACACGAGCGTCTACACCGGGGCGGTCGGCGGTGGTGCCTCTGGGTTGCGCCGTGCCCCTAGGAGGCGCGCTGTGGCCCGTTCCGCCTCGCGCGAGTGGATGCTTGCGCTGGCACACGATCGGGCGCCCTGCCGCGTGCGCGGCGGCAACGCACCACGCTTTGGTGGCCA
>JAGWRB010000260.1 GCA_028876725.1 Gemmatimonadota bacterium
GCGCGATTTGGCCAGGGCCCAGGAGGTCGCCGCGGCCATCTCGCCCGAGGCCAGGGGGTTCGCGTGCGAGGTGAGCGACACGGCGTCGGTCACGGCGCTAGTGGCGGCGGCGGAGGAGGCGTTCGGCGGCCTCGACATCCTGGTCAACAACGCCGGCATCACGCGCGACAACGTGCTTTTTCGCCTCAAGGACGAGGACTGGGACGCGGTCCTCGATGCCAATCTTCGGGGGGCGTTCGCGGCCGTCCGGGCCGCCGCCCGCGGGATGATGAAGCGGCGCTGGGGCCGGATCATCAACATCGCCAGCGTGGTCGGGCTCGTGGGCAACAAGGGGCAGGCCAACTACGCGGCCAGCAAGGCCGGCCTCGTGGGGCTCACCAAGTCGGTGGCCAAGGAGCTGGCCTCGCGCAACGTGCTGGCCAACGTGGTGGCGCCGGGGTTCATCGAGACCGACATGACCGCGGCGATGACCCCCGACGCGCGGGCCACGCTCTCTCAGCAGATCCCCCTGGAACGGCTCGGCACGCCGGGGGATGTGGCGGGGGTGGTGACCTTCCTCGCCTCGGAATACGCCGCCTACGTCACCGGGCAGGTGTTCGTGGTCGACGGCGGCATGGTGATGTGACTGACACCGGCCCCGGCCGGCTGATAGATTACAGCGTTTACCCACCTTACCCAAGGAGATTCCGTTCCCATGGCGGACAACGCACAGAAGGTTCGCGATATCATCGAGAAGGAGCTCGGCGTGGAGCGCGAGAAGCTCACCGACGAAGCGAGCTTCATCGAGGACCTCGGCGCCGACAGCCTCGACATCGTCGAGCTGGTGATGGAGTTCGAGAAGGAGTTCAACATCGACATCCCCGATGAGGATGCCGAGAAGCTCCGCACCGTGGGCGACGCGGTGGCCTACCTGAACCAGAAGGTTGGCGGTTGATGAAGCGTCGGGTCGTCGTCACCGGCATGGGGATGGTTACGCCAGTCGGCAACGACGTGGCGACGACGTGGCGCGCGCTGCTCGACGGCGTGTCGGGCGCCGCGCCGATCACCAAGTTCGACGCCTCCACGTTCGCCGTGCGCTTCGCGTGCGAGGTGAAGGGGTTCGACCCGCTGCAGTACATGGACCGCAAGGAAGCGAAGCGGTCCGACCAGTATTCCCAGTACGCCATCGCCGGCGCGGTGCAGGCCATGGCGCATGCCGGACTGCCCGCGGAGCTCGAAGGCGAGCTGAGCGAGCGCACCGGCGTCATTCTGGGCAGCGGCATCGGCGGCCTGAAGAGCTTCGAGGAGCAGCACGACCTCTATCGGGAACGCGGCGCCAGCAAGATCAGTCCGTTCTTCATCCCGATGTTCATCGCCGACATCGCGGCGGGGCTCGTGTCCATGCGCGTGCACGCGCGGGGCCCCAACTACGCCACGGTGAGCGCCTGTTCCACCGGCGCGCACGCGATCGGTGAGGCCTTCCGGACCATTCAGTACGGCGACGCCGACGTCATGATCACCGGCGGCACCGAGGCGACCGTCACCCCGATGGCCATCGGCGGCTTCGCCAACATGAAGGCGCTGTCGGAGCGCAACGACTCGCCGGCCACGGCCTCGCGCCCGTTCGACCTGACGCGCGACGGGTTCGTCATGGGCGAGGGCTGCGGCGTCGTGGTGCTCGAGGAGCTGGAGCACGCGCGGGCCCGCGGAGCGGCCATCTACGGCGAGATCGTGGGCTACGGCGCGACCGCCGACGCGCACCATCTCACCGCGCCGGCGCCCGAGGGCGAGGGCGCGCAGCGCGCCATGCGGCGCGCGCTGGCCGACGCCGGGCTCACCACCGCCGACATCCAGTACATCAACGCCCACGGCACGTCCACGCCCGCCGGCGACGTGGCCGAGACCATGGCCATCGCCAAGGTGTTTGGCGACCACGTCGGCAACATCAACATCAGCTCCACCAAGTCCGCCACCGGCCACATGCTCGGCGCCGCGGGCGCGGTGGAGTTCATCATCGCCACACTCGCGACGCGCGACGGCGTGGCGCCCCCCACGATCAACTACGAAACCCCTGATCCGGACATCGCGCTGAACATCACGCCCAACCACCCGGTCAAGCGGCCGATCCACGTCGCGCTCAGCAACAACTTCGGCTTCGGTGGCCACAACGTGACGCTCGCCGTCCGGCGCTGGGAGGACTGAAGGCCGTGACCGCCGCTCCCGTCGTCGACCGCCAACGCCTCTCCCACCCGGCGCTGCTCCCGATCGCCGACAAGGTGGAGCAGGGCGAGCGCCTGACGCGCGACGACGGACTGACGCTGTTCCGCACCCCCGATCTCCTCGGGCTGGGCACCCTCGCCGACGCGCGCAACCGCGCGCTGCACGGCGACCGCGTCATGTTCGCCGCCAATCAGCACATCAATCCCACCAACATCTGCATCCTCCGCAAGACCTGCGTGTTCTGCTCGTATGCGCGGCTTCCCAAGGAAGACGGCGCGTACCGCTACACGCTGGAGCAGGTGCTGGCCGAGTCCGACGAAGCGAACAGCACGCTCACGCGCGAGTTCCACATCGTGGGCGGGCTCGACATGCACGCCGGCCTGGCGTACTACGCCGAGATGTTCCGCGCGCTCAAGGCGCGGCATCCGCACGTGCACATCAAGGCGCTCACGGCGGTCGAGATCGCGCACATCGCCCGCATCGAGAAGATGCCGGTGCGCGACGTGCTCATCGCCCTGCGCGAGGCCGGCCTCGACACGATGCCGGGCGGCGGCGCCGAAGTGTTCAGCCCCGGCGTGCGCGCCACGATCGCCGATAAGAAGCTCGCCGGCGAGGAGTGGATCGCCGTGCACCGCGAGGCCCATCAGCTCGGCATCCGCACCAACTGCACGATGCTGTACGGGCACGTCGAAACGCTCGAAGACCGGATCAACCATCTGTCCATGCTCCGCGACCTGCAGAGCGAGACCGGCGGATTCCTGGCCTACATCCCGCTCGCCTATCATCCCGACAACAACGAGTTGGGCGAGGCGCTCCACCGCGAGGGCACGGCCACGTCGGGGTTCGACGATCTGCGCAATCTGGCCGTCGGCCGCCTGTTCCTGGACAACATCCCCCACATCAAGACGCACTGGGTGATGGTCACGCCGTTCCTGTCGCAGACGTCGCTGCACTTCGGCGTCGACGACATGGAAGGCACGATGGTCCACGAAAAGATCTATCACCAGGCGGGCGCCCACACGGCGCAGGCCATGGCGCTCGACAGCCTGCTCGCGCTGATCCGCGGCGCGGGCAAGGTGCCGGTGGAGCGCGACTCGTTCTACCGCGTGCTGCGCACCTTCGACGACGCGGCAGGCGCGGCCGCGCATCAGGCGGCGTAGATGCGCATCGGCCGCATTCCGTACATCAACTGCTACCCGGTGTACGGGGCCATCGACCGCGGCATCGTCCCGCTCGAGGGCGAGCTGGTCGACGGGGTGCCCACCGCGCTCAACCGCCGGATGCGCGAGGGCACGCTCGACGTGAGCGTCATCTCGGCCGTCGAATACGCCGCCGACGCCCCGCGTTACCTGCTGCTCCCCGACCTCGCCATCACGAGCGACGGCCCGGTGCGGAGCGTGATGATGTTTTCCAAGCGTCCGGCGCAGGAGCTGTCGGGACGCCGCGTGCTCGTGAGCCGGAGCTCGATGACCAGCGTCGCCCTCCTGGAGCTGCTGTTCGAGCACGTGTGGCACGCGCGGCCGCAGTTCGTCCCCGCCGACGCGGAGATTGCCGACATTGCCGCGTTCGGCGGCGCCGACCACGACGCCCGGCTGGTGATCGGCGACGCCGCGCTCCTGCTCGAGTCCCGGATGCGCGACGGATCGGCCGAGGCGCTCGCCCCCGACGCCGGATCCCGGTATGCATATGATCTCGGCGCCGAGTGGAAGGCGTGGACCGATCTGCCGTTCGTGTTCGCGGTCTGGGTGGCCCAGCGCACGGCTGATGTGCAGGAAGCGCTGGCCGTGCACGGACGGCTGATCACCTCCCGCAACTGGGGGCTGGAACATCTCGATACGCTGGCCGCCCAGGCCGCGCTGGCCACCGGCGTGTCCCGCCCGGTGTGCGTCGAGTACCTCTCGGGTCTCGACTATCGCCTCTCGTACCGGCATCTGGCCGGTCTCACCGAGTTCTTCCGCCGCCTCGTCGCGGCCGGGCGCGTCCCCGACGGGTCGCTCGCCTTCCTCCCCGCGGCGTAGCAGGTATCGTCATGCGCGATCTCCTCGATTTCTACACCAACGCGCCGTTGCTCGAGCTGGGCGCCGAAGCCGACCGCGTGCGCCGCGCGAAGCACCCCGACGACGTCGTCACGTTCATCGTCGACCGGAACATCAACTACACCAACGTGTGCGTGGCCGACTGCGGATTCTGCGCGTTCTACCGCCGGCCCAAGCACGCCGAGGGGTGGACGCTGTCGTACGAGCAGATCGGCGCCAAGATCGACGAGGCCAAGGAACTGGGCGCGATCCAGATCCTCATGCAGGGCGGCCACAATCCGTACATCCCGTTCGAGTGGTATCTCGACCTGCTGCGCTACATCAAGACGTATCACCCCATTCACATCCACGGCTTCAGCCCGAGCGAAGTGGATTTCTTCGCCAAGCTGTTCCGCATGGATGCGCGCGAGGTGATCCGGGAACTGATGAAGGCGGGCCTCGACTCCATTCCAGGCGGCGGCGGCGAGATCCTCGTCCAGCGCGTGCGCGATCAGGTCGCCAGGAAGAAGGCCGGCGCCGACCGCTGGCTCGAGATCATGGAGATGGCGCACCAGGAGGGGATGAAGACCTCCGTCACCATGATGTACGGCATCGGCGAGACGCTGGCCGAGCGCATCGAGCATCTGCAGCGCGTGCGCGAGGTGCAGGCGCGCACGGGCGGATTCACCGCGTTCATCTGCTGGCCCCTCCAGCCCGAGAACACGCCGCAGATGTCCCACATGCGCAAGACCGACGCCGTGGATTATCTGCGCACCGTGGCCATGGCCCGCATCGTGCTCGACAACGTCCCCAACCTCCAGGCGAGCTGGGTCACCATGGGGATGAAGGTCGGCCAGATCGCGCTCCGCTTCGGCTGCA
>JAGWRB010000261.1 GCA_028876725.1 Gemmatimonadota bacterium
GCAGGGTGCCGTTCGGAAGCTGCACGTCGCCGTCGGCGGTGTAGAAGAGCACGTCGTGAAAGCCCGCGTGCTTCAACGCGTCGAGCTGCCACTGCAGGTACTGCTTGTCCTTGTCGAAGGAGCCGTACTCGTTTTCCACCTGCACGGCGATCACCGGGCCCCCGTTGGCGGCCAGGAACGGCGTCACGACCTTGCCGAGGGTGTCGAGCCAACGCTGGGCGGGCGCGGTGAATCGGGGATCGGTGCTGCGGAGCACGATGCCGGTATCGGCGAACAGCCATCCGGGATAGCCGCCCAGCTCCCATTCCGCGCACACGTACGGTCCCGGGCGCAGGATCACGTGCAGCCCCACTTGTTGCGCGGTGCGCAGATACTCGGCGATGTCCCGCTGGCCGGAAAAGTCGTAATGGCCGGGCGTCGCCTCGTGGAAGTTCCAGAACACGTAGGTCGTGATGGTGTTGAGCCCCATCGCCTTCGCCTTTTCCATCCGGTCGCGCCAGTACTCGCGCGGCACCCGCGCGTAGTGCATGGAACCGGCGATGATCCGGAAGGGTTTACCGTCGAGGAGGAACCGGCCGTGGCCGGCAACGAGGGGACCGGTCTGAGCGCGCACCGAAGCGGCGGAGGCGGCGCTCGCGAACAGGAGCGCGGCACCGAAGAGAAGTCGACGCATGCGCGGAACATACTCCCCGAGCTCGGCGCCGTCACGACGGCCCGTTCGTGACGCGCAGGCTTCCCCAAGAACGATTCCGTTGAATTCGGTTTCGTCCGTTCCGTCCGTATCCTTTGGCTCTTACCGGTAAGCACGCGCGGGAATAGACTGAGAGAGCCACTGCCCACTGCCCACTGTCTCATCCATGCCCCCTTTGCATCGCCATTTCGCCGCTCTGCTCATTCTCGCCCTGCTTCCGGGCGGATTGTCGGCCCAACGACTCTCGGCCGCCGAGCGCCAAGTGGCGGCCGCCGTCGATGCACACAACCCCGAGGCGCTGGCGCTGCTCAAGCAGATCGTGAACATCAACAGCGGGACGATGAACTTCGCGGGCGTGCGGCAAGTGGCCGACGTGTTGCGGCCCAAGCTGGATGCGTTGGGGTTCACCACGCGCTGGGTGGACGGCGCCGCGTTCGACCGCGCGGGCGATCTGGTAGCCGAGCATCCGGGTCCCGGTCCCAAGATCCTGCTCATCGGGCATCTCGACACCGTGTTTCCCATCACCAGCACCTTCCAGCACTGGACGCAGCTCGACGACTCCACTGCCACCGGTCCGGGCATCATCGACATGAAGGGCGGGGACGTGATCATCATCTACGCGCTGCAGGCCCTGAAGGACGCCGGGCAGCTCGACAAGCTCAACCTGACCGTGGTGTACGACGGCGACGAGGAGAACGCCGGCGCGCCGCTCGCGGCCGCGCGCAAGACACTCATCGATGCGGCGCAGGGCGCGAAGGTCGCGATCGGATTCGAGGATGGCGCCGCCGATCCGGCCACCGCCGTCATCGCCCGTCGCGGCGCAGGAAGCTGGACTCTCACGACCGCCGGCAACGCCGGCCATTCGTCGCAGATCTTCCGCAAGGACATCGGCGCCGGCGCGGTGTTCGAGGCGTCGCGCATTCTGAACGCGTTCTACACGCAGCTCCGCGGCGAGCAGTACCTCACCTTCAACCCAGGCCTCGCGCTCGGCGGCACCACGGTGGCCGTCGATTCGAACGCCGCGGCGGGGCGGGCGGCGGGCGAGCACAACGTGGTCGCCGAGCACATGGTGGTGAGCGGCGACATTCGCACCCTCTCGCCCGAGCAGCTCGCGCGCACCAAGCGGGTCATGCGCGAGATCGTGTCGCGTCATCTGCCGCAGACCCAGGCGAGCATCCTGTTCGACGATGGGTATCCGCCGATGGCGCCTACGGCGGCGCATCGGCAGCTCCTCGCCGTGTACGATCGGGCGAGCCGGGATCTGGGGTACGGCGGCGTCACGGCCGTGGATCCGTCGCGCGCCGGCGCCGCCGACGTGGCGTTCGTTGCCGATCGCGTGCCCATGGTCATCGACGGCGTGGGGCTTTCGGGGCACGACGATCACAGCGAGAAGGAAACCGCGTATCTCAACTGGCTGCCGCGGCTCACCAAGCGCGCCGCCGTGACCCTGCTTCGACTCTCACCGTAAGGACGGAAATGGATCCGCGTCTCATCGCGCCGGCGCAGACGCTGCGCCTCAACACGAAGTTGTTTCGCAACTGCCTCCACGGCATGACCGGGGAGCAGGCGGAGCGCCGCCCCGAAGGATTCGGCAACAACGCGCTGTGGGTGGCGTCGCACATGACCAAAGCGCGATTCGGTCTGCTCAAGCGCCTTGGCGCGGAGCGCGCCAATCCGCTGCCCCGGGGGATTGTCGACGCCAAGGGAATCGACGACGTGACCGAGTGGCCGACGCTCGACGCCGTGCGCACGGCGTGGACCGAGGCATCGCACGCCATTCGCGATCGGTTGGAAGGCATGACCGCCGCCCAACTGGACGCGCCCGTGGACGTGCGGTTTCCGGTGTTCGAGCAGACCACGTTTGCGCTGATCGTGTTCATGACGCTCCACGATACGTACCATGTGGGCCAACTCTCGACGCTGCGGAAGCTCGTGGGGCTGCCCGGCATGAGCTTCGCCGACCCGTAACCGATCTCCTATGACGCCGATCTCCCGCCGCGAATTCCTCGCCAAATCCGGAACCTGCGCCGCGCATCTCGCGCTCGCGGCGGCGGTGTCGCCGCGCCTGCTTCGCGAAGTGTGGGCGCGCCAACCCGCCGGTCCCGTTGTGGCCACGGAGCCGTGGGCGCGTATCGAGCAGGTGGGCGACGGCATCTGGGCGCTTGTGTCCACGCCGCTGGGCGGCGACTACACGACCGTATCGAACGGCGGCATCATCGCCGGAAAGAGCGCCGTGCTGGCCATCGAGGGATTTCAGACGCCGAAGGGCGCGGCGTGGCTCGCCGCTCAGGCACGCGCCCTCACGGGGCGGTGGCCCACGCACGTGCTCGTGACGCATTACCACTCCGACCACGCCAACGGCGTGGCCGGGTACATCACCGAGAAGGATCACCCCGTGATCCGCGCCACGCAGATCACACGCGACGAAGTGATCGCGCGCAACACGCCGGCCGACGCGGCGCGTACCGCGGCGCTCGACGACGCGGTGCTCATGTCGCCCACCGACGCGTGGACGCTCGACCTCGGCGGACGCAGCGTGCGCGTCGTGCCACAGCTCGGGCACACCGACAGCGACGTGGCGCTGGAGCTGGACGACGCGAACCTGATCTTCACCGGGGATCTGTTCTGGAACGCGATGTTCCCCAACTACGTCGACGCCATGCCGAGCAAGCTCGCGAGGTCGATTGGCGTGCTGCGCGCGAAGCAGGCGGCCACGTACGTGCCCGGGCACGGGAACGTGGCGACTCCCGCCGCGTTGGACCGGTACATCGCGATGATCGACGACGTGGGCGAGGCGGCCACCCGGGCGCACGCCGCGGGCGCGAGCGCGAAGGATGCGGCGGCGGCGTACGCCATCCCGGCGGCGACGGGTGAGTGGACGATGTTCAGCAAGGCGTTCATCGAGCGGGCCTTCACCGCGTGGTATCGCGAACTGGACGGCGCCCGATGACCATCAAGTCGAAGGCGGACCTCGCGGGGATGAAGCGCGCGGGGCGATTGGTGGCCGACGCGCTCCAGCACCTGGCTTCGGCGCTGAAGCCTGGAATCACCACCGGCCAACTCGACGACGTGGGCGCGAAGTTCATTCGCGCGCGCGGCGGCCGGTCGGCGCCGCAGCTCACGTATCGGTTCCCCGGGTTCAACCTGATCAGCGTGAACGACCAGATCGTGCACGGCGTGCCGGGGAGCCGAGTGCTGCAGCCGGGCGACCTCGTGAAGCTCGACGTCACCGTGGAACTCGACGGGTTCGTGGCCGATGCCGCGCGCACGATTCCGCTGCCTGGCGCGCCTGACGTGGCGCGGCGGCTGACGCGGTGCGCCAAACGCGCCTTCACCGCTGGCATGGCGCAGGCGCGCGACGGGCGGCCGGTGCGCGGCATCGGCCGCGCCATCGAGCACGAGGTCGCGCGCGATGGATTCGCCGTCGTGCGGGAGCTCACCGGCCACGGCGTGGGGCACACGATCCACGAATCGCCCACCGTGCTGAACTACGAGGATCCGCACGACCGCACCATGCTGCACGAGGGGATGGTGCTCGCGGTGGAGCCGATCATCACGGAGCGGCCTACGCGCACGGTAGAGGAAGCCGATGGATGGACGATCCGCACGCGCAGCCACGTGCTGGCGGCGCACTACGAGAACACGATCGTCGTCCAGTCGGGGCGGCCGCTCATTCTCACCGCGGCATAGGGCGCCTCCCGGAGGGGGCACGGCAACCGCGGCAGCAACGAGTTGACCGCCGGTGGCGCAACAATCGCGCGTCGCAGGGGTAGCCCCGGGAAACCGCAACGGAGGATCCCATGCACCGTGGTCTTGTCAGTATGGCGGTCGCGGCTGCGCTCGTCGCGGGCCTCGCGACCGGCGCGCACGCGCAGAGCGGGCTCGGCGTCAAGGGTGGGCTGGCGTACAGTGACGTGTCCAACGCCGGCGTGCTTCCCGGCGATCTGCATTCCCGCACCGGGTACGCCGTGGGGCTCGGCTACCAGGGCGGAGGGCCGCTCGGCATCGGGCTCGAAGCGTTGTACGCGGAGGAAGGCGTGACCGGCGGATCGACGGGACAGTCGCGCGAGTTGAATTACGTCAACGTGCCGCTGTATCTGCGGCTCGGCATTCCGGCGCCGGGGCTGTCGCCGTTCGTGTACGCGGGGCCGCAGGCCTCGTTCGAGGTGAAGTGCAGCGCCGGCGGCACGAGCTGTCCCGACACGGGGCGTCCGAAAACGACGTACGCCGGCGTCATCGGCGCCGGCGTACGTCTGGCGGGTGGCCTCACGCTCGAGGGCCGGTACGTCTACGGTCTCACCGACCTCAAGCTGAACACCGTCACCACGAGCGAGAATTACAAGACCAGGTCCTTCATGGTGCTCCTGGGGCTGGGGTTCTAGCCGTTCAGTTCCCGCCGTGCAGCGTGGCGGCGGCGCCGTTGACCAGCGCCGCCTCCGCGCGCAGGGCATCGGCGATGCGCGCGATCTGCGCATTCACGTCGCCCCACTCGCCCTGTTCGATGGCTTCGCGCGCCCC
>JAGWRB010000262.1 GCA_028876725.1 Gemmatimonadota bacterium
CGACATCACCGAACTCGTCGACGGCACCCTCGGCGTGCACGTGATGATCCCCAAGGATATATTTAAATAATTGATATCATGTCCGTCATGCGGCGATGCGCCGGCGGCGCTCTGGTGATGCTGCTCGGCGCCGCCGCGGCGCCGCTGGGCGCGCAGTCGGCGCCCGACCCCCACGCCGCCCAGCCCGAACGCCCCACGGTCGCCACGCACGCCGGCACCGTGGCGCCCGGGTGGTTCGAGATCGAAAGCGGCGTCGAACGCGACCACGTGGGCCCGGACGCGGCCACCCTCGCCACGCCGACCCTGCTCAAGTTCGGCATCGTGCCGCGCGTCCAGCTCGACGTCGCTGTCACCACCGTGAGACCGGCGGGTAGCGCTTCGCTCGGTGTCGGCGACGCGGGCGTGGGCGTCAAGTGGCGCCTCGCCGACGACGTACCGCTGGTCGGCGATTTCGCCCTTCAGCCTTCCGTGAAGTTCCCCACCGGGTCGGCGGCGCGCGGCACCGGCAGCGGCACCACCGACGTCTCGCTGCTGGCGATTTCGAGCCACGAGTTCGGCCCCACCGCGCTCGACCTCAACGTCGGCTACACCAAACGCAGCGACGCGTCCGCCAGCGCGCTCTGGACCGTGTCCACCGGCACCACAATCGCCGGCCCGCTGGCCTGGGCCGCCGAGGTCTTCGGCTACCCCGGACTCTCGGGCGCGCCGCCCTCGACGGGATTCCTCACCGGCCCCACCTGGACGGTGCACCCGTGGTTCGTGCTCGACGCCGGCGCGATCTTCAACGTGGCCGGTGGACAGCCCCCGGCCGTGTACGCGGGTCTTACCTGGAACGCCGGCCGGTATCGGTAGCACGCCGGCGACCGCTCTTGACCGCCGCACCACCGGCGGTAATTTGAGCGCATGATGCGACAGACCTACGCCTCGTACTATTACTACCGCGCGGTCCCTGCCACGGGCCGTGATCGGAGGCGTTTGCGCGGCTGACCCGCGCCAACCTCGTCGACTCACTCGGAGCCCGTGGATTCCCACGGGCTCTTTTTCGTTTTGGCACCGCCCCTCGGAGATCGCATGATCATCGTCACCACTCCCAACATCACCGACGCGCAGATCGACGGCATTCGCGAGCGCGTGGAATCGCTCGGCCTCCGCACGCACCTGTCGCGCGGCGAGCAGCGCACGATCATCGGCTGTATCGGCGACGAGTCGCTGCTGCGCGAAGCCGCGCTCCTCTCGCTTCCCGGCGTCGAATCGGTGACGCCCGTGCTCAAGCCGTACAAGCTCGCGGCTCGCGAGTTCGAGCCCGGCGGCACCGTGGTGCAGTTCGGCGATCCTGCCGGCATCACCATCGGTGGCCGCGACTTCACGGTGATCGCCGGCCCCTGCTCCGTGGAGGGGCGCGAGATGCTTCACGACACCGCGCGCGCCGTGCGCGCAGCCGGCGCGGCGATGCTTCGCGGCGGCGCCTTCAAGCCCCGCACCTCCCCGTACGCCTTCCAGGGGCTCGGCGCCGCGGCACTCCGCATGCTCGCCGAGGTCCGCGCCGCCACGGGCGTGCCCGTGGTGAGCGAGGTGATGGACACCCGTCAGGTGGAGCTCGTGGCCGCGCACGTGGACATGCTGCAGGTGGGCGCCCGCAACATGCAGAACTTCGCCCTGCTGGCCGAGGTGGGGCGCACGCAGCGCCCCGTGCTCCTCAAGCGGGGGTTGTCGGCGACTCTTACGGAATTACTGATGGCTGCCGAGTATATCATGGCGCAGGGGAATCACGACGTGGTGCTGTGCGAGCGCGGCATCCGGACCTTCGAGCCCGCCACCCGCAACACCCTCGACATCGCCGCCGTGCCGGTGCTCAAACGCGAGACGCATCTGCCCGTGATCGTCGACCCCAGCCACGCCGGCGGGCGCGCCGATCTCGTGGCCCCGCTCGCGCTCGCGGCCGTAGCCGCGGGCGCCGACGGGCTCATCGTCGAGGTGCACCCGGATCCCGGCGCCGCCCTGTCCGACGGCGACCAGTCGCTGAACTTGGCCGCGTTCCACGATCTCATGCACCGGGTGGCGGCGTTCGCCTCGGCGGCGCATCGTACGTTGGCATTCCCCGCCGCCACTGCCGAGGTCGCCGCATGAGCACGCCCCCGAGTCGTCCCGCATCGGAACCCGAGTCCCTGGCCCGCCTGCGCGCGGAGATCGAGCAGGTCGATCGCGAGGTCATCCGCCTCATCGCCCGCCGCATCGACCTGGCGCGCCAGGTGGGCGCCGTGAAGCGCGCCGCCGGCCTCCCGGCGCTCGACCCCGGCCGCGAGGCCGCCGTGATCCGCCGCGTGAGCGAAGTGGCTCGCGAAGAGGGCGCGCCCGAGGAGGACGTGCGCTACTTGTTTTGGCACATCATCGGCATGTCGCGCCGCGTGCAGCTCATCGAGGAATGACCACGACCACGCTTCCGCCGCACGTCGGCATCATCGGGCTCGGGCTCATGGGTGGTTCGCTGGCACGCGATCTCGTCTCGCGCCATGTGCGCGTGACCGCGTTCGACCCGGTGGAGGGGCTCGACGGCGTAACCGACAGCCCGTCGTCGCTCGGGATTCGCCTGGTGCCCGCCGTGCGCGACGTCATGGACGCACCGGTGATCGTGCTCGCGGTGCCCGTGAACGCGTCCATCGCCCTGCTCGACGAGCTCCACACGATCGTCACGCCCGCACACACGCTGCTCGACGTCGGAAGCACCAAGCGCGCCGTCGTGGCGCACGCTGCATCGCTGGGGATCGGGGCGCGGTTCGTAGGGTGCCACCCATTCGCCGGTGACCATCGATCCGGCTGGCGCGCATCGCGCACCGGCCTTTTCGCGGGCGCGACGGTGTTCGTGTGTCCTGCTCCGGAATCGGCCGCCGACACGGTGGATTTAGTCGAATCGTTATGGTTGTCGGTTGGCGCCGTCGTGCGGACGGACGATCCCGCTGCCCACGACCGGCGCATGGCGCTCGCCAGCCACCTGCCCCACCTGCTGAGCGTTGCGCTCGCGCTCACACTCTGCGACGCGGGAGTTCCGCACGCGGAGCTGGGGCCGGGGGGGCGGGACGTGGCACGACTGGCCGGCGGGTCGCCGGAGATGTGGGTCGACATCGTGGCGCAGAATCGCGCGGCGATTGCCGCCGCCCTGGATCGATTCGACGAGCGTCTGCACGCGTTGCGGCTGGCAGTCCGGCATCCTGCGGACTGCGATCTGCCCGCGCTACTCGCCATGGGCCGCGACTGGCACGGCGCGTAACGGAATCAGCGCGAAACCTGGCGCGCGCCCGATCCGTTCTATTTTCCGGCGGCGTCAGCCCGCCCGGCGCGACACAAGCGCCCAGGGCACGAGTTCATCAACGCCCGACATCAAATTCAAACCGTCGGGGCGCGGCGTCGGTCTAATGGAACACGCCACCTTTCGCCGCGTTCTGCACCCGTACAAGTCATGCGTCATACAGTCGCCACTGCCTTCGCCGTTGTCTGCCTGTTTCAACCCGCTGTCCTGGCGGCCCAGCAGCCGGACGCCACTCTCGGATCAACGAGCCGGCCCGTTGCAGCCGCAGTCAGGCTCACCGGCACCATCCGCGTAGACGGCAAGCTGGACGAACCGGCGTGGCGGGACGCTCACGCCATCACGCAGTTTCGCCAGTACCAGCCGGACGAGGGCGCGAAGGCGACACAGCCTACCGAAGTCTTGATCCTGTACGGTCCGCACGCGCTCTACATCGGCGCCCGCATGCGCGAGCCAGGAGGCGTGGTGGCGCCGCTCGCGCGTCGCGACCAGCTCGTCGACGCGAACGGCAACAACGGGTCATTCAACTCGCTCACCACCGACAAACTGGTCGTCGAGCTCGATCCCTATCACAACGGCCTGGATGCCGCATGGTTCGAGGTGAACCCGGCCGGCGTGCGCGGAGACCAGTTCGACGGCGACCCGTCCTGGGACCCCGTATGGCAGGCCGCGACGCACGTCGACTCGACGGGCTGGACCGCCGAAATGCGCATTCCGTACAGCCAGCTTCGCTTTGCGCGCGACTCGGTGCAGACCTGGGGCCTGCAGATCTGGCGGTACCTCGATCGGAACAACGAACACGACATGTGGTCGTTCCGCCGCCAGAACCAATCGACGGGCCCCGCCTTCTTCGGCTCCATCACCGGATTGCACATCCCCCCGCAACCCCGCGGGCTCGAGCTGCTCCCGTACGCCGTCACCGCCGCCTCCTTCGAGCAGACCGCCGTCGGCGACCCGTACCGCGACGGTCGCAATACGCGGCTGGCCGCCGGCGCCGACCTGAAGGGCCTGCTCACGTCGAATCTCACGCTCGACGCGACGGTGAATCCCGACTTCGGTCAGGTCGAGGTCGATCCGGCCACGCTCAACCTCACGGCATTCGAGACCTATTATCCCGAAAAGCGCCCGTTCTTCGTTGCCGGCGCCAGCAACTTCGACTTCGGCGGCTTCAATTGCATGATGTGCAACACCAGCCTGCCCGACGCCTTCTATTCCCGTCGCATCGGCCGGCCGCCCCAGCTCGACGGGTGGGTCAGCGACCACTCGACGTTCGCGCACGAGCCGGATAACACCGCCATCCTCGGTGCCGCCAAGGTCACCGGCCGCACGCAGAGCGGCTACACCGTCGGCCTCCTCGACGCGGTGACCAATCGCGAGACCGCCACGTACCTGCCGGCGCCGAGCGCCGCACAACGCTCGCAGGTGGTCGAGCCGTACGCCAACTACTTCGTGGGCCGCGTGCAGAAGCAGTTCGGCGGCGGCGCGAGCACGGTGGGCGTCCTGCTCTCCTCCATGGCGCGTGCCACGCCCGATACCATCGTGAGCGACGCGCTCCATCGCGATGCGCAGGAAGCCGGCCTCGACTGGATGCACACCTGGCACCAGCACGACTACTCGTGGATGGGCAACGTGTTGCTGTCCGATGTGGGCGGCTCCCCCGCGGCCATCGCTGCCACCGAGCGTTCCAGCGCGCACTACTTTCAACGCCCCGACCGGCATCTCACCAGCGACGGCCTGTTCAACGCGGGTTACGACACCACGGCAACCTCGCTCCGCGGGTACAGCCTGTACACACGGGTGGCCAAGAGCAACGGCAACTTCCTCTGGGAGGCGATGACCGACGTGCTGAGCCCCGGCTTCGAGGTAAACGACCTCGGCTTCCTCAAGAGCGCGGACAATGCGTGGTTCAACGGCAACGTGGGCGCGCAGGCGACGACACCCACCCGCTGGTATCGCAACATTTCAGCCGTAGCGGGTGGGTATACCCAATACGATTTCGAGGGCGACCGCACGGGCTCGGGGCTCCAGGCGTTCTACGGTATGGTCTTCCCGGACTACTGGCGCCTCCGTCTCATCGGTATCCACGATGAGCCTGCCCTGGACCCGGGACTCACGCGCGGCGGCCCCCTCGTGAAGCGCGCCGGCTACGACTTCGGCAGCGCCGAGCTTTCCACCGACCCGCGTGCGCAGGCTGTATTCGACTTCACGGTAAAGGATGTGTCCGCCGTGGATGCCGCAGGACACGAGCTGACGCTCACGCCGGGCATCGCGCTCAAGCCCGCGCCCAGCGTGTTCATCCAGATCTCGCCCACCTTCGACCGGAACGAGAGCAGCCAACAGTACGTCACGGCCGTGGCCGACCCCACCGCGTCGGCCTTCTACGGCAGGCGATATGTGTTCGCGTCCGTCCGCACCCGCACCGTCTCGCTGGATACGCGCGTGAACTGGACCTTCACGCCGAACGTGACCTTGCAGCTCTATGCGCAGCCATTCATCGCGAGCGGTGCCTACGCGTCCTTCGGGGAATTCGCTCGGCCGCGCGGCATTGCGCAGGTCGTCTACGGGCGCGACGCCGGCACCATCTCGTCCAGTGCAGACTCCGCCACGTACACCATTGACCCCGACGGCGCCGGGCCGGCTGCGCCCTTCAGCTTTGCCAATCCCAACTTCACGACCAGCTCCCTGCGAGGAACGGCCGTGCTGCGTTGGCGGTACCGCCCGGGCTCCACGATCTACTTCGTGTGGACGCAGCAGCGATCGGGCGTGGGACCCTCCGGCACCTTCGACTACGCCAGCGCCCGCTCCGCCATCCTCGGCGACCGCCCGGATAATGTGTTCCAGATCAAGGCGACGTACTGGATCGGACGGTGAAGATCGCTACTCCGCCCGCAGCACCTGCATCGGGTCCACGCGCGTAGCGCGCACCGCCGGCAGCACACTCGCCGCGACCGCCGTGGCCAGTACCGCCACCGGAACCGCGATGCAGGTGGCCGGCGAGAGTATCGGCGCTCTTGTAGATCGTCAAGGGGAGGCGCCGACGAGCCGAATGCGCGCCCGGAGCGGGGGACGCGGGCCGGCCGCCCGCCGGTTCAGGTAGATCGCATGTAGTGGCACCCGGCTTCCTGCGCCCGCATTACCGCGAAGATCCCCGACGGCTGCAGCTGCACCCCCGGAATCAGGTGCCGCCGCAACTCGTCGAACATCGCCGCCGACGTGTCACCCGAGCGCTTGGCCAGAATCCCGGCGAACCCGCGCGTGGCCAACGCGCAGCCCAGGAGCACCACGCCGCGCTGGTGCAACGCATCGAGCGTGTAATCGGCCCCCGCCTTGTCATCGGGCGCCGCTTTCCAGAACGGATTGCGCGTCACCCAGCCGTCGCCATGCGGCTCCTTGGTCTTGGTGTATTCGCCAAGACCGTACCGCGCCCAGATCTCGTCGTCGAGAATCATGGGAATGGCCATGTGGCGCATCACGATCACCGCGTTCACGTCGGCGTCCTGCACCTTATACATGTCCTTGAATCCCTGCATGTACGTATAGGCGTTGAACACCGCCGTGCCGTCATCGATGGTCGGCGAGTCGAACACCGCGCGGTAGCGCCCCGTGAGGCGCGACGCCCAGGCGTCGTCGAATTCGAGTTCGGGCAGCGGAGGCGCAGGAGGCAGCTTGGGCAACTCGTCGGCCGGCGCGGCAGCGCCGGGCGCCGCCGCACCTGTGGCGGCACCGCCGGTGGCGCAGGCCGTGGCGGCGAACGCCGCAGCGACGGTGGCGAGCTGGCCGATGAATGCGCGGCGCGGAGTGGACGGCGTGTCTGGCATTGCGTCGGACATGAGCGTCTCAGGGCGGTGGGAGTCGAAGCGGCGAAGCTAACGGCGTGCACCCGCCGCGTCCACGAACAAACGGCTCAGCTCCTGTCACCGCCGTGCCGTGCCAGCCGGTGCGTGAGATGCTTCTTCACGTCGGGCCACTCGCTCGCCAGCACGCTGTACATCACGGAGTCGCGCACCGATCCGTCGCGCCGGCGCTGGTGGTGCCGGATCACGCCGTCGCGCTTGGCGCCCAGCGCCTCGATGGCCCGCTGCGACGCAAAATTGAAATTGTCGGTGCGGAGGCCCACCACCTGTGCGCCCAGCGACTCGAACGCATGCGTCATGAGCAGCAGCTTGCACGTCGTATTGACATGGCTCCGCTGCCACCGCTTGGCGTACCAGGTGTAGCCGATCTCCACGCGATCGATGGCGGCCACGATGTCATGATAGCGCGTGGTCCCCACGATCTCGCCGGACCCCAGCTCGCGCACCACCCATGGGAGCATATGGCCGGCACGCAAACCGGCCAGCGCGTCCGCCACATACGCGTCGATCGCATCGGGCGACGGAACGCTGGTCACCCATAGCTCCCACAGGCGACCGTCGGAGGCGGCCGCCGTAAGCGCCGCCGCGTGGTTCGGCGCCATGGGCTCCAAACGGACGCCGTGGCCTTCGAGGGTCTCAGGAACGGGCGCTATCATATCGAATGGGTACGCGAAACGCCCCGTGGACCTCCACAGGGCGTCGCTCAAAGAGGCGCGGGCGGGAATCGAACCCGCGAATAGCGGTTTTGCAGACCGCTGCCTTACCACTTGGCTACCGCGCCACAGCGCCTGCAACATAGCCGTATGCCCCCACCCCCTCAAGCACGACCGGGCACTTCGCCCCCCACTCCGCGCTTCCTATTCCCGAGCCGCACAATCCGTTATTCTCCGCCCCGTCATGTCCGCACCCGAGTCCGACCCGCCGCCAGCCGCGCCCCCGCACGACCCCTACACGTCGCTGCGGGCCCCCAACTTCCGGTGGTTCCTCGTCAGCCTCTTCGCAATGACGGTGGCCACGCAGATCCAGGGCATCGTCGTCGGATGGCAGATCTACGCCATCACGCACGACCCGCTCTCGCTCGGACTCATCGGCCTCGCCGAGGCGCTCCCCTTCCTCAGCATCGCACTCCCCGCCGGCCACACGGCCGATCGCGTCAACCGCCGGACCATCACGCTCGCGGCGCTCGCCGCGATGGTCGCCTGCTCGGTGAGCTTCCTCATATTCAGTGAAAATCCGCGCATCCTCGCCCTCCCCGGCGCGTGGCCCTTCTACGTCGTGATCTTCGCCAGCGGCATTGCGCGCGCGTTCCTCAGCCCCGCGCGCACCGCGCTCATGTCGGAGATCGTTCCGCGCGCCTCCTATGCGAACGCATCGGCCTGGCGCAGCTCCGCGTGGCAAACCGCCGCGGTCGCCGGTCCCGCCGTGGGCGGCTTGCTGTACGGCTTTGCCTCGGCCACCACCGCATACGCCACCGACGCCGCGCTCATGCTCGTCGCGTTCGTCTCGTTCGCGGCCATCCGCTACACGCCATCGCCCGCTCCGCCCAGTCGCGAGGCGCTCGCCGACAGCCTCCGCACGGGCGTCCGCTTCGTCTTTCACAGCCCGGTCATCCTCGGCGCGCTTACGCTCGACCTCTTCTCGGTGCTCCTCGGCGGCGCCGAGGCGCTCCTCCCGGTGTTCGCGTCGGATATTCTGCACGTGGGCCCGCAGGGACTCGGCATGCTGCGCGCCGCGCCCGCCGTTGGCGCCGTGGTCATGTCACTCTATCTCGCGCACCGGCGCCCCATGGAGCGCGCCGGCCGAGCGATGCTCCTCGCCGTCGCCACCTTCGCCATCGC
>JAGWRB010000263.1 GCA_028876725.1 Gemmatimonadota bacterium
CAGCGCCTGGGTGCCAACGTGGTATCGCATGTGGTCGGCCTGGGCGACAAGCCGCACATGGAACGCCTGATCGGCGCGCTGAAAATCATGCTCGACGGCTACGCCGAAGACCGCTTCGATCGGCTGGAAATCTTTTACACCAAATTCATCAACACCATGAAGCAGG
This sequence comes from Gemmatimonadota bacterium, assembly GCA_028876725.1. Classification (GTDB taxonomy): domain Bacteria; phylum Gemmatimonadota; class Gemmatimonadetes; order Gemmatimonadales; family Gemmatimonadaceae; genus JAGWRI01. Next base: position 167 of record JAGWRB010000263.1, read on the forward strand.
AGCCGGTGATGGAGCAACTCCTGCCGCTGTCGGGCGAGCGGCTGGGCGCGCCCGAAGGCTCCTGGGACTACATCTATGAGCCCGACGCCAAGTCGGTGCTCGACCAGACCCTTACCCGCTACGTCGAAGCGCTGATCTATCAGTCGGTGACCGAAAACATGGCGTCCGAACAAAGCGCGCGCATGGTGGCGATGAAAGCGGCGAGCGACAACGCCGGCAGCGTCATCGACGAGCTGACCCTGATCTACAACAAGTCGCGCCAGGCGGCGATCACCAAGGAATTGTCGGAGATCGTGGCCGGCGCGGCGGCGGTATGACGCGACGGTCTGAACAATCGGGCGAGACTAATGGGCGCGCAGCGCCCGTTATGGCGAGACCAGATTGCTCAAGCGGCAGCGGTTTAAAAGTTAATTGAACTTTAGGAAAAGACGATGAGCCAACAAGGAACAATCGTACAGTGCATCGGCGCCGTGGTGGACGTGGAATTCCCGCGCGACCAGATGCCGCACATCTACGACGCGCTGAAAATGGACGAAATCGGGCTGACGCTCGAAGTCGAGCAGCAGCTCGGCGACGGCGTTGTTCGCACCATCGCGCTCGGATCATCCGACGGCCTGCGCCGCGGCATGAAAGTGGTCAACACCAATGCGCCGATCTCGGTACCGGTCGGCCCGAAAACCCTCGGCCGCATCGTCGACGTGCTTGGCCGGCCGATCGACGAAGCCGGCCCGATCGGCGCCGAGAAAGTCGCCTCGATCCACCGCATGGCGCCCAAGTACGAGGAGCTGTCCCCGAGCCAGGAGTTGCTCGAGACCGGCATCAAGGTGATCGACCTGGTCTGTCCTTTCGCCAAGGGCGGCAAGGTGGGCCTGTTCGGCGGCGCCGGCGTGGGCAAGACCGTGAACATGATGGAACTGATCAACAACATCGCGAAGAAACACTCGGGCCTGTCGGTGTTTGCTGGCGTGGGCGAGCGCACGCGCGAGGGCAACGATCTGTATCTCGAAATGAAGGAAGGCGGCGTGCTCGACAAGGTCGCCCTGATCTACGGGCAGATGAACGAGCCGCCGGGCGCGCGCCTGCGCGTCGGCCTGACGGGTCTCACGGTGGCCGAGTACTTCCGCGATCGCGAGAACGCCGACGTGCTCGTGTTCATCGACAACATCTTCCGGTTCACGCAGGCGGGTTCGGAAGTGTCGGCGCTCCTGGGCCGCATGCCGAGCGCCGTGGGGTATCAGCCCACGCTCGCCACCGAGATGGGCGATCTGCAGGAGCGCATCACCTCGACGGTGAACGGCTCCATCACCTCGGTGCAGGCGATCTACGTGCCCGCCGACGACATCACCGATCCGGCGCCGGCCACGGCGTTCGCGCACCTCGACGCGACGGTCGTGCTCTCGCGCGCGATCACCGAGCTGGGCATCTACCCGGCCGTGGATCCGCTCGCGTCGGGCTCGCGCATTCTCGACGCGCAGTACATCGGCGAGCGCCACTACAAGGTGGCCACCGACGTCCAGAAGATCCTCCAGCGCTACAAGGAGCTGCAGGACATCATCGCCATCCTCGGCATGGACGAGCTCTCGGAAGACGACAAGAAGATCGTGGGCCGCGCGCGCCGCATCCAGCGCTTCATGTCGCAGCCGTTCCACGTGGCCGAGCAGTTCACCGGCATTCCGGGCAAGTATGTGAAGCTCGAGGAGACGATCAGCTCGTTCGAGCGCCTCGTGGCCGGCGAGTTCGACCAGTATCCCGAGCAGGCGTTCTTCATGGCCGGCGGCGCCGACGACGTGATCGCCAACGCCAAGAAGCTGCAGGGCTGAGGATCAACCGGTGCTCAAGGTCTCCGTCATCTCCCCCGAGAAGGTGCTGTTCGAAGGCGACGCCGAGTCGGTCGTGGCGCCGGCGTTCGACGGCAGCGTGGGCATTCTCACCGGCCACGCGCCCATGATGACCCTGCTCGGCAAGGGCGAGCTGCGGCTCTCCGAGGGCTCCTCGGAGCGGCGGTTCACCGTGTCCGGCGGGTTCCTGCAGGTGGTGGCGAACCACGTGCGCGTGGTGACCGAGAGCGCCAGCGCGGCCTGACCCGCGGTGCGTGCGCGGCACGAGGGCCCCGGGCAACCGCCCGGGGCCCTCGTCTGTTTAGAGAATGTATATTAGTTGCCCAGGTTCGCGCACCCGACCACCGACGAGAGCCCGGTGCCGTCGCCGGCGTACAGATTCAGGTGGTACTCGGCGTTGGGGGAAAGCGTGGTGCGGAGGCCGCCCGTAAACCGGGTGTGCCCCGTGCTCGGGACTTCGACGGCGCGGAGCTGGTGCGGAGGCACGAGCGGCATGCCGCCGCTTCCACAGCGCCCGTCGACCACGCTCCAGTACAGCTCCTCCGATCCGCGGTCCGACGTGAGTTCGATTTCCACCGAATAGTCGTCGATGCTCCCGGGCGCGCTCGTGATCTTCACCGTGCCGGTGATGCGCGAAGCCCCGGTCATCACCGCGCCCGACGTGATGTTGCTCACCGGGCTGAACCGCCCGGTGAAGACCGTGACCGCCGGTCCCGGCCCCGTGAGCGACATGGACGCCTGCTCGCCCGTCGGCGGGGCGGGGTGGCCCGTGGCGCACGAGCAGAGAAGGGCCGCGAACAGCAGGGTGAACCGGGGCACGTGGGCTCCGCGTGAACGGTGAGCCGCGGGCGTTGGGCCGTTGGCCGTTGTGACGAAAGATGTCCGGTCCCGATCCCCTCGGGAAGGATACCATTCAGTTTCCGAACAGTCGCTCCACGAGCTCCGCCGAACGTTTGGCGGCACCAAGGCCGCGCTCGATCACGCCGCGGGCGCGCGTGCCGGCGCTTCGGCGCGCGTCCGGGTCGAGCGTCCAACGCCCGAGCGCATCGGCCAGCGCCGCAGTGCCGTCCACCGCCATCGCGGCATCGGCGGCGAGCAGCAACCCGGCGTCGCGGCTCGCGGTGTGGCGCGGCCCGAACAGCACGGGCACGCCGTACGCCGCCGGTTCCAGCACCGAGTGCAGACCCGCCGCGTGAAACGCCCCACCCACGTACGCCATGTCCGCCAGCGCGTACAGGTCGCCGAGCACGCCCACGCGGTCCACGAGCACCACGTCGGCCGTGGAGGCTTCCGGGGTGCCCAGGCGCGCCAGCGCGATCCGCGTGCCGGCGGCCCACCGCTCGATCGGGCGGAGATGGTCCGGCGTCGGTTCGTGCGGCGCGATGATCATGCGCAGGGCATCGGCGCCGTCGCGACAGCGCTCAAACGCCGGCAACAGATGGGCTTCGTCGGTGGGCCAGGTGGAGCCCGCGACCAGCGTGGGGCGCGCCGACGCCAGCGGCGCCAACAACTCGCTCCGGCGATCGGCCCGCGCCGCGCGCGCCCACACCTGATCGAAACGCGTATCGCCCGTGACCTCGATGACCGATGCGCGCACGCCGAGGCGCACGAGACGCTCGGCGTCGCCTGCATCGATGGCGCCGACGGCGTCGAGGCGCGCGTACGCGTCGCGGAGCACCAGCGCGGCGAGCCCGCCCGAGCGTCCCGACTCGCCCGAGAGCGTGGCGCTCACGAGCCCGAGCTGCACGCCCCGGCGCGCCGCCTCGCGCACCAGCACGGGCCACACGTCGAGCTTGCTGAACACCAGGGCGCGCGGCGCGAGCGCATCGAGCGCGGCGCGGGCGTCGCCCCCCGTGTCGAACGGGAGATAGTCGCGGAAGTCGACATCGAGCCCTGCGGCGAACCGCTGCGCGCTGGGCGAGAAGTAGGTGTACGCGAGCTGAAGATCGGGCCGCCGCTCGCGCAGCAGTTCCAGCACCGGGCGCGCCTGCAGCCCCTCGCCCACCGACGGCGCGTGCATCCACAGCAGCGCGCGGGTGGGATCGCGGTGCGCGGCGCCCCACGCCCGATAGCGCGCGCGAATGCCACGTCGCGCGGCGAAGGTGCGCAGGAGCTTCGATCCGTCGGCGGGGGCCAGCGCGGCGCCGAGGCGCGCGAGCTGCGCCACGGCGCCGTAGACGGGGCGGACGGCCGCGTTCATCGGCCGATTCGGTCGGCGCCCGCGCCGCGGTTACGGGTTGGCCGCCTTGGCCAGTGCGTCATCCAGCGCCTTGCGCATCACCGCGATGGGCTGCACGCCTTCCATCTTCACACTGCCGATGAAGAAGGTGGGCGTGGCCTCGACGCCGCTCCGGCGCAGCCGGTCCTTATCGGCGTCGATGAGCGGCCGCGTGGCGTGCGTGCTCACGCACTTCCGCCAGTCGGCGGCGTTCACGCCGGCCTTCACGGCGAGCGAGTCGAAGAACGGCGCCGGATCGCGCAGCACTTCCCACTGGTGCTGGGTGGCGAACAGCGCCTGGTGCATGGGCCAGAACTTGTCCTGCACCGACGCGCACATCGCCGCCTCGGCCGCCTGCATGGAATACTGATGCATGGACAGCGGGTCGTTCAGGAACGCGAGGCGCACCTTGCCCGTGCTCACGTACTCTTTCACGATCGTGTCGTACGACTCGTCGTGCCACTCCTTGCAGTAGGGGCACTGGAAGTCGCTCGCCTCGATGAGCCAGACCTTGGCCGACGGCGACCCCTGAATGCGGCCGGCGTCGGCGCGTTCGAGCAACGGATCGGGGGCCTGCGCGCGGGGAGCGGCGGGCGCGGGCGCGGGATGCGGCCGAGGCGCACGAGCGGCGCCGGCGGCGGAGAGCGCCAGCGCGATGGCGGCCAGCGTGGCAAGGGAGCGGGTGTGCGGCATGTCGGCTGGGATCCAGGGAGGGAGCGGAGGAAACCACGGGGCTCCGAACTGCGTACAAGTTAATGCCGGCCAGCAGGATGCGGAGGATGCCCGCGCGGCTGGCCCCGGGGCCCGCGCCCGGCTAGACTCGAAGGGCACCTCACTCTTCTACCCGACTCCCGACCGTCGTGTTCATGCTCTCGCTCCTCGTGGGCGTCGCGGCGCTTCTGCAGGGCGGCCCCCTGCAGATTCCCGCGCCCACGGGGCTGGTCAACGACTTCGCGCACGTTCTGCCGGCGCAAACGGTTGATGCGCTCACCGCGCTCGCGCAGGCGGTGCGCACGAACTCACCCGGCGAGATGGCCATCGTCACCCTGCCCGATCTCAAGGGGCGGCCGGTGAGCGAGGTGAGCCTGCAGATCGGCCGCGAGTGGAAGGTGGGGAACGTGGGCCAGCCGGGCGATGCCAATCGCAACGCCGGCGTGGTGATCCTCATCGTTCCAAAGGAAACGAACTCGAGCGGCCACGGCGAATGCCGGATCGAGGTGGGACGCGGCGCCGAAGGCTATCTCACCGACGCCGACGCGGGGGACATCTGCCGCGAGGCGGTGTCGCGCTATTTCCGCGCGGGCGATTACGCGGGCGGCACCTCGCTGGTGGCGGTGCGCGTGGCGCAGGCGATGGCCAGCGAATACCACTTCTCGCTGGACTCGGCGCTCACGAACGTCGCGCAGCCGCCCGAGGAAACCGAGGGTGGCGGCGGGGGCATTCCACCGATTGTCTATCTGGTGATTCTGTTTTTCGTTCTGAGTGCGCTGGGCGGGCGCCGCCGCGGATGCTCGCCGTGGGTGTTCTTCATTCCGTGGGGGATGGGGGGCGGCGGCCGCGGCCGCGGTGGATGGGGCGGCGGCGGGTTCGGGGGGGGCGGTTTTGGCGGCGGCGGCGGGTTTGGCGGCTTCGGTGGCGGCGGCGGGTTCAGCGGCGGTGGCGGCGGCTCTTCCTGGTGATGCTATGGCAAAGATGACGCTCGAAGAACTGGTGGCCCAGCTCGGCGCCTCGCTCGGCGAGGAGCTGCGCTCGGTGGTGCTGTACGGATCGGCGGCGGCGGGGGAGCACATTCCCAACCGCTCCGACTACAACGTGCTCGTCATCGTGCGGGCGCTCGCCGCCGACCGCCTGCGCGCGCTCTCGGCCACGGCGCGCGCGTGGGGCGAGGCGGGCAATCCGCCGCCGCTGATTTTTACAGAAAACGAATGGCGGGAGTCGGCCGACGTATTCCCCATGGAATACGCCGACATGATCGAGCGCCACCGCGTGCTGCACGGGCGGTCGCCGTTCGAGGGCGTGCGGGTGGCGCCGGCGGACCTGCGCCTCCAGCTCGAGCATCAGGCGCGGGGCAAGGTGCTGGCGCTCCGCCAGGGGCTTCTCGCCGCGGCGGGCGACCGTAAAGCGGAGCTGCAGCTGCTCTCGGCCAGCGTGAGCACCATCATGACCATCTTCCGCGCGGTGGAGCGGTTGCGCGGGGGGACGCCGTCGCGCGACAACGTGGAGCTGAGCCGCTCCGTGGCCGCCGCGGCCGCCACCGACGCCGACGCGTTCGTGCGCGTGGTGCGCCACGTGCGCGGCGAGACGCGGCTGGCGCCGGCCGACGCTCCGGCGGTGCTGGACGCGTATCTGCGCGGCATGGAGGCGGTGGTGGAGTATCTGGACGGGTTCGGAGGCGCGGGCCGCGCGTAGCGGCGGAACCCGGAGCGCACGAAGTGCGTAGGGATGGCAGGGCCGGACCGCGGGTCCGGCGCTCGTCCGGCGGGGATGCGCGGGGCGCGTCCGGCGCCGGTTCACCATTGGGAACGAGGAACGTATCAATGACACGTCGCTGGCTCGTGGTAGCGCTTGCCGTCCTGGTCTCGGGCTGCGGGTACAACCGCATTCAGTCTCTGGATGAGCAGGCCTCGTCCGCGCAGAGTCAGATTCAGGTGCAGTTGCAGCGGCGGGCCGATCTGATTCCGAATCTCGTGAACACGGTCAAGGGATACGCCGCGCACGAGGAAGAGGTGTTCAACACGGTCGCCGAGGCGCGCTCGCGCCTGCTGAACGCGGTGCAGAGCGGAGACCCGGAGCAGATGGCCAACGCCGATCAGCGGATGACCGGCGCGCTGGGGCGCCTGCTCGCGATCTCCGAGAATTATCCCAACCTCAAGGCCGACGAGAATTTCCTGCGTCTGCAGGACGAGCTCACCGGCACCGAGAACCGCATCGCCGTCGCGCGCAGCGATTACAACGACGCGGTGAAGACGTACAACGCGTACATCCGCCAGTTCCCGCAGGTGCTCACGGCCAAGGTCACGGGCGCCAAGTCGCGCAAGTATTTCGAGGCGACCGAGAAGGCCGAGGCGGTGCCCACGGTGGATTTCTCGAAGCCGGCGGCCGCCAAGTAGCACTCGGGGCGCGCCCCGATGCGGCGCCTCATTTCGATGTGTAACCCCGCGCGCGTTGCGGTGTAGTGAGAGCGGGCGCCGGCCGGAGCCGGGCCCGCTCTCGTGCGTTGCGCCGCCGTCGGCGCGATTCGACCATCAGCATACAGGAGCCGATATGAAGCTTTCTCGTTTCGCGACGATCGCCGCGGCGGCAGCCGCCCTGGCGGCGATCCCTGGCCGGACCCTCCGTGCGCAGGGAACCGAACCGGCAGTGCACTTCGGCGCGTTCGGGGGTCTGAACATTCCACTCAGCGATCTGAGCCGCACCGCGCAGACGGGATTCACGCTGGGCGGCATGGCGCAGGGCACGCCGCAGGGCTGGCCCGTGGCGCTCCGCGGCGAGCTCGCATACTCGTCGTTCAGCGGCAAGCACAACTACGTGGCGCAGAACGTCACCGCGCTCAACATCGACGCCGTGCTTCCGCTCATGCCCTCGGGCGACACGCCGTACTTCCTGGGCGGGATCGGGCTCAATCACACGAGCGCGTTCGCCGGCCTCGCGAGCGAGAACGACATCGGCTTCAACTTCGGCGGGGGCATGAAATGGCAGCTCGCCGACGTCAGCACGTATCTCGAACTGCGCTACGTGTACGTCTCGCACAGCGGCGCGTCGTGGCAGATGTTGCCGCTGACGTTCGGAGTACTTTTCTAGATATCCAGTTGGCAGTTGGCAGTTGGCAGTGGGCAGTCAACGGCGTACCGCTCACTGCCCACTGCTCACTGCTTTCGGAAACAGCGGCTCCCCCTTCGCCACCTTCCATCCCGTGGCGTCGAGCGCGCCGAAGTCCGCGAACCGCTGGTCGCTCACGCGGCCGGGGCCGCCGAGCTGCTCCCACAGCGCCTGCGTCTTGCCGGGCATGAAGGGGTGGAGCGCCACGCAGTGGCGCGCGAGCTGGCGGATCAGCGTGCCGAGCGTGGCGTCGAGCTCGCCGGCGAGCGCGGGATCCTTGGCCAGCTTCCACGGGGCCTGCCGGTCCACGTACTCGTTGCCGCGGGCCACGGTGAGCCACACGGCGCGCAGCGCTTCGTGCAGCAGGTAGCCGCGCGAGCCGTCCATCGCCGCATGGTACACCGCATAGTCGGCGGCGTCGGCGTCGTCCACCCCGCCGCGCGGCGCGGCGGGCACCACGCCGCCGCGATAGCGCTCCACCATCGCGATCGTGCGGCTGGCCAGATTGCCCCACGCGTTGGCGAGGTCGGCGTTGTACCGGTCCTCGAACCGCTCCCACGAGAAGCTGCCGTCGCCGTCGAAGGGCACCTCGCGGGCGAGGAAGTAGCGGAACGCATCGGGCCCGAAGCGGTCGATCGCGTCGCCCAGCTCGAGCTTCACGCCCGCCGACTTGCTGAACCGCTCGCCGCCCAGCGACACGAAGCCGTGCGCCCACACCGATTCGGGCAGGGGCAGCTCCGCGGCCTGGAGCATGGCCGGCCAGATGACGCAGTGCAGGCGCGTGATGTCCTTGCCGATCACGTGCACCTGCGCCGGCCACCACCGGGTGTACGAGGCGTCGGGGTAGCCGGTGGCGGTGAGGTAGTTGGGCAGGGCATCGAACCAGACCCAGGTGCCCTGCTCCTCGCCGTCGGAGGTCCTGAGCGGGAAGGGGATGGCCCACGTCAGGCGCGAGCGCGTGATGGAGATGTCCTCGAGCCCCTGGTCGAGCAGCGACAGGATCTCGTTGCGCCGCGTCTCCGGCCGGAGGAACTCCGGCCGCGACGCGAACAGCGATTTTAAGAAATCCTGATACCGCGTGAGCCGGAAGAACCAGTTGTGCTCCTGCGTCCACTGCAGCTCGCGCGTGGGGTGGAGGACGCACTTGCCGTCCACGATCTCGTCCTTGCGCTTGAACAGTTCGCATCCCACGCAGTACCAGCCTTCATACGTCTGCTCATAAAAATCGGCGGGGTTCCGCTCGTGGATGCGCGTGATGAGCGCCCGCACGCCCGCCTTGTGCGCCGGCTGCGTGGTGCGGATGAACTGATCGTACGACACGTCGAGCCGGCGCCACATCGCCTCGAAGGTGGCCGCGATCGTGTCCACCAGGGCCTGCGGCGCCACGCCGCGCTCCGCGGCCGCCTGCGCCACCTTCTGCCCGTGCTCGTCCATCCCCATGAGAAACCGCACGTCGTCGCCGCGCAGGCGCCGGTATCGGGCAATGGCGTCGGCGCCGATCTTCTCGAGCGCGTGCCCGAGGTGCGGATCGCCGTTCGCGTAATCGATGGCCGTGGTGATGTAGAATTGCGGCACTCAGGCTCCGTTGGGGTCTGATCCGGAGGGCGGGCTGCCGCCCCCCTCGCGCTCGCCCGGATTCGGACGGTCGCCCGCCGGACGCGGGCCGCCGTTGCGGTTCCGGCGCCCGCCGCGGCGTCCCCGCCGGCGGTGCGGACGCCTCGGCGACTCGCCCTCGCTCTCGCCCGCGGCGCCGGCCTCC
>JAGWRB010000264.1 GCA_028876725.1 Gemmatimonadota bacterium
CGCGGTCGGGGGTCGGATGGACCTCGACGATGACGCCGTCGGCGCCGGCCGCGATCGCGGCCCGCGCCATCGGCGTGACCTTCTCGCGCAGCCCCGTGCCGTGGCTCGGATCGGCGATGATCGGAAGGTGCGACAGCTTCTGCACCACCGGAATGGCCGTGAGGTCGAACAGGTTGCGCGTGGTCGTGTCGAAGCTGCGAATGCCCCGCTCGCACAGGATCACCTGGCTGTTGCCCTCGGCCAGGATGTACTCGGCGCTCATGAGCAATTCCGTAATGGTGGCGGCCATGCCGCGCTTGAGCAGCACCGGCTTGCCGATGCGCCCCACGGCGCGCAGCAGCGAGTAGTTCTGCATGTTGCGGGCGCCGATCTGGATGCAGTCGGCGTACTGGGCCACCAGATGCGCGCCCTCCTCGTCCAGCGCCTCGGTGACGATGGGGAGTCCGGTCTCGCGCTTGGCGACGGCCAGCATCTCCAGCCCCTTCTTGCCCAGGCCCTGGAAGGAATACGGCGAGCTGCGCGGCTTGAACGCGCCCCCCCGCAGGGCCGTGGCGCCGGCGGCGCGCACGGCACGGGCCGCGGTCACGATCTGATGCTCATTCTCCACCGAGCACGGGCCGGCGATGATCGCCACGTCGGGGCCGCCGAAGCTCACGCCGGGACCGATGGTCACCACCGTGTTCTGCGGCTGCCACTCGCGCGACACCTGCTTGTACGGCTTGGTGACGTGGATGACCTCGGCCACGCCGGGCAGGGCCTCGATGCGCGACGAGTCCACGCGTCCGTCGTTGCCCACGAGGCCCACCGCCGTGCGCTGTTCACCCGGCATCGACCGCGCCTGGTAGCCCATCTCCTCGATGACCTGGACCACGCGCTCCACCTGTTCCGGCGTCGCGCCGTGCTGCATCACGACCAGCATGTCAATTCCTCAGATGTCGATCCGCCATCCGTCGTGCGCGACGGTGAGCGGACCGGAGAACCGCGCCGCCACGGCGGCGTGAATGTCCACGTCTTCCACGGGCGGATACAGATGCGTGAGCACCAACCGCCCGGGTCCCGCCACGTCGGCGAGCGCTCCGCACTGCTCCGGCGTCATGTGCTCGGGAATGGCCATGGCCGCGGGAAGCGAGCATTCGCACAGCAGGACATCGCATCCCGTGGCCCACTCGGCGAGCCCGGGATGATACCCGGTGTCTCCGGTGTAGACGAGCCGATGCGCGCCGGCCGTAACGGAATATGCCACACTCTCCGCCGTATGGGGAACCGCGAACGCCTCGAGGCGCACCCGCTCGGACAGCGTCAGCGGGGCTCCCGGGGCGATTTCCGTGATCCGCAGGGGGAATCCGGGGTCGGTGACCCAGGTTCCGTAGGCGGCGGCGAGACGGCCCAGCAGATCGCCCGTGCCCACGGGGCCGATCAGGTCCAATGGCGCGCTTCGGGGGGGAAGGACGCCGTACTTGCTGGCGAAGAGCAGGGTGGGGAGGTCGCCGTGGTGATCCACGTGAAAGTGCGTGAGCGCCACGTGGCTGATGGCGGGCCAGGGGAGGGCCAGCTCGGCCATGCGGCGCGCCACGCCGTTGCCGCAGTCGAGGAGCAGGCGCACGTCGCCCGCTTCCACGAGGTATCCGCTGCACGCCCGCGCCGCCGAGAGCGCGATCGTGCCTGTGCCGAGGGCGGTGAGGCGCATCAGCGGCCCAGGAAAACGATCTTCTTGAGCTGGTCCACGCCGTTGGCGCGGAGGCGCACGAAGTAGATGCCGGGGGGAACCACGTGGCCGGCGGCATCGGTGCCGTCCCACTGGAAGCGCGGGTCGCACCCGCTCTGCCCCTGGTCGAGGTTGCGCCCGTACTCGCCGGCGGCCATCGACGCGTCCTGCTGCGGACCCGGCACGATGGTCTTCACCGGGTTCCCGCGCAGGTCGTAGATGTCGAGATGCACGAGGTCGGAGCGCGCGAGGTCGAACCAGAAGCAGGTCACCGCCGACGCGGGCGACGGGAACGGGTTTGGAAAATTCTGATAGAGGAGCGTGGTCCGCGCCGTGCCCAGGATGACGAACGTGGCGTTGCTCTGCGCGAACGCCGTGTCGGTGGGCAGGCCGTTGGCCAGGTGCGCGACGACGTTCCAGCGGTACGACGTCTGGGCCTGGAGCACGTCGGCGGGCAGGGTGTACGCCGTGTCGCGCTGGAACTGCGTGAAGAACTCCACCACGCCCGTCTTGGCGTTGATGACGCTCAGATCGTACAGCCAGGGGCCGGGGGGCGCCGTGGCGTGGCTGCTGTGCCAGTAGAACGTGGGGCGCAGGGTGGCCACCGACACGTTGTTGTATCCGTTGGGCGAGAGCAGGGACAGCCAGGTCTGCACCACGCGCGGCGTGCTGACCTCTTCCGAGAACACGCGGCCGCTGGCGGTGATGCCGCGCAGGCGGAAGTACACGGTGCTGTGCTCGGGCAGTGGGCGCGGAAGGAAGAACGTGGCCGTGTCGCCCTGGCGTGACGCGGTGTACAGCGGGCCGGCGAAGTCCGGGGTGTTGGCGATGTCCAGCTGCAGCCGCACGGGGCGCATCGAGTCGACCACGCCCACCGTGTGCGCCGCCAGGAACGGCGCGGCGCTGATGCTGTCGCCGCCCGGGAGCGGCAGCGTGGCGAGCTGGGCCGCCGCGGGGGCGGAGGTCGCGACGAGCAGGGCGGCAGCCAGCGCCGCCGCCCCTGCGGCGAGGACGCGCCTCATGCCGTGGCGGCGGCCTCCGCGGGCTCGGCATGCGGTGCCGCGTCCACGCTCGCGCCCTTCATCCGCACGCTCACCAGCGACGACACGCCCGGCTCCTGCATCGTCACGCCGAACACGGCGTCGGCCGCCTCGGTGGTGGTGCGGGGATTGTGCGTGATCACGATGAACTGCGTCTGCTTCTTGAACTCGTTGAGCATCCGCACGAACCGGCCGACGTTCGCGTCGTCGAGCGGCGCGTCGACCTCGTCGAGCAGGCAGAACGGGCTGGGCTTGGTGAGGAAGATGCCGAACAGCAGCGACAGCGCGACCAGCGCCCGCTCCCCGCTCGACAGCAGGTGGATGCGCTGGGTGCGCTTGCCGCGCGGCGACGCGTGGATTTCGATGTCGCAGTCCAGCGGCGCCTCGGGGTTCTCCAGGCGCAGATCGCACTCGCCGCCGCCGAACAGGGTCATGAAGATCTGCCGGAAGTTCTCGCGCACCTGCACGAACGTCTGCAGGAACAGCTCGCGCGCCGTGGCGTCGATCTCCCGAATGGCCTGCGTGAGCGAGTTCTTGGCCTGCATGAGATCCTCGCGCTGGGCGGTGAGGAACTCCAGCCGCTTCACAGTCTCGTCGTGCTCCTCGATGGCGAGCACGTTCACGGCGCCGAGCTGCTCGATCTGCTGGCGCAGGTCCTCGGCCTCGGCGCGCAGGGCGTCGTCGTCGATCTCCATCGGCTCGGCGTTGGCGATCATCTCGTCGAGCGGCTTGCGCCACTCGGTCTCGAGGCGCTCGCGAATCGCCGCGCGGCGGCCCGAGAGTTCGGTGAACCGCAGCTCGGCGTGGTGCAGCTCGTCGGCGGCGGCCGTTCCCTCGTGGCGCGCCCGGTCGAGCGTGTGCTCCGCCTCGGTGAGGGCGGCGTCGGTGGAGATCACGGCACGCTCGGCACCGGCCAGTCGTTCCTCGACGTCGGTGAGCGCCGCCTGGCGCGCGTCGAGATCGGTGCGCCACGCGTTCATCTGCTCGGCGAGTTCGGCGTCGCTGTGGCTGAGGCCGCCCAGCTCCGCGCTGAGCGACTCCAGCCGCTCGGCGGCCGAGCGGAGTTCCTCGCTCAGCCGCCGCTCGCGGTCGGCGGCGACCTGCGCGCGCGCCTGCACCTGGGCCTGCTCCACCTGCCACGCCGAGCGCTGTTCGCGCGCGCGCTCCTGATCGGCCTCCGCCTCGGCGAGCGCGGCGCGGGCGTTGGCAATGCCGGCCTCGCGCTCACTGACGCCGGCGCGGACGGTCTGCGATTCGTCGTCGAACGTCGCGATCGCCGCGCGCAGTTCCTCGCGGCGGCGCTCGATGCGACCGGCCAGTTCGGCCGCGGCCTGCAGATCGCGCTCGGCCCGCTGCACGGCGCGCGTGGAATCGGTGTGCGCGCCCGTGGCGGCGCCCAGCCGCTGCTGCGCGCTGGTGGCCGCTTCGGCCGCGGTGTGCACCCGCGCCTCCGCCGCCTGAAGCGAGGCGGCCGCCGCTTCCATCGCGGCGCGGGCCTGCGCGCGCGCCTGCTCGCCGGTGGCGAGCTCGCCGCGCAGCGAGAACAGCTCCG
>JAGWRB010000265.1 GCA_028876725.1 Gemmatimonadota bacterium
CAGCGCCACGATCATGACCCACCGTTCGGATGAAAGCATGGCCAGAAAAAGCAGCAGCATGGTAATAATGATCATGGGAAGAATTTCAATAATAAAATTCCTTTTCCGGGGATTAGTTAATTCCTTCGCAGTGACGCTGCGGTATTGCCCGTACAGGTAATAAATATCCAGCCCTATCGCCATCCAGATGATCAGCCGCAGCCAGGTATCGAAGGGCAGGGTGAGCATCACGGCAAGAGCACTCAATACGCCGAGGATAGGAACTACCGGGAAGAAGGGTGCTTTAAACGGACGGGGAAGATCGGGCCGGGTGTATCTCAACACCAGCACGCCGGCGGATACAATGGCAAAAGCGAGCAGGGTGCCGATGGATACCAGCTCGCCCAGCAGCCCGATCGGGAACAGACCGGCGACGATGCCCGCCACCGTGCCCGTGAGGATCGTCGTGATGTACGGCGTCTGGAACTTGGGGTGCACCTTGCCGAACACCGACGGAAGCAGCCCGTCGCGCGCCATGGAGAAGAAGATGCGCGGCTGGCCCATGAGCATCACCAGCACCACCGAGGCGAGGCCGAGGATGGCGCCGATGTTCACGAAGTAGGCCAGCCACTTGAGCGGATCGCCCGCGGCCTCGATGGCCACGAACACCGGGTGCGGGACGTTGAGCGTGGTGTAGTTGGCCAACCCCGTCATGACCAGCGACATGAGGATGTAGAGCGCGGTGCACACGCCGAGCGACGCGAGGATGCCGATGGGCATGTCGCGCTGCGGGTTCTTCGCTTCCTGCGCCGCGGTACTCACGGCGTCGAACCCGATGTAGGCGAAGAAGACGACGGCGGCCGCGCGCACCACGCCGCTCCACCCGAAGGAACCGAACGTGCCCGTGTTGGCCGGCAGGAACGGATGCCAGTTGGCCGTCTTCACGTACATGAACCCGAAGCCGATCACGAGAATGACGATCGACACTTTCAGGAACACGATCAGGTTGTTGAAGTTGGCCGACTCCTTGATGCCGATCACGAGCAGCGTGGTCATGAGCGCGATGAGGATCATCGCCGGCAGATTCAGCATGCCGTGCGCGAGCACGTACTTGGTGGTGTCGCAGGCCTGGCCGGCGGCCAGCGTCACCGCCTGGTTCGTGGCCGGATCGATGCAGAGGACGCTGCGCACCAGCGTGTGCGTGCCCACGACGTCGAGCGGCGCCTGCGTCCAGGCGAGCGGGAGATGAAATCCCAGTTCGTTCATGAACGCCGTGAAGTAGCCCGCCCAGCCCACGGCCACGGTGGCGGCGCCGAACAGGTACTCGAGGATCAGATCCCAGCCGATGATCCAGGCGATGAACTCGCCCAGCGTGGCGTACGCGTACGTGTACGCGCTGCCGGCAATGGGAATCATCGCCGCGAATTCGGCGTAGCAGAGGCCGGCGAAGAGACAGCCGAGCCCCGCCACGATGAACGAGAGGACGATGGCCGGACCGGCGTACTGCGCGGCGGCGGTGCCGGTGAGAACGAAGATGCCCGCGCCGATGATGGCGCCGATGCCAAGGAACGTGAGATTCCATGCGCCGAGTACGCGCTTCAGCGTGTCCTCGCCTTCGGCGGCCGCCTCGGTTTGCAGCAGCGCGAGGCTCTTCTTCGACCAGAGGCCCATGTCAAATTTCTCCGGGGGTGTACAAACGAAGGGGCGGCTGTGGTGCCGCCCACGGGTGGGTGCACGCCGTCCGGCCACGGCCGGACTGTATGCAAATCAGAACTTGGCGCCGCGGCAGGGCGTTTGTCAATGCACCGGCCGCACGCGAAACGGGCCCCCATTTCCGGGGGCCCGAGTAGGAATTACAGCGAGTAGTTCGGCGCTTCGCGCGTGATCGTCACGTCGTGCGGATGCGACTCGCGCAGCCCGGCCGCGGTGATGCGCACGAATTCCGGCTTGCTGCGCAGTTCGTCGATGGTGGCGCATCCCACATACCCCATGCCGCTGCGCAGGCCGCCCACCATCTGGTACAGCACGTCACCCACCGGACCCTTGTACGGCACGCGCCCTTCGATGCCTTCGGGGACGAGCTTCTTGGGACTCAGTTCGCCCTCCTGGAAATAGCGGTCGGCGCTGCCGTCCTGCATCGCCGACAGCGAGCCCATGCCGCGCACCATCTTGAACCGGCGCCCTTCGAGCAGGAACGCCTCGCCCGGGCTCTCCTCGGTGCCGGCGAGCATCGACCCCATCATCACGCAGCTCGCGCCCGCGGCGAGCGCCTTCACGGCGTCGCCCGAATACTTGATCCCGCCGTCGGCGATCACCGGCACGCCATTCGCGCCCTCGACGGCGTCGAAGATCGCCGTGAGCTGCGGCACGCCCACGCCGGTCACAACGCGCGTGGTGCAGATGGAGCCAGGCCCCACGCCCACTTTCACCGCGTCGACGCCGCGCTCCACGAGCGCCGCCGCGCCCTCACGGCTCGCGATGTTGCCGGCCACGAGCTGCACGTTGGGGAACTTCTCGCGCACCTCGGCGGTGGCGCGCAGCACGCCGTCGGAGTGGCCGTGCGCCGTATCGATGATCAGCGCGTCCACGCCCGCTTCCACGAGCGCGCGGGCCCGGGCAAGGAAGTCGCCCGCGGCCCCGATGGCCGCGGCCACGCGCAGCCGCCCGTGCTCGTCCTTGTTCGCGCCCGGATACTGCCGCCGCTTGTGAATGTCCTTGACGGTGATCAGCCCCTTCAGGTGCCCGCCCTCGTCCACGACCGGAAGTTTCTCGATGCGCCCCTTGGCCAGGATGCGCTCGGCTTCATCGAGCGTCGTGCCCACGGGCGCGGTCACGAGCCCGTCCTTGGTCATCGCTTCGGACAGCGGACGGTCGAGCTGCTTCTCGAACTGCAAGTCGCGGTTGGTGATGATCCCCACCAGCCGCCCCTCCTCGTCCACGATCGGCACGCCCGAGATGCTGAACCGGCGCATCAGTGCGGTCGCCTCGCGCACGGTGTCCACGGGGCGCAGGGTGATCGGATTCATGATCATCCCGCTCTCGCTGCGCTTCACGCGGTCCACCTCGGCGGCCTGCCGGTCGATGGACATGTTCTTGTGGAGCACGCCAAGGCCGCCGGCGCGCGCCATGGCGATGGCCATGTCGCTCTCGGTGACGGTGTCCATGGCCGCCGAGACGAGCGGCACGTTGAGCGTGATCCCACGGCTGAACTGCGAGACCAGCGACACGTCCTTGGGGTGCGTCAGGGCATGCGCGGGAACGAGCAGGACGTCGTCGAAGGTGAGAGCCACGGGCTCACGAACCCGCACGACGCCGTTCCGCGGCTCCTCGATACGCGAAGGCCCGCGCTCCGAGCGATCGGAGGACGCGGGCCGGGAAGATGGGCGAGAAGTGGTTGCCATAGCGGAAAATACGCGACCCCCAGAAGGGACGCAACTGAAATACGGCGCAGGGCCGGAGCGACGCAACTTCGAAACCGCGCAGGACCGAGACCACGCAGGGCCGAAACCACGCAGTACCGAAACCACGCAGTACCGAAACCACGCAGTACCGAAACCACGACACTACGAACAGGCGCTATTCGGAAGGACCACGAAAACAGCGGGTTGCCAGGGGCGCGGCGGCGGCGCGCCCCGTTCAACGCTGTCGGGGTCCCGGGCGGGACGGGGTGGCTACCCGCCGTTCGAAGGGCCGAAGGCCCCCACATGGCCGTGCCGCAGGTTCGCGGTTGCGTCGTTTCGGCCGTGCGCGGTACCGGCCGTGCGTGGTCTCGGCTCGGCGTGCGTTCGGCCGTGCGCAGGTTTTCAGTCGCGCTCGTTCTCAGTGGTTGCCGCTTCTTTCGTTCCTGCCACGCCCTTTACTACTTCATCCGCCGCCGCCTTTCCCGCCGCCATCGCGCCGTTCAGGACATTCGTCGCGCGGTTCAGAAATCCCATGGTCTCCGCGATCACCGACGCCGAGACGCGCCCCGCCCGCAGCTTGTCTTCCACCGTCTCGGTGAGCCGCGTGAACACGTTGTCCGGCGACTGCCGCTCGGCGTACTTCGACTCCAGGAATTCCACGTAGTCCAGCACCTGGTAGCCGCGCTCGTCGGAGAGCGTGTCGAGTTTGCGCAGGATGCGCTCCCGCAGATGTTCGTTCATGGACGCTCCCGATACGGGGGCTCAGCCCCGCCAGCGCTGCCGGACACCGCGCGTGTCGATGTGCACGTAGGGCGTGGGATACCGCCGGCTCGTGTAAATCCCCAGGCCTCCCACCAGCTCGGGGTGCCGAGCCTCCACCGAATCTACCGCGCGCACGATGTCCGCGATGTCGGCGCGGTTGATCTTGCCGTCGCCGTTGGCGTCGAGCGTCACGTCAGCCGCGTCGCCGTACTGGTGGCGGCTGTCGTCGGCGGCACGCGGCACCGTGCGGTTGTAGAGCGGCGTGCGGAATCCGGAGTGGACGTCTATCTCGAGCTGCATGGGCTCACTACGGCTCGGCCCCTGTTCCAGTTCCGCCATCACCAGCTCGAGCTTGTCCAGAACCCGCGGATCGAGGGCCAGGTACTTGGGCCACACGTCCTGCTGGCGATCATGCGTGATGAAATCGCCCAGCCGCAGGTGGTCGCTGACCCGAAGGTCAGTCTCGTTGGACTGCACCACCAGGAACCCCGGCGGGTGCGCCTCCGACCCGCGTCGCTCCCCGCGGTATGTGCCGATGCGGTAGTTGTTGATCCGCCCGCCGCGCTTTTCTTCGAACGGCACCATTACCGCCAGCGCCGGGCGCCCCAGCAGCAGCTGCTCCGTGTCCCGCACGAGGGCCAGATGATAGAATCCCGGCTTGGCCGGGGCGTACAGCGGCTCGTTCCCCAACGGCAGCGTCAGCGCCGGACGCACCGAATCGCCGACCGGGACCCACTCGTACCGCAGCCCCGCCGAGTCGGGGCCGAGCTGCATCGGCATCGTCACCGAGTCCCCGGGTAACGCGACCGTGAGGTCCACGGCCCCACTCAGTCCCACCGGCTCCGGCGTCGCGATCACCTCGGCCCTCGGCGCCGGCGGCTGCACCAGCGCGGTGAGACTCGCCGGGTGGGTGAACGCCACCACGACGGACACCGCCAGGGCGAGCAGGAGCAAGGTGCGGACGGGCCGGCGCCTCTGTGGGCTGCCGGCGCGACGCGATGACGATCGGGGTCGGTGAGGCCTCGAAGGCATGCAGTCTGGGATTATGAGAAATGTTCGGCGGGCGCTGCCGCAATCTTAGCGGCGACACCGTGCGAGCCGGTACCGCCCAGCCGGGAAATGGGTCCAAAGTTCGGGAATCGGCGGGAAAGCGCCCGGCCTCTCCCCGAGAATGCAGACTGACCGATAGATCAGGTCATCGCTTCGCCATGTTCTGGACGTCCAGAATCGGTACTCCCGACGGATCCGACCGTCCCGTCCGCACCTTTGCCGAGATCGACAGCACCGTCATGGGGGCGAGCCCCTTGGCCTCGTCCACCAGGCCTGCCGGCAGCGCCAGATACAGCAGGGCGTTCTCCTTGCCGGGGCCACGCGCCAGCAGGTACGGCTCGTCGGGGCGCATGTCGTGCCGGAGCGGATCGGCCGTTTGAAACGCCAGTGCCGTGACCGTCCAGTGCACCACGCGCCCCACGTACGCGTCGGGGTTGGCCTGCAGGTCGGCGGCGCTGAGGCGCGCCATCGCGGTATCGGCCGCCGCGAGATCCTGCTCTCGCATCCAGCCATCCAGCCGCACGCGGACCCAACCACGGAGGCGCGCCACCGGGGTGAGCACCGCTCCGTGCCGCACGGTGGCGATGGGGGCCACGCCGGGCGCCGGCGAGAGCATTGCCACCGAGTCGGCGGGCGTCACGCCATTCGCGGCCGCGCTGTCGACGGGCACGATCTGCGACGCCGTGTCCTTCGGCACGGGGGCTGCCGCGGCGGGGCGCGCCGGCGCCGGCTTCGACGACGCTTGCGGCGCCTTCGCTTCCGGGCGCTTGGGCGCCGTCTTGCGCGCGCCCTGCTGCAGCAGCGCCGCCGGGAACGCGGAGCGACGAATCCACCCCGCGCGCTCGACCTGCGTCCATGCGCCCGCGCGCTTCACGACGCGAAACGCCATCCCCTGCTGCAGCGACGCCACGACGGCGGCCGAGGTGGACGGCGCGCCGCGGAGCCGCGCATCGCTCCCCGCAACACTCGCCGGAAACGAGTCGCGCGCGCCGCCCACGAGCGACGACGCGAGGTATCCGCGCAGCGTCACGCGCACGTATTCGCCCGACGCGGCTCCCGGGTCGAGCGTCGTGCCGCGGGCCACGGTGGCCAGCTCGCCGGCCCCGGGCCGTGCGTACAGCACCGCTGGCCCGGTGAGGCCCTGGGCGCACACCGGCGCCGCGGCCGCGGCGGCGAGAAGCATCGCGAGAAATCCGAAACGAAAGCGCATCGCTTGGTCGGGGCTATGTCGACGGGTACATTTCGTGGCCTACGCCGCTCGTGGTCGCAGTATAAGGAGCCCGCCCCGCGGGGCAAGCGCCGCACCGGAGATCGATGCCAGCACTCGCCAAACATCCCGTCGTCCTCATCGTGCTCGATGGCTGGGGCTATCGGGCCGAGCGCGAAGGCAATGCCATCGCGCTCGCCGATACCCCGACGTGGGACCGGTTGGTGGCGCGCTATCCGCGCACGCTGCTCGAGGCCTCGGGGCTGCGCGTGGGGCTCCCCGAGGGCCAGATGGGCAACAGCGAAGTGGGACACCTCAACCTCGGCGCCGGCCGCGTGGTGATGCAGGACATCGTCCGCATCTCGCAGGCCATCACGGACGGGTCGTTCTTCCGCAACGAGGCGTTCCAGGGCGCGGTGCAGCGCGTGCGCCAATCGGGCGGCACGCTGCACCTCATGGGGCTCATCGGCGACGGCGGCGTGCACGCGCTCGACCAGCACCTGTTCGCGCTGCTCGACCTCGCCGAGCGCGAGCGGCTGCCGCACGTGGCCATCCACGCCCTGCTCGATGGGCGCGATACCCTGCCCCGCTCCGCGCTCGGCTTCATGCAGACGCTGCTCGAGAAGGCGAAGGGGCGCGCCACGGTGGCCAGTCTGGGCGGCCGATATTTTGGGATGGACCGCGACAAGCGCTGGGACCGCACCGAGAAGTGGTACCGCGCGGCGGTCGACGGCACCGGTCCGGCGGCCGACGACCCGCTGGCGGTGATCCGCGCCGCGTACGACCGCGACGAGACCGACGAGTTCATCACGCCGCACACGATCGTGGAAGGCGGACGCCCCGTGGCGCCCGTGCGCGACGGCGACGCGGTGATCTGCTTCAACTACCGGGCCGATCGCATGCGCCAGATCGTGCGCGCGCTCACGGTGGACGGCTTCGACGGATTTGCCACCGGGCGCCGCCCGTCGGTGTATCTGGCCACCATGACGCAGTACGACCAGACCTTCGCCGTGCCCATCGCCTTCGAGCCGCGCTCGCTGGTGAACATCGTGGGCGAGGTGATCGCGAATGCCGGCATGCACCAGTTCCGCACGGCGGAAACCGAGAAGTACGCGCACGTGACCTACTTCTTCAACGGCGGGCACGAAACGCCGTTTGCCCACGAGGAGCGGATGCTCGTGCCCAGCCAGAAGGTGGCCACGTACGACCTCGCGCCCGAGATGAGCGCGCCTGGCGTCACCGACGCGTTGTGCGGCGCCATCGCCGCCGGCGATCATGAGTTCATTCTCTGCAACTACGCCAACAGCGACATGGTGGGACACACCGGATCGATGCCGGCCACGCTCAAGGCCGTGGAGACCGTGGACGCGTGCCTCGCGCGCGTGCTCGAGACCGCGAGCAAGACCGGCGCGCGGCTGCTCATCACCGCCGACCACGGCAATTGCGAGCAGATGATCGACCCCGAGACGGGCGGCCCGCACACGGCGCACACCACCAACCCGGTGCCCATCCTGGCGGTGGACGCCGGCCCCGCGGAAACGGCCGCGAGCGCGGCCCCCCTGCGCGGCGGCGGTGCCCTGTGCGATGTTGGGCCCACCCTGCTCACCATGCTGGGACTGGACATTCCCGCCGAGATGACCGGCAAGGACCTTCGACTCACCGGAGCCGATTCGTGAAGCGAGTGCTGACCGCCCTGCTGCTGGCCGCCTCGGCCGCCGCCCTGCCTGCCCAGCAGGTGGGCTACGCGCCCTCGCGCAGCCCGTACCGGGACGTGGACCAGAGCATGGAGTTCGCGCTCCTGGGCGGACACTTTTCCGCCACGCCCGACCCCGCCGGCGTCGCGCCGCAAGGCGGCCAGCTCGCGTCGCTGCTCTACGGCTGGCACGCCACGGGCCCGCTCTTCCTCACGACGTCGCTCACGCGCATCGGATCGCAGCGGCACATTCTCGATCCGCTGGCCGCCAACAAGGACCGCGGCACCGAGACCTGGCCGCTCTGGGCGTTCGACGGCGCGATGGCGCTCTCGCTCACCGGCAATCGCACCTACCACGGCTTCATGCCCGTGCTCAACGCCGGGATGGGATTCATCACCGACCGGCACACCAACAGCGATGTGGGCAACTTCCAGTTCGGCACCCGCTTCGAGTTCGTGTGGGGCGCCAGCCTGCGGTACATCCCCGCGTCGCGGTGGGGCGTGCGCGTCGACCTCACCAACCGGTTCTACTCGATGGGCTACCCGGAGACGTACTACGTGACCGGGAAGGACGGCCAGTCCATCGTGGGACCGCGACAGTCGAAGTCGTTCTGGCGGAACAATCCGTCGCTCAGCATCGGCCTGTCGTACCTGTTCTCGCACTGATTCGCGCCATGGCCACGGCCTATCTCTCGCGCCGCGTCACGTTCGCCGCCGCGCACCGCTACCGGCTCCCCGAGCTGAGCGACGAGGAGAACGCGCGCCGCTTCGGGCTGTGCGCGCGCCCCAACTATCACGGGCACACGTACACCTGCGAGGTCACGGTGCGCGGCGTGATCGATGAGCGTAGTGGTATGATCCTGGACCTCGCGGATCTCGACCGCATCCTCGAGCGCGACGTGCGCGCCCGGTTCGATCACGCGAATCTGAACCTCGACGTCGCCGAATTCGCCGAAGGCCGGATGATGCCCACGGGCGAGAACCTCGCGCGGCACATCTTTCACACCGTGCAGCTCGGCCTCGGCGACGCCGCCCAGGTGTCCGAGGTGCGCGTCGCCGAAGACGCCACCCTGGCCGCCATCTACCGCGGGGAGTAGCGCTCCCCGCCCGCGCGTGACCCGCTCTCGCGACGCTCGGGACGGGGCCGAACATGCGCCCGCGGTGGGCGTGGTGCTGGCCGGCGGCGCGAGCACGCGCTTCGGCGCTCCCAAGGGGCTGGCCACCGTTCGCGGCGTGCGCATCGTCGATCGCGTGGCCGCCGCCCTCCGCGACGCCACCCCGCACCTGCGCCTCGCCGCGAACGCACCCGAGGCCGCCGAATGGCTGCCGGGCGTCCCCGTGATTCGCGACGCCATGCCCGGCGGCGGCGGGCTGCGCGGCGTCCACGCGGCGCTCGCCCGCGAACGCCGCCCGGTGCTCGTCGTCGCCTGGGACATGCCATTCGTGAGTGGAGCGCTGCTCCGCGACCTCGTCGCACGGCTCGCGCGCACGAACGCCCTCGCGGCCGTACCCGTGAGCGCGTCGCCCGTGGGGCTCGAGCCCTTCTGTGCCTGCTACGCCCCCGCGTGCCTGGCGCCGCTCGAGGCCGCGCTCGCCGGGGGACACGCGGGAGCCGCGCGGTTCGTGCGCTCGCTCCCCGCGGTGGCATGGATGACCGAATCCGACGTGGCCGCGTTCGGCGACCCCGCGCGCCTCTTCTTCAGCGTCAACACGCCCGCCGACCTCGCGCGCGCCGAGGCAATGGCCGCCCCGTTGGTATAGTTTCTCGGGTATCGTGACGCACCCCGCCCGCCGCTTCGCCC
>JAGWRB010000266.1 GCA_028876725.1 Gemmatimonadota bacterium
CGGGGCGTTCCTGGGACGAGCTCGACGGCTACTTCACGCTCATGCTCGCCGCCGACGACTACCCGGGGTTCACGTTCGCCGCCGGCGCCCGCTACGAGGAACCGAGCTGGAACCTGCGCAGCATCTACACCGGGCTCAACAGCGACGACCCCAACGACTACCCTGCCTGGCCGCTCGCGGCACGTCCGTTCCCGTTCGGGAGCTGGACGGCGTCGATCGACGCGCTCGCGGGGGGGTCGGCGGCCCTGTTCGACATCTCGGGCACGCAGGGAGCGCCGCAGCTCATCGACGTGCACGCCGTCGATGGAACGCCCCCCGCGGCGGGCAGCCCGCTCCGGATGGTGATCCTGCGCATCCAGTGACGGTGCCGCTTCGGCGCAGGCGCGCGTGGGCGCTAAGAAACACGTGCCGCGCGACAAGGAACTCGCGAATCCGCGTTCGCGAAACTTGCGTCTGAACCGGGATCCGGCGACCTTTACGGGGTTGACCGGCGGGCCCGGCGGGCCTAGGCCGGTGGCAGCGCCGATCGCATCCGGCCGGCAGTCCGGCCGCAGAGCTCGCGCATTGAGCCTCCGGCGAAGGAGGCCCCGAGCCGGATGCCGACCGCACGCGGTCGCGTGGTCCGCGGGCAATCGGGACTCAACTCCTTCGGAGATCTGAACATATGCGTGCACGTTTCGTGGTGGGGCCGGCCCTCGCGCTGGTGGCGTTTGCGTCGCCGTCGATGGGCCAGAAGGCGGGTAACGTCGAGCTCGGCGCGTTCGGGCAGTACTCGATCATGGATTCGCCCTGGGCGCTCAAGAACGGGTTCGGCGTGGGTGGACGGGTGGGCGTGTTCCTCACCCCGCGGTGGGCGCTCGAGGCGGATCTCGCCAGCTCCAGCCTCACCAACAAGGCGCCGCGCGCCAGCGGCAGCACGCAGTACATGACGTACGCCGGCCGCCTGGTGTACAACCTGCCGGTGAACGGCAACCAGTTCCTGATCGAAGCAGGCTTCGGCGGCGAGCACGTGGACAACGGCACCGACTTCTCGCTGTCGCCGGGCCTCGGCTATCGCTGGAACCTGAACGACGTGGTGGCGCTCCGGTTCGACGGCCTCGTGGAATACGTCGAGAATCCGGCCGACAGCCGCTTCTCGTTCCCCAACGTGCCGAACGGCACGAACAAGAACGCGGCCCGTTCGTCGAACGTCGAGCTGCGCGCCGGCCTGAGCTTCCGCCTCGGCGGCGAGTCGGCCGCGCCGCCGCCGCCGGCGCCGGTGGTGATCAACCAGGACAGCATCAACGAAGCGCGCCGTCGTGATTCCATCGCCGCGGCCGACGCCGCCCGCGCCAAGGCGCGGCAGGATTCGATCGACGCGGCCAACCGCGCGCGGCAGGACAGCATCGCCGCCGCCGAGCGGGAGCGGGCCGCCGAGGCCGCGCGCCTCAAGGCCGCCCTGGAGATGAAGATCTATTTTGACTTCGACAAGTCGGATCTGCGCGACGACGCCAAGTCGACGCTCGATCAGAAGATCCCGATCATGCAGGCGAACCCCGACGTGCGCATCCGCATCGAGGGCAACACCGACGAACGCGGATCGGACGAGTACAACCAGGCGCTGGGCATGCGCCGCGCCGAGCAGGCGCGCCGCTACCTCATTGACAAGGGCATCGATCAGAAGCGCATCGACGTGATCAGCAACGGCGAAGAGAAGCCGGTCTGCACCGACCACGAGGAGAGCTGCTGGTCGCAGAACCGCCGCGACGAGTTCGTGATCGTGGCGGGCGGCGACAACCTGAAGCCGGGCAACTGATCGGGTTCGCCGGTTAACTGCCGATGACGCGCTGCCGGCCGTTCCTCGCGAACGGCCGGCAGTTTGCGTTTCGGGCATTCGGACCGGCAGCGCCGGCGCGCGGCCGGGAACCCGGTATTGCCCCTCGCGGTACGGTTGGGTAGGGTAGGGAAGCACGACGCGGAAATGGGGAGGCGCCATGCGGTTGCTGAACGCGATGGTATTCGTGGGACTCGGGACGGCGCTCGCCGCGGCGAGCGCGTCGGCGCAGGGGCGTCCCCTGCCGGTACAGCGTCCACCCGCGCGGGCGCAGCAGGGAAGCGCCGGCCCGGTCACGCCGCCGCCGGCCGAGCAACGTGCCGAACGGCGCGGCGGCGGCGAGCGATGGGAATATGGCCGGGCTCCGATACGGTACTCGTATCTCCCGGCCATGATCCTGGGCGGCGGCCAGGTGTACGCGAACTTTGGCTACGGCTACGAGCGGGTGCTGCGCGAGTGCGCCATGGCGCCGGCGCTGCCGTCGTACGGCGCGCAGCAGGTCACGCCCGCGCAGCCGACGCCGCCGGCGTATTCGCAACCGGAGTACACCCAGCCCGTGCCGCGCGCGCAGACGTCGTCGCAGGCGATGATCGCGCAGAGCCAGGGCAACGCGGCCGGCGTGCCGACGGTGTCGCCCGTCATGCACACGGGCATGCCCACGCAGATGGCCGACAACGCCTGCTGGACGAAGGCGGCCAACGGCCGCGTCGTCGTGCGGCGCTAGCGGATCCCCAGCGATTTGTGCGTTTGCAGGCTCAGCCGCCACCGCGGGTGGGCCAGGCAGTAGCGCAGCGCGGCCGCCGTGTTTGCCTCAATGTCGGGACCGTCCATGGGCTGCAGCGCAAAGTGCGTGAACTGGAGTGACGCGTAGCGCTCGGGTTCGCCGCCCGCCTGCGGATATACCAGTTTGAGTTCGTCGCCCCGCGTGAGCACCAGGGGCGCGTTCGCCTTGGGGCTCACGCACACCCAGTCGAGCCCGGGCGGCGCGGGCTGGGTGCCGTTGGTCTCGACGGCGACCTGGAACCCCTGGGCGTGGAGCGCGTCGATCAGCGGCGCGTCGAGCTGCAGCAGCGGCTCGCCGCCGGTGCACACCACGTAGCGGCGCCCCGCCGCGCCCGCCGGTCCGGCCGGCCACCGCGCGGCGATCGCGTCGGCCAGGGCGCCGGCCGTCGCGAACCTGCCGCCATCGGGTCCCACGCCCACGAAATCGGTATCACAGAACTGGCATATCGCGCCCGCGCGGTCCTGCTCGCGGCCCGTCCACAGGTTGCACCCGGCGAAGCGGCAGAACACCGCGGGCCGCCCCGCGTGGACGCCCTCGCCCTGCAGCGTGTAGAAGATCTCCTTGACGGTGTACATCGTCGCGCGTCGTCTCCGCTCGGGCCGGCGCTACGACTGGTACCGCGCCGGATCCCGCAGCCCGGCCTCGGCGAATCCGCGGAGCCGGAGCTGGCAGGCGTCGCAGCGGCCGCAGGCCGCGCCCGACGCGTCGGGATCGTAGCAGCTCGTGGTGAGCGCGTAGTCCACGCCCAGCGACGCTCCGAGGCGGATGATGTCGGCCTTCTTGAGCGCGATGAGCGGGGTGGCGATGCGCACCGGCGCCGTCCCCTCCACGCCGCCGCGCGTGGCCAGGTTGGCCATGCGCTCGTACGCCGCGATGTACTCCGGCCGGCAGTCGGGATAGCCCGAGTAGTCCAGCGCGTTCACGCCGATGAAGATCTCGCGCGCGCCGAGCACGTCGGCCCAGGCGAGCGCGAACGAGAGGAAGATCGTGTTGCGCGCGGGCACGTAGGTCACGGGAATGCCGTGGCCCAGCGCGTCCACGCTCCGGTCCTTGGGCACCGGGATGTCGTCGGTGAGCGCCGAGCCGCCGAACGCGCGCAGGTCGATATCGAGCGTCACGTGCCGCGCCACGCCGAACGCGCGCGCGATGCGCGCTGCGGCGCCGAGTTCGTGCGAGTGCCGCTGCCCGTAGCGGAACGACAGCGCGAAGACCTCGCGTCCCTCGGCGCGGGCCACGGCCAGCGTGGTGGTGGAGTCGAGCCCCCCGCTGAGGAGGAGCACGGCGCGTGCGGAATCGGCCATGACCGAAAGCTATCGACTTCCCGCGCCGCCCAGCGCCTGCGAGAGATCCTCGACGAGATCGTCCGGATGCTCCAGACCCACCGAGAGGCGCAGCAGCCCCGGCGGCGTTCGGCTCTCCGGCGGCTCCACCGAGGCGCGGTGTTCGACGAGCGACTCCGTGCCGCCTAGGCTGGTGGCGCGGGTGATGATCCGCAGGCGGCCGATCGCCGCCAGCGCGGCGTCGCGTCCGCCCCGAACCTCGAACGACAGCATGCCGCCCGCGCCGCGCATCTGCCGCTGCGCCAGCGTGTGCCCGGGATCCGACGCGAGGCCGGGATAGTGCACCACCTCCACCGCCGGATGGGCGTGGAGGAATTGGGCGACGCGTCCCGCGTTCTCCGTCTGCGCGCGCACGCGCCAGGGCAGCGTGCGTATGCCGCGCACCGTGAGCCAGCAGTCGAACGGCGACGGGACGGCACCGCCGGTGCTCTGCACGCCGCGGACGCGTTCCCAGAACGCGTCGGCCTCGCCCGTCACGAGCGCGCCGCCCAGCACGTCGCTGTGGCCGCCCAGGTACTTGGTGGTGGAGTGCAGCGCGAGGTGCGCGCCGAGCTCCAGCGGCCGCTGCAGCACCGGCGTGGCCCACGTGTTGTCCACCACCACCTGGGCGCCGGCGTCGCGGCCGATCGACGCCAGCGCGGCGATGTCGACCACGCGGACGAGCGGGTTCGAGGGCGTCTCGATCCAGACGAGGCGCGTGTCGGGGCCGGCTGCCGCGCGCACCGCGTCCAGATCGCACATGTCCACCAGCGTGAGCCGCAGGCCCCAGCGTGCGAACACGTCGCGCACGAGTTTTATTGTTCCATAATATGCGTCCGCGGGGGCGAGCACCCGGGCGCCCGGCTCGAGCGCCTGGCACACGGCCATCGCCGCCGCCGATCCCGACGCGAAGCAGGCGGCGTCCGCGCCGCCCTCGAGCGCGGTGAGACACTCCTCGAGCGCCCGGCGGTTCGGGTTGTCGTTGCGGGTGTAGAGGTACGCGCCCCGAAGCGCGTTCGCCTCGTCGCGCTCGAACGTCGTGGAGAGGTGGATCGCGGGGGTCACCGCTCCGGTGACCGGATCGGGCACGTGGCCGGCGTGAACGGCGGTGGTTTCGATGCGCATGGGAGGACCGGAGGGCGGTAGAGCCGTAGAGCGGTAGAGCCGTAGGAGCATAACACTCGGCCGCCTTGCCCGCTCCTGCCCGCCTCACCGCCTCACGGCTTCACCCCCTCAACCCTCCACCCACCCCCCGCGTACTCCAAATGTCCCTGTACCCCACCTCTCAACAGGACCGATCCGTGACTGCTCACTCTACACTCCGGCGCGCCTGCGCCCTTCTCCTGCTCCTGCCCGCCGCGGCGGCAGCGCAGGCGGGCGAGTTGCCGCTCAAGCACAAGCCGCAGCCCACGTCGGCGGCCATCTCGGCCGGCGATCTCATGACGCGCCTCTACATCTTTGCCGACGACTCCATGCAGGGGCGCGAGACCGGCACCGTGGGCCACCTCAAGGCCACGGCCTACATCGCCGCGCAAGTGAAGGCGTTGGGCCTCAAGCCCGCCGGTGACCACGGCACCTATTTCCAGAACCTCCCCGTCTTCCAGCGGTCGCTCGACGCGCGCTCGACGCTCACCGTGAACGGCACGCGGCTGTCGGCATTCCGCGACTGGGTCGCGACGCCGGGCCGCGGCGGGGACCCGCGTTCCATCGACGGCGTGCAGGTGATCTTCGGCGGCGAGCAGGGCGACACGGTCGGCCAGCTCACCGCCGACCAGGCGCGCGGCAAACTCGTCATTCTCACGGCGCGTCCGGGCGGACGCGGCCGTGGCCGCGGATTCGCGTTCTTCGGCCGCGGGCGCGGCAGCGCCAACCCGCTGGCCGAGGCGGCGGGGATCGCCACCGTGGAGACGGGGGAGGCGTGGGAGGGCGCGGTGCGCGCGGCCCGTCCGCGCCCCGGCAACGTGATCTTCAAGAACCCGAGCGCGCCCCCGGCGCCGCAGACGGCGGCCATGCTGACCATCGACGAGCACGCGGCCCAGGTGCTGCTCGGCGTGCCGCTGTCGCAGGCCACCAAGGGCATGCTGGGCAAGACGGTGAAGGGCAATCCGCGCTTTGACGAGAAGCCGGCTCCCGCCCGCAACGTGGTGGCGATTCTGCCGGGCTCCGATCCGAAGCTGCGCGGCGAGTACGTGGCCATCGGCGCGCACAACGATCACATCGGCATCCGCCAGGGGCCGCCGGTGGATCACGATTCGCTGCACCTGTACAACGCGGCGCGCTACGCGATCACCGGCATGCTCGCCCGCGGCGAGCGTCCGAGCGCCGAGCAGGAGCAGGAACTCGAGAACATCCACATCAATCTCGACAGCGTGCGGAAGCTGCGGCCGGTGCGGCTCGACTCCATCAGCAACGGCGCCGACGACGACGGGTCGGGGTCGGTGACGGTGCTCGAGCTGGCCGAGGCGTTCGCCAAGGGCAAGGTGAAGCCCCGGCGATCGATCCTCTTCGTCTGGCACGTGGGCGAGGAGAAGGGGCTGTGGGGTTCGGAGTGGTTCACCGACCAGCCCACCGTGCCGCGCGATTCCATCGTCGCCCAGCTCAACATGGACATGGTGGGCCGCGGCGACAAGCAGGACTTGCCGGTGGGCGGGCCCACGTACCTGCAGCTCGTGGGGTCGCACCGGCTCTCCACCGAGCTGGGCGATCTCGTGGAGTCGGTGAACAAGACCGAGCCCATGCCGTTCTCATTTGACTATCGGTATGACGCGCCGGGGCAGGCCGACAACATCTACTGCCGCAGCGACCATTACAATTACGCCCGCTACGGCATTCCGATCACGTTCTTCACCACGGGGCTGCACGGCGACTACCACCAGGTGACCGACGAGCCGGAATACATCGACTACGATCACATGGCGCGCGTGGGGCAGTTCGTGTTCGACGTGGCGATGAAGGTCGCCGATCTGGATCACCGCGTGAAGGTCGACGGCCCGGTGCCGGCCGATCCGCACCAGCGGTGCGTCAACAACGGGGCGCCGCTCTCCAACTGACGGTAGGTTGGTAGGTTGGTAGGGCGGTAGGGCGGTAGACTGCGTTCGCGGTTTTCGGCCCTACCGCCCTACGGCTCTACCGCCCTGCGGATTTCACCCCGTCCTCAGCCCGCCCACCAGATCCTTGAGCTGCGTGGCCTCCGCCAGCAGCGCGTTGCTCGACGACGTCATCTCCTCGCACGCCGCGCTCTGCTCCTCGGTGGACGCATTCACCTCCTGCGCCGCCGCGGCGTGATTCTCGGCCGTCTTGCCGATCGTGTCGAGCCCGGTGCTCGCGCTCGCCACCGCGCCCGCGTTCTGCTCCGCCGCCGCGGCGACGCCGGTGGCCGCCGTCTTCGTGCGCGCGGCCGCGTCGGTGATCACGCGCAGCGCCTCGTCGATCTCGCGTGACACCCGCTCGATCTCCACCACCTTGCCGGCGCCCGACTCCATCGCCCGCGCGCTGGTCGTCACCCGCGTCGTGACCAGGCCGGTCATCTGCACCACGTCCTGCGCCGCCCGCTGCGACTGCTCGGCGAGCTTGCGCACCTCGTCGGCCACCACGGCGAAGCCGCGCCCCGCGTCGCCGGCGCGCGCCGCCTCGATGGCCGCGTTCAGCGCCAGCAGATTGGTCTGCTCGGCGATCTGGCTCACCGACTGCACGAAGCGCGTGATGTCGGCTGCCGCGGTGCTCAACGCCGCCACTTCGCCCGCCGCCTGCTCCACGCTGGTCTTCACGTCCGCCAGAATGCCCAGCGCCTTCTCGATTTCCACTCGTTTCGCGCCCGCCGACCTCTCGATGTTCGTGGCGAGATCCAGCACTTCGGTGGCCCGGGCCTTCACGTCGCCCGACGACTTCCGCACCGCGGTCAGTGTGTCGTCCACCTCACGCAGCTGATGCACCTGCGTTTCGGCGCCATGCGACACCTCGGACATGGCGTTCGCCATGTGGCCGGCGGACACCGCGATCTCCTCCGACACCGACGAGAGCTGGTGCGCCGAGCTCGACACGTTCTCGGCCACGCGCGCGGCGGCCGCCACCACGCGCGAGAGCGAGTCGCCGGTGCGGTTCATCGCGTCGGCCAGGATCTGGAATTCGCCGGGCATCGCCGCCGTCGTGCGCGCCGTCAGATCGCCGCGGCTCAGACGCTCGGCGTGCGACAGCAGCGCCTGCAGTGGGCGGCTCACCGACACGACGGTGACCACGACCACCGTCACGCCGATGAGCAGCGCCAGCCCGATGAGGCCGAGCATGAGCGTGGCCCGATGCTTGGTCTCGGCGGCGAGCTGCTGCGACGCCGCGCCCACCTTCTGCGCCTTGATTTCCGCCAGCCGGGTGATGTTCGCCAGCAGCGGATCGACCACGGCGCTCGCCTTCGCCGCCGCCGCGCGGGCCTCGTCGGCGCGGCCCAGGTCGGCGAGCCGGTGCGCCAGCGCGTACTTCACCTCGAGGTCCGAAAGCTGGGCGTCGATGGCGGCGAGCACGCCCACCGCCTCGGCGCTCTGCCCCGGGCGGTTGCTCATCGTGCGCTGAATGCCGTGCGCCGCCCAGCCCTCGTCGCGGAAGATCCGTTCGGCCGTCGAGTCGCGCGTCTCGACGTATTGCGCGCCGGCCTCGAGCGTCTGCGCCACGGCGCCCGAAAGCTGCGACGCGAGGCGCGATTCTTCCTGCACCGAGGCGAGCGTCACCGACATCGTGTCGGCCAGCGTCCCCATCGAGCTGCGGGCCACGGCGCCGGCGACGACGAGGAGCGCGACGAGCACGCCGAAGCCGCCCCAGAGGCGGCCGCGAATGGTGGCGAGCTGCGAGAGCCAGCGGGTCATGGCGTGCCCTCCACCACCTGCAGCGCGCCGTCGTGCAGGCGCGTCATCACCACGCTCTTGCCCACCGGATCGCCCGAGGCGCCGAAGTAGATGTTCCCGGTCACGCCCTTCCACGCCGTCTGCGGCGTGAGGCCGGCCAGGAAGTCGCGAATCTTCGCGCGGTCGGGGCCCACCCGCGTGAGGGCGTCGTAGAGCAGATTCGTGGCGTCGTACGCGAGCGCCGCGTTGCCGTCGGGGGTGAGGTGATACTTGGCGCGGAAGTCCTGCACGAACTTCTGCACCTCGGCGTCGGGGTTCTCGGCGCTGAACGGTGCGCCCACGTAGATCCCCTCGGCGAGCGTCGTGTCCACCGAGAGACTCGTCCAGCCGTCGCCGCCCAGCAGCGTCGCGGTCAGTTTCTGCCGGCGGAATTCGCGCAGGAACGACGCGCCCGACGCGTCGGTGCCGGCCACGAATACGAGGTCGGGGTTCAGCGTTTTTAGATAGGAGACGTACGGCTCGAAATTCTGCGCGCCCTCGGCGATGGGATCGAACGCGACCACCGCGCCGCTGAAGTTGCGCCGGAACGCGTCGGCCAGCCCGCGCCCGTAGGCGTTGTTTTCGTAGAGCACGGCGGCGCGGTGCTTCCCCAGCCGCGCGCCGGCGAACTGCGCCATGTGCAGGCCGTTCATCGAGTCGCTGGAAATCACCCGGAACACCCAGGGCGAGATGCCGGTGAGCGCCGGCGACGTGGCCGTGGTGGCCACCGACACCAGATGGCCCGCGTTGTACACTGGCGCCGCGGCGACCTCGGTGCCCGAATTCACGTGCCCGATCACGGCCACCACCGACGGATCGGCCACGAAATCGGTGGCGATCGCGGTGGCCTTCTGGCCGTCGGCCTGATCGTTCTGCCAACTGATCTCGAATGGGTGCTTCGCGTAATCGGCGCGGGCCTTGATCTCGTCGTAGGCCAGTTCCACGCCGCGGCGATTCATGGCGCCGTAGGCCTCGTTCCACGGGCCCGCGGCGCCGAAGCGCACCACGCCGCCGGTGCCGGACCCGCCGCACCCGACGAGGGCGAGACAGCAGAGAGTGAGGAGCTTGCGCACGAGAGGAAGGGAGACGACGAAGAGATGGGCGCTCCGCGAGGCGTCGTCGCCGTCGCGACCCGCCGCCGGGGGACGGCGGCCGGGGATGGCCCCAATGTAACGCCCGCCGCTCCCGTCCACACGGGGCCGCGCGCCGGAC
Source organism: Gemmatimonadota bacterium (assembly GCA_028876725.1). GTDB lineage: Bacteria > Gemmatimonadota > Gemmatimonadetes > Gemmatimonadales > Gemmatimonadaceae > JAGWRI01. The sequence continues at coordinate 10,000 of JAGWRB010000266.1, forward strand.
GGTCCGCTACCGCTCCAGAATCTGCTGCTGCGTCAGGCAGTGCAGGGTGCCCAGCCCCCACACCAGATCCACCGCGTGGATGCCCACCACCTGGTGATCGGCGAACACCTCGGCGATCTGGTTCAGCGCCACCCGGTCGTGGGGATCGTTGAATGTGGGGACGATCACCAGCCCGTTCGCGACGTAGAAATTCGCATAGCTCGCCGGGAGGCGCTCGCCGTTCATGATCACCGGCCGCGGATACGGCAGCTTGATCACGGTGTAGTCGCCCCGCTTGCCACCCGCCGCCTGCAGCCGCTTGAGGTTGTCCTTCGAACGCCGATGGTTCTCCTCGTCGGCCGGGTCTTCCTCATAGGCCAACAGCACCACATCGTGCGCGGCGAAGCGCGCGATGTCGTCCACGTGCCCGTGGGTATCGTCGCCCACGCACCCCTCGCCCAGCCAGATGGTGCGCCGGATGCCCAGCCACTCCGCGAACGCGCGCTCGTAATCCGCGCGCGTCATGCCCGGATTGCGGACCTGCACGTCGGAAAGCAGGCACTCCTCGGTCACCAGCAGCGTGCCGCGCCCGTCGGTGTCGATGGCGCCCCCTTCGAGCACCAGCGGCTGTCCGTCGGGGCGCGTCGCGTCCACGCGCGGCAGCCCGGTGATCCGCGCCACCTCGGCGCCCACCTGCCGGTCGAGCGCGAAGTTCTCGTATTTCGCCCACGCGTTGAACCGCCAGTTCACCAGCTCGATGCTGCCGTCGGGACGCATCACGGTAGTGGGCGCGGAATCGCGCAGCCACACCCGGTCGGTGGGCACGAGGTGGAGCGCGACGTTCTGGCGCACGCCGTGCGCGGCGAGGCACGTCCTGGCCCGCTCGCGCACCGCTTCGTCGTGGCAGAGGATCTGCACCGGCTCGTGCGCCGCGAGCACGCGCGCGATTTCGGCGTACACCCAGTGCATCGCCTCGATCTTGCCCGGCCAGTCGGGCTCGTGGTGCGGCCACGAGATCCACGTGGCCGCGTGCGCTTCCCACTCGGCGGGGAAGCGCCGCATGGCCGTGGGCGTGTTGCGCCTACGTGCCGAGGTAGCGATGGAGGATCGGGGCGTAGGCATCGATGCGGCGGTCGCGAAGGAAGGGCCAGTTCCGCCGGGTGTCCTCGATGAGTCGCGGATCGCACGTCGCGATCAGGATCTCGGGGTCGGTGCCGGCGTCGGCGAGAAGGCGCCCGAAGGGGTCGCTTATGAACGAATGGCCGAAGAACTCCAGACCGTCGGTGCCGGGTTCCGCTTCGAATCCGACGCGATTGGGCGACGCGACGAACACGCCGTTGGCGATGGCGTGCGCGCGCTGGGCCGTGCGCCAGGCGTCCACCTGCGCCCGGCCGAACTCCGCCTTCTCGGCGGGGTGCCAGCCGATGGCGGTGGGATAGAACAGCACGTCGGCGCCCAGCAGTGCCGTGATGCGCGCCGCCTCGGGGTACCACTGATCCCAGCAGATCAGCACGCCCACGTTCGCGTAGCGCGTCTTCCACACCTTGAAGCCCGTGGCCTGCGCCACGCGCTCGGGCGCAAGCGACGCGTCGGGCGCGCCGTCGCCGGGCGTGAAGTAGTACTTCTCGAGAAAGAGCGGATCGTCGGGGATGTGCATCTTGCGATACACGCCCAGCAGCGAGCCGTCGGCGTCGATCACGGCCGCCGAGTTGCGATACACGCCGGCGGCCTGGCGCTCGAACAGCGGCACGATGAGCACGATCGCCAGTTCCTTGGCGAGCTTCTGCATCGCGTCGGTGGTGGGGCCGGGAATGGGTTCGGCGAGATCGAACCGGCCGGCCTGCTCCACCTTGCAGAAGTACGGCGCGTTGAAGAGCTCCTTGAGACACACGATCTGCGCGCCGCGGCGCGCCGCCTCGCGCACGCGCTCGACCGTGGCCGCCATCGTGGCCGCGGCGTCGCCGGTGGCGGCGTCCTGAATGATCCCGACGGTGAAGGGCGATGCGCTCATGGGGGAAAGTTGACGCCTCAGGGCACGCGCAGGAAGGGCGCGGCGGAATTCACGCCGCGCCGGCGGCCGGTGCCAGCACCCGCAGCACGCCCGGACGGCTCTCGACCCGCACCTCGCGCGACGCCGCGCGCCGCAGCTCGCCGTCGGCCTCGTACACCGGCGGCTCGCCGAACGTCAGCGTGAACGCCGGCGCGCGCCGTGCCGTCACACGCGGATGTTTCAGGTGCGTGCCCATCGCCGCGCGGAGCAGCAGGCCCGGGCGTCCGGTCCGGCCGATGTCGGGAATGGCGATCGCGTCGAGCTGGCCGTCGTCCACCGCCGCGCCGGGCGCCACGTGGAACGCGCCGCCGAAGTGCGCGCCGTTGGCGAACGCGAGGAGGAGCATGCGCTCGCTGGGCGCGCCGTCCACCGAGACCACGAGGCCGTCGTACGCGAACAGCTCGCGCAGCGCCGCCGCGGCGTACAGCGCCGAGCCGCCCAGCCAGCGGATGCGCTCCGTGCGCAGCAGCACCGCGACGTCGAAGGCGAATCCGGCCACGTTCAGGAAGAGCTCCCCGTTCACGGCCGCCATATCGATGCGCCGGTCGCGCGACGGCACGGCGCCCGCGACGAGCGCGGCCATCGCCTCCGGATCGCGCGATGGCTCGGGGAGGTTCTTCACGAAGTCGTTGCCGGTGCCCGCGGCGAGCAGGGCGAGTCGCGCCGGCGCGCCGAGCCGCGCCAGCTCGGCGGCCGCCTTGCTCCACGTGCCGTCGCCGCCCAGCACGACGATCGGGTCGCATCCGGCGTCGAGGGCGCCGCGCACCTGGCGCGCTTCGTCGCCCGGCGCCACGGTGGGGCGCAGGTCGGTGATGCCGTACGCGGCGAACGCGCGCGCCACGGCCGGCAGAAGGCGGGCGCCGCGTCCGCGGCCGGCAGCGGGGTTGACGATCAGGCAGGCGGACACGGACGGGGGCGGCCGCGCGCCGGGTCAGCCGGAGATCAGGCCGATCACCACGTCGGCCACGTTCGTGCCCGTGGGGCCGGTGCGCACCAGCGCGCCGACGGCGTCGAGGGCGCCGTACGACTCGTGCGACGCGAGCGCCGCCGTGGGATCGCGGCCGGCGTCGCGGATCGCGCCCCAGGTATTCGCATTCACGCATGCCCCCGCCGCATCGGTGGGGCCGTCGCGACCGTCGGTGCCAGCGGCCAGCAGCGTGATGCCGCGGCCCGCCTCGCCGGCCTCGGAGAGCACGCGCGCAGCCGCGAGCGCCAACTCCTGGCAGCGGCCGCCCTGCGGGTACGGCGGCGGTGGCGGGATCGGCTCGCCGCGGGGCCGCAGGGCCGGCGTGGGCGCCGGCGCCGGAAGCACCACCGTGGTCTCGCCGCCCACCAGCAGCACGGAGCGCGTGCCGGGCGACTGCGCGCGCCGCGCGATGAGCGCCCGCGCGAGCGCGGCCCCCGCTTCGGCCGCGTTCCCCTCGAGCGGCGCATCGGCCACCGTGACCGGCCCCGCATCGAGCGACTCCGCGCTGGCGCGCGCCGCGTCGAGCGCCACGCGATTGTTGGCGATCACTCGCGCCGTCACGTGCGCGAACGCCGGGTGCCCGGCCTTCGGCGTTTCCGGCACCAGCCCGCGCTTCGTCCCGCTCAAGTGCTCGCGGAACGAGGGCGCCAGGCGGTTGTACAGCCGCGTCCGCTGCAAGATCTGGATCACGTCCTGCACCGTGTACGGGTCGGGGACGCAGGGGCCGGAGCCGATCGACGAGACCTCGTCGCCGATCACGTCCGAGACGGCCAGGCAGTAGGTGGTGGCCGGCGCGAGTGCCAGGGCGAGGCGGCCGCCCCCCCACCGCGAGAAGCGCTTGCGCACCGCGTTCATGGCGTGAATGTCGAGCCCGCTGTTGAGCAGCATGTCGTACAGATGCGAGAAGTCGGCCTCGCTCATCCCGCGCAGGGGCGCCCCGATGAGGCTCGATGCGCCGCCAGAGATGAGCACGACGGCGAGATCGTTGCTGCGCATCCCGGCGGCGACGTCGGCCAATTGCGCGGCGGCGGCAAACGAGTTTCTTCCGGGCACCGGGTGGTCGCCGCGAATCGCCGTCACGGTCGCCGTGGGCGGCGCTCCCTCCTCCGGTGCGACCACGAGCCCGCCCGCGACGGTCAGCAGGGCCCGCTGCAACACGCCGGCGGCGGACGCCGCCATGGCGTTGGCCGCCTTGCCGATCGCGAACAGCCAGAGGCGCTGATGACGCGCCATGGGGATTCGCGCCAGCGCTTCGGCCGTGGCGACGCCGGGATCGGCGCCCGCGACGGCCGCGCGAAACACTGTCTCCACCACCTCACGCGGATCGCGCGCCGCCGTCACGCCCGCTCCCGGCGGCGCGGTCCGCGTTCCTGCGGCTCAGGGCGAGCCAGAGGTCCCTGCTCCCGCCGCGGAATCGACCGCGGCCTGCAGCTCCTTGTAGGCGGCACCGGACAGCACGTTGAACGGCACCATGCGGTGCGTGATGCGCCCATCGGGGCCGACCACGAACAGATAGCGCAGGTCGATGCGATTCTTGGGACTCGCGGCGCCGTACAGCCGCCCCACCGCCATGTCGGTGTCGCTGGCGAAGAGCATTGGGAAATGCGAATCGCGCGCCCAGGAATACAGCGCGGTATCGGGGTCGGTGCTGATGGCCAGCACGACGACCTTGTTCCCGCTATGGAAGAGCGTGGCGTACTGATCACGGTACGCCTCCATTTGCACCGTTCACCCTTTGGTGCGCGCCCGGATGAAGAACGCGATCACCACCGTCTGCCCGCGGAAGTCCGACAGGCGCACCGGATCGCGCAGCGTTCCGTACCGCGTGGCGCCGGGGATGGCAAAATCGGGCGCCATCTGCCCCACGGCGGGGACGCCCGCGGGAACGGCCGCCTGCTGGGCGGTTCCGGCCGCCGGCGCGCCGGCCAACAACAGGGCCGCAACGGCGGCGACGAATCGTGTTCTGGGCATCAACTCCTCCACGGGGAGAGCACCGCGGGAAATTGGGGATCGGTGATGGATCGCGCAATGCGCAACGCCCGTTTCCGCCGTCCGGCTGCTCGCGGGGCCTCCTGACTTGTTTGTGACGCCTTCACGAAACCTTTGCCCGCGTTCCGTGGTCTTCAGAGTAGATGGCCGCGACGCCGACCCGCGAGGAGCCCGCCGATGAGTCACGTGGAAACGGAGATCGATCAGGTACTGGAAGCGCTGGTGCGCGACGTGGTCGCGGAGGTGCACGCCATGTACCGCGGCGAGGTGCGCCAGCAGACGGCCAAGCTCAAGACCGCCGAGCAGCGGGCCACGGCCCGGGCGGCCCTGCTCAAGCTCGTGGGCGTATTGCCGCCGGCCCCCGACGGCACCGACCCCGATCCGGTGGCCGTGTCGGCGCTCGCCCCCGACGAGGTGGCCGCGGTGACCCGCTGCATCCTGGGATGGCTTCCCATGGGAGACTCGCGCACGGCCGTGGCCGATTCCCGCTGCATCCCCGCGGCGCGCGAGATCGCGCCCACTTGGGGCGAGCGCGAGAAGGCCCGGCTCGCCCTGCGCCGCGCCGCCGAGCACTGACCCGCGGCGCGTCCTGAACGCCAACGGGCGCCGAACCGCGTGCGGTCCGGCGCCCGGTGTGCGTCGCGACGGGTCGCGCGCTACTTCCGGCCCACCAGCGAGCGCAGCACGTACGACAGAATGCCGCCGTGCCGGTAGTACTGCAGCTCCTCGGGCGTGTCGATGCGCGCCAGCACGCCGAACTCCTTCTTCGACCCGTCGGCCGCCACCGCGCGCACCGTGAGCGGCGCCTTGGGCTTCATCGACTCGTCGAGTCCCACGATCTCGTACGTCTCGAATCCGGTGAGCCCCAGCGACTGGCGCGTCTGGCCGCCGGTGAACTCCAGGGGCAGCACGCCCATCCCCACCAGGTTCGACCGGTGGATGCGCTCGAACGACTCGGCGATGACCGCCTTCACGCCGAGCAGAATCGTGCCCTTGGCGGCCCAGTCGCGAGACGACCCGGTGCCGTACTCCTTGCCGGCGATCACGACGAGCGGCGTCCCGGCCTTCTGGTAGGCCATGGCCGCGTCATAAATGAACTGCGGCTTGCCGCCCGCCTCGGTGCACGTCCACCCGCCTTCGGTGCCCGGCGCCAGCTCGTTGCGCAGCCGGATGTTGGCGAACGTGCCGCGCATCATGACTTCGTGATTCCCGCGCCGCGAGCCGTAGGAGTTGAAGTCCTTGCGCTCCACGCCGTGCTCGACGAGGTAGTGCCCGGCCGGCGACTCCGTCTTGATCGAGCCGGCGGGGGAGATGTGGTCCGTCGTGACGGAATCGCCGAGCTGGACGAGGCAGCGCGCACCGACGATGTCCGCCACCGGCCGCGGCTCCTTCGGCATGCCGTCGAAGTACGGCGGCAGCCGCACGTACGTCGACTCGTCCTCCCACGCAAACAG